>JAQICD010000192.1 GCA_027858715.1 Prolixibacteraceae bacterium
TATAAAAACCAACGTCCTTTTCTTCCTTAATCCGCACCAGCACATGAAAATGATTTTTCATCAGCACCCATGCATAAGTTTCTGCAATAGGTTCAATATATTTATCGTACAACAACAAAAAATGCAGGTAATTATCAGAATTCCGAAAAAGGTCGCGGCCTCCCACACCGTGGTTGTAGATGTGGTAAAAATGCCCATGTTCCAGTTTTTCGTTCTGTTGCATCTGTTTTTGTTTTTATATTACTATCCTTCAACGCCAACAGGGGCTGCGGATGCTGTCGGTGCTGAAATGATTTTAATTGTCTATTTCACCTCATAAAACCTGACAGAGTCGATAGACCTGTCAGTGTTTGAGTACTCCTCCTTTAGGACTTGGGGGTTTCACCTCGCACCAGCCAAAACCCGTTGAGTTTTTCTCTCCCAACCCTGAATTAAGAATCAATTCATGTATTTCGGGTGGGGCAGTAAGCGTGAAATCGTAAACAAAGCCCCTTATCTTACTTTGTTGTGGGGTATAGGGCTTTACTGTTATTAGTTTCGATTTGGGTGTATTGTTTATTTTAAAATCAAAATTATGCAGAAGCGCCGTGTTGCTTCCAAATACTTCATTTTTTTGTTGAAGGTTGTTTTTGAGTAATTGACTGTAGTTTTCGTCATTGGGCGATAAGTATTTGGCATATTTATCGTTTTCATTTTTAATGCTTACTACAACAGCCGATTTTGCCCGGTATTTCATGGTTTCGCATATAGCAGGTTCGGGGAGGCGTTCTATTTGACCTACCGTAAAATCAATACCGTTGAACTTGTCGCCTATGTAAACTTTCTGGTGATTGAACAATCCAATAATGAATCGTTCGGCAGCATAGGGCAAGCAAAACGATACTTGTAAACGGGCTGTTTCGGAATCAAGCTCGAATAGCGATTTTTCTTTCCATAGTTTTGCCCTGCCAAAATCAAGTGGCGAGTAGCAAAATAGTTTGAACTGTTTGTTGCCGAACTTATATCCGTGCGAATGCAGAAAGGAAGCAAAGCCACTATCGGCACGACCAATAACTTTGTAAATCCATGCACCAATATAGTATTGGTAATCAACTGGAAGAATTTTTTGTTGGCGTTTGCGCTTTAGGGTAATTTTGAATTTCATTGGGGATAATAATTTATAAATATAAATTTATTGTTTGAGCCATAAATTTATAAAAAATAAACTTATTGTCAACCCCATACCAATGTTGAATTACTACAAAAATGCAAAAATGTATTTTACTGTTTATATTTATTGATTATTGCGCAATTAAATACTTTTATAAGCATAGCATTTAAAATCGGGTTCTCCCTTTTGGTCGCTACGGTTCAAAATACAAAGAATATTTTCTTCGGCATCGCCGGTGTAAAACGATTTGCATGTCATGCAGAGGCTTGGTGTTGGTACTGTTTCAGGGTCAATTCTGGAGCCATCATCGTTGAAGAGCCCGTTCATTTCTGCGTATTTGTTGTTGAATTTAATGTCTTGCCATATAGTTGCCCTGGCATGTTCTTCGAGCCGGGTTTGCTTAAAATTGAGCCAGTTTTGTTTTTCATCAGAATTAGAGATAATGGCATGGAATTGTTCGAGCCAGTTTTTCGAATTCAGTGCTTTGAACAACTTTTCTTGCAGGGCTTGGTTGAGCAGGAAATTTGTAAAATCTTCCATCATATCGGCAATTTCGTATTTTAGCAGTGGCTCAACCCAAAAATGTTTTTCGAAAATATTGATTTCGAGATTTCCATCTTCATTCTCATCTTCGGTTAGTGCATCAAGCTTGTCGGGATTTTCATATACCGATAAAGGAATTGTTTTTAATTCAAGAGTTTTGGTGTTAAGTGAACAAACCATGCCTTCATCTATTATTTTGGCTATTTTGGGAATATAAGCTTCATAGATATCCGGAATCTTCCGTTCCAATTCAAAATGCTCTTCGTCATCAGGCCACTCATGACCGCAGTCGCAATAATCGCCATAAGGACATTTTATTGGATCGCCGATGCAAAGTTCAAGATCCATTCCCGACTCGGGAAGGTACTGCACAGGTTGATGCCAATTGGTGGTTATTATATCGTAAAGGTACTCTTTGGGAATCCCTTTAGGTACATCAATCAATTTAATGAAAAGTGAATCGAAAAGTTTAAATATAGCTTCAAGTACAGAAGTCCAATGGCGGTATTGAAGTACATCGAAAATGGGAAAGACTTCTTGTTTTATTCCCGTTAACTCTTCAATGGTCTTAAACGGAATTGATGAAAGTTCTGCCATTGGCGGGTTATCTTCAAAAACAGGAGGACTTTCAAAATAAGATTGTTTTGGCGGGTTCTGGGCGGCCAGTTCCAGGTCTTCAATGAGTTGTTCTATGTATTTATCCATTGGGAGGTTATTGAGGTATTTATTATTTCTAAGTATGTTTGTTCCATAACTTTTCAAATAAGCCGGTTAGCATATTATTCGTTCCTTGCAAATCAAATTCATTCGAATCCCATTCTTCATCTTCATCCATCCCGAGCCACTCTTTATATTCCAGAGATTCGGGATTGCTTTTATCGGCTATAACCTCGAGCATGTTTTCATATCCATAAACGCCTCCGCAATCTTCGGGCGGACAAGCCCCCTTGACATCCAGCACTTCAGGCATGTGCGACTTTTTGGGCAGTATTTTCTCGAGTGTTAAGGTGTGTTCCCACGCATCGCCAAAATCATAAATATATACAGAGGTATCGCCGGTTTTTTTGAAAATTTGGCTGAGCGGAGTTTCTTCTGCTTCAACCTGTTTCTGGTCGCCAGCATCTAAATGCTCAAATATTTTAGTAATTGCAGTTTCCGATTCGAACCCTTTGTCAGAAAACTGAAATAAATGGTTGTTTCCCCAGCCTACAGCTAACTGTAAAACATAGTGCATGTGCATAAAAGTATAATACGAAGGTACTGTGATTCTTCTCCAAACAGGGTGATCGCATAGTCCATTGAGTACTACTTTAAACTGAAATGTTTTGCTGCCTTCAATCAAACTTTCATTAAAACTCAGAGAAGGATCATAATAATCATCATAATATTCATCATCAAAATAATCTTCATCAAAATCATCAAATTCTTCATCATCGAAGTCTTCATCGTCAAAGTCTTCATCCATTGTATCAATAAAATTATAATTACCCGGGCCGGCTGCTTTTTCGAGCTGTGCAATTATAGATTTGCTCTGCACTTCAGAATCGTATGGCCCCTTTACGTAACATGGCAAACCATCCATACCACACTCAATATCTATTAGTTCTATATCGTCGGTATCTTCTTCGATTATGTATTGTGCAACCGAGTTAAATTCGGGATGGGGTTTAAAGCCAAATTCTTCAGCATATTCCAACCCTGCAAAAATGATGTTGTGTGCCAAGGCGTATGGAATGGTTGCGGTATCGGCATTTTTGCTTAATTTATCAATAAATTCACGGTATTCTATATTGCTTATATTGAAATGGTAAAATGCTTCTTTTACACCAAGGCACTTTAGATCGACCAAATACAAGCCCATGGTTATATTGCTGTTAGAGTGTTTTCGGGATACAATAATATTAGCTATCCCTGCTTCTTGCCAATCGGTATTGACATAGCACTCAAAAATTGGTAAGCTACGCGCCTTTTGACGTATATATTTTTTGGGACTCAACATTTGAACTACTTTTCCTTTTTTCTTATTCGCCATTTTTTCATTTTTTATTTGTAACCTTTTGAAGGTTAAAAATACAAGCTATTGCCGATGAAAAAAATTTCAACGTGAATATTTTTATATTATTTACCTCTTGTATCTGAACTTCGCTGAGCGCATTGGGATGTGGAAAAGTTCAATCCCATGCCATAAATAACAACAAACTTTTTAATTACAAATCCGGCTTCACAGAAAGTATCAATATACTGGTAAATGGTACGTTCCGAACAAGAAAAGAGGCCCCATCATTTTCACAATGTCGAGGCCTCTCTTATACGAAAAACAAAAGGTGCTTAATTATTTAAACTGTCTCTGTAATCGTTATAAGAACGGATATTGTCTTCGCAGGCGCCTAAATATGTTTTTGCCTGTGAGTTTTGAGGGTCAATTTTCAAAACTTCTTCAAATAATGGTTTTGCTTCCTTAAACTTGGCTACAGCTTTCGACATGTTGGCCAGGTAATCGTTAGGATCACCCGATGCTGCTGCTTTGGCCAGTTCATTAGCTTCATTAAATGGCTCGGTAGCTTCTTTAAGCATTGGAATGGTAATCATTTTAAGCATATCTGAACGATATTTACTTTTTGGATATTTTTCTAAAGCCGTTTTTAGTGTACTTACCATTTTTTCTTCGTTATCGGCATTCTTGTATATTTGAGCCATGTAAAGCATCGAAACATCTTCACGATAGCCTAATTCAATTGATTCCTGATAGTGACTCAGTGCCAAGTCATTTTTATCCATTTTATTGGCACAATATGCCATATAATATGTTGAACGTCCGTCGGTTTTTGCTTCTTCTCCACCTATTTCACGATATTTTTTAAAATAATCGTAAGCCATACTGTAATTTTCGGCTTTCATAAAATCGTTAGCCGCATACCTAAAACTTTTCTCATACAAACTGCGGGTATTTGCATCATCTTCAACACCTTCTTCATCTGAATTGAAATAAGCTTCCCACTGATCAATTGCCTCTACATAGTTTTTGTTCCTATAGGCATCGTTACCAGCATTTTTCGCTTTTAATCCTTCACTTAGCTCCTGAGCATATGATGAGGCTACAAATATTAACATCATCGCTACAAAAAGTATTTTCTTCATACCAAACTCCTTTTAAATTATTGATTTATACTGTTATCTTTTTTATTGGCCTTCAAATATAACTAAAAAGATATTTTCAGGCGTGTTGTAAAACACTTTTTCCTTCAATACATAAAAATTTAAGGATTATATAAATCCTTATTCCAATATTTCACAATGTCTGTGATCATTTGTTTATAATTTTTTGCAACATAATTATCGGGATTAATATCCAGAATACGGTTTACGCAGTTTAATGCATCGCCCCATTTTTGTAATTTATACAGCAACTTGGTTTTTAACATCAATGCCTCTTGGTTGGTCGCATCGTCTAATAAAACATCATCAATCAACGTAAGTGTTTCATCTATTTTTCCATCGTCGAAATATTTAACAGCTTTATCCAATTTATGCTTAATCATAATTTTCATCCCCATTTTTTCTCCTAAATCAACCATTTTGCTGTAAGTGTTGGTCATAGCCTCTTGAATTTCACTTTTGTTTGCAGCTAATGAAATAATATCTGTAAATCGATTTGTATTTTTTAAATTATTGAAACCACAAACAGCCACTACCGGCTTCTCAATTATCGTTCCAAACTCCAATACTGCACCAGGCAGCTTCCCATAAAGCGTTGACTCATCAATACTTCCCTCGCCTGTAATAATTATGTCGGTCTGTTTTGCCTTCTTGTAAAACCCCGATTTCTCCAATACGTATGATGCCCCGTCAATAATCGACACATCAAACAATGCCTTAAAAGAAGCCACGATACCTCCGGCAGCACCACCCGACTCCAGCTTTAAAAGGTCTGTTCCGGTTGCTTGCTGAAGCAGGTCGGCCCAATGTGCCATATTTTTTTCCAATAGCCCTACCATGTCGGTATTTGCACCTTTTTGAGGCGCAAAAACTTTGGCAGCACCACTGGATCCAAGCAAGGAATTTTTCACATCGCAAATTAGCTTTACTAGTGTTCCTTTAACCTTCTCCCGGGCTTCATCATAGTTAAACGAAACCACTTCGCCCAAAGCGGCTCCGTTACCATTTGCTATTTTTCCTTTTCGCGAATAAAACTCTACCCCCAATGCCATTAGTGCACCCATACCGGCATCGACTGTGGCACTACCGCCCACACATAGAATAATTTCGCTTGCACCTGCCTCAAGGGCTTTGCTTATAAGCTGCCCTGTCCCAAAACTTGAGGTTTTCAGCGCATTGTATTCGTTCTTTTTCAGCAAGCGCAAACCTGAAGCATCGGCCATTTCTATTATGGCTTTTTTTTCACTTGTGATGTAGTATCCTGCCGATATTGCCCGCATCAGCGGGTCGCACACCTTGCAGCTCACATATTTTGCACTGAGCAACTCGGCCAGTATTTTTGCAGTGCCATCGCCACCATCGGCAAGCGGAAGTTGTTCGATGCAGTTTATACCGGCCATCTGCAAGCCTTCGGCCAAAGCATCAGTAAACTCAGAAGCTGTAAGCGAGCCTTTCATGGCATTAACTGCCAGCAATACAGCAGGTGTTTGTGTTTTAAAAATCGCCTCGGGTAACATATTGAATACCTTTAATACTTTGTAGCTTATTCATTAAAAAATCGAGATGTTCAATGTTGTTTACATATACCCTGAGCACACCTTCGAAGCTGCCGTTTTTCGAGTCGATGTTAATCGAACGCATTTGCACCCCCAGATCTTTGGCTATGATGTACGAAATATCGCCCACAATTCCCTGCCGGTCGGTTCCAACCAAGTGAATTGTAGCCTGAAACGAGTTGTATTGTTTCGTTTCTTGCCATTTGGCCTTAATAAACCGGTAAGGATACCGCTCGCGCATTTGTTTGGCATTCGGGCAGTTTTCGCGATGAATTTTTATCCCTTCGCGAATGGTGATAAACCCAAAAATTTTATCGCCAAATATGGGGTTGCAGCATTGAGCCAGCTTGTAATTGATATTTTTAAGGTTGTTGTCGATAACCAAAAACTCATCGCTTGCATCGAACGAAAGTTGTTCAACCTGTTTTTTTGGCATCAACTCGTTCAACACATCCTTGGCGTCGTGCTCTTCATCTACTTTCTGCTTAATTATATTTTTGAGATGAAGTGCTTCTATCTGTCCTGTTGAAATAGCATAGTACATGTCCTGTGCCGATTTCAATTTTAAGCTACTTATTAAAGTGCGTATAACCTCGTCGGTATATTCAATTTTCCAGTTTTTGAACTTTCGTTTAACGATTTCCTTTCCATTTTCGGCTTCATGCTTTTTCTCTTCGTTTAAGCTCGATTTAATGCGGCTTTTGGCTTTCGATGTTACAACAAAATCAAGCCAGTCGAGTTTTGGTTTCTGGTTGTTCGAAGTTTCAATAGCAACCTGGTCGCCGTTTTTCAGTTTATGCTTTATCGACACTTTTCGGTTATTCACCTTACCCCCCACACATTTGTCACCCAAATCGGAGTGTATTTCGTAGGCAAAATCAAGTATCGTAGCACCGGCTGTAAGTTTTTTCAAATCGCCGTTTGGTGTAAATACAAACAGCTCATCTTCGTAAATATTCGTTTTAAACTCGTCGAGCAGCACATTGGGGTCGCCTTCGGGATTTTCCAGTATTTCGCGAATGTTTGTTAACCAGTTGTCCAAATCGGCGTTTCCTTTGCCGCCCTTATACTTCCAGTGGGCAGCCATACCTTTTTCAGCCACTAAATCCATGCGTGTGGTACGTATCTGCACTTCAACCCACTTGCCGTGCGGCCCCATTACAGTGGTGTGCAGCGATTCGTAACCGTTCGATTTGGGAATGGAGATCCAGTCGCGCATACGCTCTGTATTTGGCTGGTACTCGTCGGTTACAATTGAATATACCTGCCAGCAGTCCGATTTTTCATTTTCAGGCTTCGAATCAAGAATAATGCGAATGGCAAACAAGTCGAAAACCTCTTCGAAACTTACTTTCGACTTTTTCATCTTGTTCCATATCGAATAAATGGACTTTGTTCGGGCTTTCATATCGAATTTGAAATCTTTCGAACGAAGCTTCAGCTCAATAGGCTTTACAAATTCCGAAACAAATTTGCGACGCTCCTCGGTAGTATCTTCAAGTTTTTTAACTATTCGTTTAAAATCTTCGGGGCGAAGATATTTAAGGGATAAATCCTCAAGTTCCGATTTGATATTATATATTCCCATCCGGTGCGCCAGTGGAGCATACAAGTATGATGTTTCGGTTGCATATTTGTATTGTAAATCGGAAGGCAGTTCAACCAAATTACGCATATCAATCAGGCGGTCGGCAATTTTAATCAGAACAACACGAATATCGCCCGATAATGTCATGAGCAAACGTCTGAAATTTTCGGAATGAACCGAAATGTTTACTGTATCAATGGAGTTTACTTTAAACAAGCCATCAAGCAAGTCAAAAACCTGTTCACCAAACATTTCGGGAACCTGACCTATCAGTTCATCTTTATCATTTTCACTTTCAAAAATATTATGAAGCAACGAAGCAACTATTGAATCGGTACCAATACCAATATCTTTAGCCACTACTGTAGCCACTTCAACCGAGTGAAAAACGATAGGATCACCCGACTCCCAACTTGAGTTGCCCAATATTTCCCAGGCTTTTGTGGCTGCCTCATTCACTCGTTTTGTATCAATTTGAACAGAACTCTGTTCGCATATTTCAATTAGTTCGCTAACTTTATTTCTGTATTTCAGTTCAAGTTCTTCCATAGTAATACATGTTTTGCTTTGGCTACAAGATGCTGTAAAAATAAATAATTCTGTGCAGTTCATTTTACCAGCTCTACAAATAAAAAAAGAGCCTTGACGAAATCAAGACTCTTTTTTTAGATATTGCCTTTGCAGTTTAATACCTGCCTTCTAAAATTTTCCTGATTTCGTCGGTTCCAACAAGTTTGTTTTCACCAATATTCACATCACCACGTTGTTCCATTCTTTCGGCAATTTCATCGGCAATGGTCACCGGGATATTATAATCTCTTAGCCTGGTTTTCACGCCCATCGACTCGAAAAAATCAACCGTTTTCTTAATGGCTGCATCAACAATTTCATCGTCTGATTTTCCTGAAATGCCCCAAACTCTTTCAGCATACTGAATGATTTTATCTTTTTTTGAATCTTTCATTATTTTCATCGTGCCGGGTAACACTATGGCCAAAGTACGCGCGTGGTCAACACCGTGAAGCGCCGTAATTTCGTGACCAATATTGTGCGTTGACCAATCTTGTGGCACGCCCGATCCGATTAGGTAATTGAGTGCCATAGTTGCACTCCACATATAATTAGAAGCAGCATTGTAATTTGTCGGATCGGCCACAACCTTAGAGCCCTCTTCTATTAGAGTTAACATAATCCCCTCGGCCATCCTATCTTGAACCTTACCATCAACAGGATAGGTTAAATACTGTTCGATAACATGCACAAAAGCATCAACCACACCATTTTCAATCTGGCGTTTTGGCAACGACTCAACAACCTGCGGATCGAGTACCGAAAACAGTGGCATTACCTCGGGCGACGAGAAGGCCAGTTTCACCTTATATTCTAATCGGGAAATTACTGAATTTCCGTTCATTTCGCTACCTGTTGCCGGAAGTGTAAGTACGGTGCCAATAGGCATAGCCTCAACAACCTCTTCGCTATGTGACAAAATCTCCCATGGGTATTCGCCCTCGAAAAAAGCAGCAGCAGCAATAAACTTGGTGGCATCGATTACCGAACCGCCTCCAACTGCAAGCAAAAAGTCAATTTCATTTTCATCAATAACATCAAGCGCTTCCATGCACTTTTCATAACTCGGATTAGGCTCAATACCTTCAAATTCAAAATATTCGAATTCACTTATGGCATCAATCACCTGGTCGTAAACACCATTGTTTTTAATACTTCCACCTCCGTAAATCAAAAGAATTCTGGAGTCTGCAGGAATCTCACCGGCTATTGCTGCAATTTGATCTTTCCCAAACAAAATTTTTGTATGATTGTAAAAGACAAAGTTCTTCATAACTATTTGTACTTTTGTGAATGGTTAAATTATTAATCTAAATATTTTGTATTGTACTTGTATTTATTTTGCATTCGGTATGCTAATCGACTTAACAAAGCAAATAAAAATATTTATTTTATCTCTATGTAATGCAGATAAAAATATTAAAAAAATGAATATGAACACCAAAAAAGAGCAAGATGAAGCATTCGAGTATCACTTAAAGGAAATTTCGGATGACAAAATTATTTCGATTTTGCAGCACAGAGAACATTTTCAGAAACATGCAGTACAAGCTGCTATTAAAGAAGCATTACACCGTGGAATTATTACTTCGCACAACGATTTGATTAAACCTGAATTTCAACCCAAACCTCAAGGTGAAAAAACACTTTTCCCAGTAGCAGCAACCGATGCTTTAACATTTGGAATTTTCAAAAGTTTATGTCGGATTTCTTATTTGTACGGGCTTATTCCCATTATTTTCGCCGTTTTTCAATACATAAAAAATGAGTATTTAATTGGAACAGCCGCAATAATTACAGGAATAGGTATCATTACGCTGGTTTATAAGCTTGAAAAAACGATGCTGGTTATATATTCTAAATTGCTACTAACAATCAATATTCCGGTTATTCTAATTTCAATATTTTTTGTCTATTCGTTTAACCAGAATTCTGCAATGGATATATTTGCTTTAGCTTGTATAATTCTCATCACGCTTTACATCACTTTTTATTTGCTCAAATTGAGCAGGCATTTAAACTCAGAAACTGTTTAAATTTTGTTTTTGGAAGATAAATTAACCTTAATTTGAAATCGTAAAAACGCCACTTACCGATTGCTTGTAACCATTCGTCGATAAATAATGTAAAGCTAATGACAAGAATTATACTTTTACAGTGTAAATTTAAACTACACAACTATGCCACATGTTAGTTCATTAATCGTACTTCTCGGTGCTTTGCTGGCCTCACTATTTACATCGTGCAATCCAAATTTGAATAAATCTGCTGACAATTTTCCTAAAAAAGAAATTTCTGTTGAGTATTTTGAAAAGATTGAACTGAAGGGAGGCTTCAATGCTATTATTTCACAAGGCACTGAAACTACCCTTTCGATACAAAGCAGCGAACAAAACATGCGTAAAATCGATGTCGAAGTTCATAATGAAACACTTTATGTTAAAATGCGCATGGAAAATATTTCGGTGAGCGAGACTAAACTGAACATAAACATTGAAAAACTAACAGCACTGAAAATTGAAGGGGGTTTGAATTTAAACACCGACGGAGTTTTGGTACTTGATGACCTGATGTTAAAAATTGAAGGCGGAGCCAATACAACAATGAATATCAAAGCAAACACCATTAAAACCAAAGCCGAAGGAGCTGTTAACTTAAAATTTGAGGGAAGCACCAACGATCTGGATATAACCGCTGAAGGAGCCAGCAACATTGATGCAGGCTCGCTAAAAGCACAACATGTTTCGTGCAGGCTTGCCGGAGCCGGCAATGCGCTTGTTTACCCTACCGAAACTTTGTATGCCAAAATTGAAGGTATTGGCAAAATAAGCTACAGAGGTTCTCCAACTGTTACAAAAAGTATTGAAGGCATTGGCCTTGTTTACCGCAAATAAACGATGCTCTTATTTCTTTGAACTCAATAAAGCCACAAGAACTGCCTTTATACTGTGCATCCGGTTTTCGGCCTGTTCAAAAACTATCGATTGCTCACTTTCGAAAACATCATTTGTAACTTCCAGTCCGTCAAGTCCAAATCTATTGTAAAGTTCTTGTCCTACAACTGTTTCACGGTCATGAAATGCCGGTAAACAATGCAAAAATTTAGCATTCGGGTTTTCAGTCCTCCGCATCAGTTCTTTATTAACCTGGTATGGTTTGAGCAGACGGATTCGGTCGTCCCAAACATTATCAGCCTCTCCCATCGAAACCCACACATCGGTATAAATAAAGTCGCAATTTTTTACGGCCATATTAATATTATCAGTAACCACTATAGTGCCACCCGACTTAGATGCAAGCTTTTTACAGGTTTTTACCAACTCAGCATCAGGCTGAAATTCAGCCGGAGCACAGGCTCTGAAATCCATTCCCATTTTAGCAGCGCCAACCATCAGCGAGTTACCCATATTATTTCGTGCATCGCCAATGTAACAAAAACGAATATCGTTGATTTTCTTCTGAGAATGTTCTAGCATTGTCAGAAAATCGGCCAAAATCTGGGTAGGATGAAATTCATCAGTAAGTCCATTGATAACTGGCACACCGGCATGCTTTGCCAGTACTTCAACAATTTCCTGCCCATATCCTCTGTATTCAATAGCATCGTACATACGTCCGAGCACACGGGCAGTGTCTTTCATGCTTTCCTTATGTCCGATTTGAGAACCAGTTGGCCCAAGATAAGTTACATGTGCTCCCTGGTCGTATGAGGCAACTTCGAATGCACATCTCGTTCGTGTGGACGATTTTTCAAAAATCAAAGCTATATTTTTTCCTTTCAGATGTTTCTTTTCCTTACCATTTTGCTTGTCCTTTTTCAGCTTATCGGCTAAACTTAATAATGCTGCGATCTCATCACGACTGTAATCCAGCAGTTTTAAAAAATGTCTATTCATTATTTCCATTTCAAAATATTTTCAGTTTGTCATTAATATTCGAAAGTTATTTTTGTTCCGAAGCTTTTGTCTTCGAGCTTACCCGCATCGGTAATTACACTTTTTTCTCCACCGTTTTCAATAAACTCAAGTGCGGCTTCAATTTTAGGTTTCATAGTGCCTTCTCCAAAAGTACCATTTTCGAGGTAGTTTTTGGCATCAGCATAATTCAAAAATTCAAGTTTCTTTTGCGTAGGTTTTCCGTAATCGGCATAAACAAAAGGCACATCGGTAAGAATATAAAGCTCGTCGGCATCAATTTCGGTTGCCAGCACAGCAGCAGCCTTGTCTTTATCTATTACACCATTTACGGTTCGCAGTTTACCTTCGTGATCTTTATAAACAGGAATTCCCCCACCACCGGCCGTGATAACAATATTACCTTCCAGTGCCAGTTTTTTCACAATTTTGTTATTCAGAACACTACGAGGGACAGGCGAAGGAACTACCCTCCGGAAAAAACCAGGTCTTTTAGATGTTGGTTTAAAAACCCACTGCTTATGTTCCGAAAGTTTATCGGCCTCTTCTTTACTATAAATTTTGCCTATACGTTTTGTCGGATAATCAAATGATGGATCATCTTGATTAACCAGAACCATTGACACCATAGTAATAACTTCTTTATCAAGGTCATACTTGATCAGCGTGTTCTTTAAAATGCGTTCAACCATATAGCCTATACCGCCCTGAGAATCGGCTACGCATACATTTAGAGGCATCTGTACAATATCATACATTTGCTCACCTGCATCGTTGCGCATTAAAATATTTCCCACCTGTGGACCATTTCCGTGAGTAATTACTAAAGAATAGCCCTCCTTGATCAGATGAATAAGATTTTCAACCGTTTCGCGGGCGTGTTCTTCCTGTTGTTCGATAGTACCAAGCTCATTGTCGCGTAACAGAGCGTTACCACCCAATGCTACTACAGCCAGTTTCTTCATATTCCAATATTTAAACCATAAACTTAAGAATATAGCCAATAATAAATTATGATATTTTTCTCTTTTTATTTCTGTAAGCAAAAAGCAAATATATTTGAACAAAGGATTCATTTATTACATGCAGGTTTAATCAATTTTGATAAATTTGCATTCGATTTAACGGAGAATAACATTTTTGATGGCTAACAGGAAAAAACAAAACCAAAAAAAAAGCAAGACGGCATCTAAGTCTGGAAATGCAAACGATACAATAAAAATTGAAAAATTTAAATTGGTAGCAGGTATATCGTTAATAATAATTGCAACATACCTACTTTTTGCATTTGGTAGTTTTTTATTTAATGCCGGAGCTGACCAGAGCAAACTGCAAATAAACTGGTTTCAACTAATAAAAGATTCAACCATAAAAGTTGAAAACATTACCGGAAAATCGGGTGCATGGCTGGCCGATGTTTTCATTAACCGTTGGTTTGGTCTTTCATCATTTATGTTTATCTATCTACTTATAATCTACAGTGCTAAGTTGATACACCGACCTGTAAAAGCGTTATTTGGGAAAACCGTTAAAACGGTAATTGCAATTATCTGGTTATCGATAGCTCTTGGCTACATTTTTCAAAGCAAATACCCCGAATTGTATATTTATCCAGGTGGAAGTTACGGATATCACATTTCGTTATGGATCAATGCGCTAACAGGCAAAATTGGAACTTTTTTCATTTTATTTTTCACACTGATTACCTTTCTTATCATCCAATCCGATAGCTTTTTTCATTTTCTGACCCCCAATAAAAAATCAAAAAAGAATCCCGAAGGAGATTATATTGATGAGGCTACTAAGGCCAATACAAAAAACACGGAAACCTCAGGTTTTTCATTGTCCGAAGAAGCCGAAAATTTCAAACAGAACTTCGGTGATGATACTGAAATATTTATCAATGATGAAGATGAAAGACTAACAAATGAAAACAATAATGCTGACGGCTCTTCTTTCTCAAATGCAAGGAATATTAATAGTAGCCAGACGAACCAAACAACTCCTAGAAATAAATCGGAAGACGAGATTATTTCAACAAAATCTATTGGTAACGAAAACGATACAGATGATTTGGAAATGACCGTTGAAATTAAGGAAGAACAAACAGGGGATATTAAAAATAAACCCATGGAAGATTACGACCCCACACTTGATCTTTCGCATTACAAATACCCCGGACTTGATTTATTGGAGGACTATTCACATTTAAAATCGGAAGTGAGCGACGAAGAGCTTATTGAAAATAAAAACCGAATTGTAGAAACACTTAAAAACTTTAAAATTGAAATATTAAAGATTAAGGCTACAATCGGCCCAACGGTAACGCTTTATGAGATTGTGCCTGCTCAAGGTATTCGTATTTCAAAAATAAAAAACCTGGAAGACGACATAGCATTAAGCCTAGCGGCTCTGGGTATTCGTATTATTGCCCCCATTCCGGGGCGGGGTACAATTGGTATTGAAGTTCCAAACCGCAATCCACAGGTAGTTTCTATGCGTTCAATAATTGCATCGAAAAAATTCCAGGAAACAACAGCCGAATTACCCATAGCCATGGGTAGAACAATTTCGAACGAAACATTCGTATTCGATCTTACGAAAATGCCACACATATTGGTTGCTGGTGCTACGGGGCAAGGAAAATCAGTGGGTTTAAATGCGATTATTGCATCTATACTTTACAAGAAACACCCCTCGCAGGTGAAATTTGTTTTTATTGATCCTAAAAAAGTCGAACTAAACCTATACTCAACTATTGAGAAACATTTCCTTGCAAAACTACCTGACGCCGAAGAACCCATAATAACTGATGTTGAAAAAGTGAAAGCCACGTTAAATTCGGTGGGGATTGAAATGGACAGACGTTACGACTTGTTGAAATTGGCACATGCACGTAATCTTAAAGAATACAACAAGAAATTTATTGAACGTAAACTAAATCCAGAAAAGGGGCATCGCTTTTTGCCTTATATCGTAGTTGTAATAGACGAGTTTGCAGATTTAATAATGACAGCCGGAAAAGAAATAGAACTGCCAATTGCACGAATTGCTCAATTAGCCCGGGCGGTTGGCATACATATGATTATTGCTACTCAACGACCATCGGCAAATATCATAACCGGTATCATAAAAGCCAACTTCCCATCACGAATAGCCTTTAAGGTTGCTTCGATGATTGATTCGCGCACCATTCTCGACCAACCAGGAGCCAATCAGCTTATTGGTAAAGGCGATATGCTGTTTGCATCAGGAAGTGAAGTCATAAGGCTGCAATGTGCCTTGGTTGATACCCCCGAGGTTGAGAATATTTGCCAGCACATTGCAGATCAACAGGCCTATCCTACTGCCTATTTATTGCCCGAATATGTAGGCGATGACAGTGATGCACCCGGAGCTGTTGACTTGAATAACCGCGACGAATATTTCGACGATGCAGCCCGGCTGGTTGTATTAAACCAACAAGGCTCAACTTCGATGATACAGCGTAAATTCTCGATCGGGTACAACCGTGCAGGACGAATTATGGATCAGCTTGAAGCAGCCGGCATAGTTGGCCCAAGCGAAGGGAGTAAAACCAGAAAAGTACAGTTGCAGGACGAATACAGTTTGGAACAATTATTGAATAATATATAAATGCAAAAAATTAACACATGAAAAAAATATTTTTTATAACACTTTTATCAATACTTATCATCCCTGTTTTTTCACAAAACGAAAAACAAGCTAAAGAAATTCTGGATAAGGTATCGGAAAATACAAGTAGTTTCAACAGCATCACAGCCGATTTCGATTTTATTATGGAAAATGCAGAAGTTGATTTAAGAGAAACCAACCAAGGCAACATCATTATACAAAATAATAAATACAAGCTTGCTTTTGGCGGTATCGAAATATTTAACGACAGTAAAAATCAGTGGACTTTTTTGCCTGATGCCGAAGAAGTTAACATCTCGGAAGTTATTGAAGACGAAAACAATTATATGAATCCGGCAAATATATTCACCATTTACGAAAAAGGCTTTAGTTACAATTATGCAGGTATCTCATCATCAGGCGAAAATTTTATAATTGAATTAACTCCCGATGAGATAAACGAATTTGCAAAAGTTACTTTAGAAATCACCAAAAGCACCTACCTGATAAACAAAGCCATTATGAATGGTACTGATGGAAATACTTACACTGTTGACATTAAAAATATAAAAACCGAAACAAAATACCCGGAATCAACTTTTACATTCGACACAAAGAAGAATCCATCGATAAGTGTTATAGATTTACGTTAAAAACCTAAAATACTTTCAACTGCCAGGCGGTACGAATCAAGGCCAAAACCCATAATACTTCCCCTGCATACCGGACCAATTAACGATTCATGCCTGAAATTCTCACGAGTCAGAATATTAGAAATATGAACTTCGACCGTTGGTGTATTAATTGCAGAAATGGCATCGCGGATTGCAACAGAAGTATGTGTGTACGCACCTGCATTTATTATAATACCATCATAGCTAAAACCAACTTCATGTAATTTATCTATAATTTCACCTTCGATATTTGACTGATAATAATTGATATTTAAATTTTTATACTTAACTTGTAGCTTTGTTAAGTATGAATCAAAATCAGTATCACCATAAATTGATTTTTCACGAACCCCTAATAAATTAAGATTTGGCCCATTTATTATAATTAGATTCATAATTTGAAATATATTTTTTAAATTGTGAATTATTATTTAAAATAGCAAAAGTAAATACTTTTTTTAAACATAAATACAAAAAAGTTGTTAATCCATATAAACAATTAAAATAATCAATATGAAATGGGAAGAAAACATAAAAGGATTTGAAGAGTATCTACGACTTGAAAAGGGATTGTCGCAGAACTCTGTTAATGCATATGTAAATGACATTAACAAATTATTAGAATTTCTAAAATTAAATAATAAAGGTATTTCACCAGATAAAGTAAAACTGGCTCACCTAAAAGGATTTCTCGAATGGTTAAATGAAAAAGGTGTAAGTCCAAGGACTCAGGCTCGCACAATTTCCGGGATTAAATCATTTTATAAATACCTGTTGATTGAAGAAAGGGTAATCAGTGATCCAACAGCTCTACTTGAGCCACCTAAGATAGGAAGAAAATTACCTGATGTTCTTACAATGGAAGAAATTGAGAAAATCATTGATGTAATTGATGTTGAAAAACCTGAAGGACAAAGGAATAAAGCAATTGTTGAGACACTATACAGTTGTGGGTTAAGAGTTTCTGAATTGGTTACGCTAAGATATAGCAATGTATTCTTCGATGATGGATACATAAAAATTGAAGGCAAATCGGGTAAGGAACGTCTGGTACCAATTAGCAAAAGAGCAATTAAAGAAATTAAATCATATCTCGAAGAGTATAGAGATGGTTTACGTGTTGCCGCTGAAGACGATGATATTTTATTCTTAAATCGAAGAGGCAAACGCTTAAGCAGGGTAATGATTTTTACTATCATTAAAAACCTTGCCGATAAATTAAAGTTCAATAAAAAAATCAGCCCACATACATTCAGGCATTCATTTGCTACACACCTCATTGAAGGTGGAGCTGATTTGAGAGCAGTTCAGGAAATGTTAGGACACGAATCAATCTTAACAACTGAAATATACACGCATCTAGATCGCGACTATCTGAAAGATACCATAAATAAATTTCACCCCAGATCATAGCTTTCAGATATATCATAAAACAATCCATTCAACCGGAAAAATGTTTGTTAACTATAATTTAACATTCTTTTTCCGGTTTTTTTTGCCCCACTTCTAACTAAATTCCAAGAGGTTACATTCCACCGTTTTTTTTAATCATACGCTAAATAACTAGGCGAAACACCTATTAACATTCATCATCTTTAAAATACCGCTATTTCGGTTATTTTTGTTGTTGAAGATCAAATTGACATTACTCAATCATCTATAAACAAGTACATTATGACAAAATTAGATTTAAGTAAGTATGGTATAACCGACGTAAAAGAAGTTGTACATAACCCATCTTACGACCAATTGTTCGCAGAAGAAACCAAACCAGAACTAGAAGGTTTTGAAAAGGGAGTTGTAACAGAGTTAGGCGCGGTAAATGTAATGACCGGGGTATTCACCGGACGTTCACCTAAGGACAAATTTATCATTAAAGACGATACAACTAATGATACCATCTGGTGGACAACTCCAGAATCGCCAAACGACAACAAGCCTACTACTCCTGAAGTTTGGAGCGATTTAAAAGAACTTACAACCAAACAGCTTTCAGGCAAAAGATTGTTTGTTGTTGATACTTTCTGTGGAGCAAATGAAGATTCACGTTTGAAAGTTCGTTTTATCATGGAGGTAGCCTGGCAGGCACACTTTGTAAAAAATATGTTTATCCGTCCAACAGAAGAAGAGTTAGCAAACTATGGCGAACCTGATTTCGTATCGTTGAATGCTTCGAAAACAACCAACACAAAATGGAAAGAACACGGATTAAATTCAGAGGTTTATACTGTATTTAATCTTAGCGAAAAAATGCATGTTGTTGGTGGTAGCTGGTATGGTGGCGAAATGAAAAAAGGTATGTTCGCGATGATGAACTACTACCTGCCACTTAACGGAATGGCTTCGATGCACTGTTCTGCAAACGTTGGTAAAGATGGCGATGTTGCTATTTTCTTCGGACTTTCAGGTACAGGTAAAACAACTCTTTCAACCGATCCTAAGCGCAAACTTATTGGCGACGACGAGCACGGATGGGACAAAGACGGCGTATTTAACTTCGAAGGTGGTTGCTATGCAAAAACAATTCACCTTGACCCTGAAGCAGAACCGGACATCTACAATGCCATCAAACGCGATGCATTATTAGAAAACGTAACAGTTAACGAAAATAGTAAAATTGATTTCGACGATAACTCAGTAACTGAAAATACTCGTGTTTCATATCCTATTTACCACATCGACAACATCGTTAAGCCGGTTTCTAAAGCAGGACATGCTAATAAAGTAATATTCCTTACTGCCGATGCATTCGGTGTAATGCCTCCTGTATCGAAGCTTACTCCTGAGCAAACAAAGTATCACTTCTTATCAGGATTTACTGCTAAATTAGCCGGAACTGAGCGTGGTGTAACAACACCACAACCAACTTTCTCAGCTTGTTTTGGTGCAGCTTTCCTTTCACTTCACCCAACTAAGTACGGTAAAGAATTAGTGAAAAAAATGGAAGAGCACGGCGCAGAAGCTTACCTGGTAAATACAGGATGGAATGGTAGCGGAAAACGTATCTCGATTAAAGATACCCGTGGTATTATCGATGCTATTCTTGACGGATCAATTGAGAAAGCTGAGACTAAGCAAATTCCAATCTTCAACCTTGAAGCACCTACAGCTTTACCAGGCGTTGATTCTAAGATTCTTGACCCGCGCGATACATATGCTGATGCGAAAGAATGGGAAGAAAAAGCAAAAGATCTTGCTTCACGTTTTATCAAAAACTTCGAAAAATACACTGATAACGAAGAAGGAAAAGCATTGGTTGCTGCAGGCCCACAATTGTAATAAACAATACAAGACTATAAAACTAAAAAGCCCGGTAAATTCCGGGCTTTTTTAATACAAACATATATTGTGTATTAGTGAAAATTCTAATGAAGAAAGCAATATAATTTTAAGCTTAAGATAATAGAGAGTTTAATTACGTGAAGTTAGGGTTACATGACCATTTTCGTCAATTGTATAATCCAGCTTCATTGAAGTACAGATGATATCTAAAACATCATTTATATTCCCGGCACTTATAGAACCAGTAAACGATTTGTTTTTGCTTGTTGATTTACAAGTTATATCGACTCCAAAATATTGCTCAATTTCGGGCCATATTTCATTAAGATTTTGATTTTTGCAACTAAAATTGAACCGGGCAAAGTCAGGATAACCTTTCCCTTTACCATCAGTAACAACAATCTTATTTTCTTCCCCTTTCAGCAACATCCCCTCGGCAATTTTAATTTTTTGATCGGCATAATGTACACCTACAATGCCTTCGTAGCACTGAACTGTTAATGAGCTTGCTTCATCGTTAACCCTGAAACGAGTACCCAGCACAGCTACTGTGCCCTGACGAGAATCGACATAAAAGCCATCACCCGATTTAACTTCGAAATAAGCCTCGCCTTTAAGTCTGACATTACGGTTATATGTAATTTTTGAATATTTGAGAGTTGTACCTTCAGTTAAAATTATACGTGAATTATCGGGAAGGTAAAAAACGTTGGAAGCCTGTTGCGAACCTCCGGTGTAGGTTTCAAAAGCGAAAAAGAAATACAGAGCAAAAAGTATTAAACCTACGGCAGCAACTGAGCTCACCGTATAGAATAATTTCCGCACTTTAGTTTGATGAACTTCCGGTTCTTTTTGCTCTGCAATTTTTCGCATTAAATTATCCAGAACATCCTCTTTATCATTCATATTCGGGACTTGAAAATACCGAATTGACTGGTCGATTTTATTTTGAAAATCGTTTTTAGCCCCGTTAATATTATTTAAATCTGGATGTCTGAACATATTTCCTATGGTTATTACACGACTATATTACAACCAATGATTCTTACCCCCTACCATTTTTTTTATTTTTTTTATTTTAAGTGAAAAATATTGCCCAAAGATTGATTTTATTCATACCGCAAATTTATATACAGAAGTGGTGAAAATAAAGTTGCGTATGTGCGGGTTCTATAAGAGATTTGATCGGGCTCTTCACGTATCCTGATATTTTTTTTAGCAATCACATTTTTTCGGTCTAGCACGTTTAAAACAGTAACACCAATATCGGCATAGAAATATTGAAAATCAATTTGCTTTTCAAGTGCAATATCCATTTGAATAAAATCATTAAACTGTGATACATTAAGTTTATTTTGTGCCGAAGATTCCTC
Source organism: Prolixibacteraceae bacterium (assembly GCA_027858715.1). GTDB lineage: Bacteria > Bacteroidota > Bacteroidia > Bacteroidales > Prolixibacteraceae > Roseimarinus. Next base: position 21,443 of record JAQICD010000192.1, read on the forward strand.
TAAATATGGGAGTCCTGTTGCAAAATGCCAATTAACAGAGGCGGTCCAGCCACTAAAACTAACAATTTCGGTAAATCGCAAGCGGTGCAACTGATGGTCGAAAGAGGGGAAATACAAATCGTTATTTATTCCCCGCATTCTTTCAAACGACTCAGACAACGAATATGAAAGCAGATGTTTAAAAATTCCTGTTCGGTATTGTACAAATAAATCAATACCACGATTGTAATCCTCGCCAAATATCCGTTCATAGTTTACGATATCCAATCCGTTTTGTTTATCTTTTTCACCCCAGAAATATGATTTTGATTGATTCTGTTTCAAATAAGCTTCGATATTAATATTAAAATTTGGATAATCGACTTTTGCGCCAACAACCTGATGATTTGCATCGAGTACCTGCTCGTTACTTCGCGGTATATACCATATAGGCGATACATTTCGGTACGAGTCGATACGGTAAGTCAAGTACATATGCTGCATATATCTTCCGCCTGAATAATGCAATTTAAAATGATTAAACGGGATAATTTCAATTCCATATCGGGGCTGAATATTAAATATTTCGCTTTGTGGACTATAAGTAGCTCTTGCTCCAACGCGAAAAGAAAACCAGTTAAAAGGTTTCATTTGTGCCTGGTAATAAGTATTTAGCATTTGTACAGATTCATTTCCCGATATTGAATCGTTGAATGTAACAGCTCCCACAATTTTAGTCTCATGGTCTTCGTATTTATAATCCAGATCGTTGTAATTATAGCCACCACCAAATTTGTGTGTAATGTATTTTTGTTTCAGTTCCGAGTGCCAAACAGTTCGAAGCTCTCTCACCCGATATTTGTCGCTGTCAATAAATGATTTCACAGGGCGGTCGGCCCATTCCTGTTCCTTACTGTTTTCAGATACTGTATTATTAATCATAGAATTAAACCCGGCAGTAAAAGTATTTAACCAACCTTTAGGCGATTGTGATTTAATGTTGAAGCTATAGCCGGTAGTTCGACTTTCGCGTTGATTATGTTGATAAAAATTTCCTTCTACCGGATACGAATAATTTCGATATTGCTTGTCGAAACTATCAAAAAAGTTAAACGACAGCTCTGTTTGTTCCGACGGTCTGATATCGAGCTTAACGTTTGCATCAGAGTAATTAACTTCGGTATGCGAAACATCGGCATCAACCTGAACGACATTATCAAATTCAATGGATTTGCTTTCAAGAGCAAAGTTGTCAATCAAATACTGAGGCCAAATATCGACAAACGACTTTTTAAAAGCAGCCGACAAAGAACTTTTTTCGGTTATTGGCACGCCCACATATATATTTGTATGAAGCATATTTGCCGAAAAATCGACTTCGGGATTAATGTTATTACCTGTTTTCCCCGATAAATCGACAATACCAGCTGTACGTCCACCGTATTCAGCACCAAATCCACCACGCGAGACATAAGCCTGTTGAATATATTTTGAATTTAACACGCTCAAATTCCCCATTAAATGGCTAGTTTCGATTATGGGAATACCATCGATTAACACAAGGTTATCAGATGGTGCGCCACCACGAATCGACAAGCCCGCATCAATTCCTTTCAGATAATTAATACCCGGAATAATGGTTAAAGCGTTTACAATATCGTTTTGCTCAACTCCAGGAACTTCAATAGCATTTCGTGGATTGTAAAGAATCATTTCAGGAACTTCGGAGAATTCAACAATAAATCGTGCCGGGATTAATCGGCTGCTCATCAGTTCGATTTTCCGGTTAGGTATAAGCTGAAACTCAACAAGTGTATCTTTATTAATGTGTATAAGTGTATCTATTGGCCGGTATCCTACGTGTTTAATCCTGAATCTATATTTCCCACGGGCATGAAGAGTATGTGCAAAAAAACCCATTTCGTTGGTTATTGTGTAATTACCCGTGCCAACAAACACTTTACACATGTTTATTTTTTCTTCGGTAAATTTATTTTGCACTATACCGCCAATTATTATCTCAGGAAGACGCAGAACGTCAACTGCAATTGTATCTACTACATTTGATTCCGCCTGAACTGCTTTTGCAATTCGGGTTTGTTTTATAGCTACATCAATTTTTTTATTATCATCGATATAAAAAACATAAGTTCCGGCAATTTCCCGGTAACTCAAACCGTATTGCTCACTAATAATTGAAAGAAAATGGTTTAGATCAACATTTTCGAGCTGAAAAGTAACATCAATTTTGGAAAGCAAGTCATCGTCGAATGCAAATCGAATTCCCGATACTTGCGATACATCATTCAAAACCCTGTTTAACGGGCTATCTTTAACATTTACAGTAATATTTCTCTGAGCAAATCCAAACTCAGAAAAACAAAGCAGAAATACCAAAACAACTGCAAAACGCAAAAATAATTTATTTAGAATTGGCATTGAATGTAATCGTTTTGTCATTATCCGAAACAGAATAATCGATACCCATTGCAAAAGCAACAACATCAAGACCTGCATTTAAATCGGTTAAATCAACCTTTCCTGAAAACCGTCTGTTGTTGTCAATTTTTTTCAAATCTACAACATATCCAAATCGATTTCCAATAAATGAAAGAAGATTATCTAATCTGATTTTTTCCCAATGATAAATTCCGTTAAGTCTTTCGTAAACAGAATCGGCATTAACATCGTGCAATTGAGATATTTCTTCGTAACACACATAAAGACCTTCACCTTTTGATAATCTAATTTTTTTTCGTTGAATATCCAGATTCAGCTCTACCTTTCCATCAAGACAATCGAATTGCAAATAGTCGTCGGAATAAGCGGAAATGGAAAAACTGGTTCCCAACACTTTAACTTTACCTCCGTTAAAATCAACTGTAAATTTACGACCGTCACTGACATCAAAAATGGCTTCACCTTTGAGTACTATGCTTCGTTCTCCGGTGAAATTGTTGTAATGATATTTTATTGTGGAGTTAGAATTAAGAAAAACGATACTGCTATCGGGCAAATAATACTTCTTTACCGATGCAATTTCAGTTTTTATTTTTGGTGAGTATTTACCTGTATTGAACATTCCAGTGTAAAGAATAAAACCGAAAACAAAAACTGCAGCAATCGAACCAACTAGAAGACTTCTCCTGCTAAATTTACGTGTGCGGTGATTTTCAGCCTCTTCAATTCTATGATTCAGCATTTTCCAGACATCGTTGTGCGAACGCCGTGCCTGAACATTATACCCCCCTGCAAACGCTTCAATATTCTCGATTAGTTTTTGATCCATCAGGTTGTTAAACTTTATAATCGATATTTTCGCGTAATAATTTTAATGCTTTGCTAATTTGTTTCTCAACTGCCTTTACACTAATTTTTAAACTTTGTGCTATTTCGTGATATTTCATTTCATCTATACGACTCATAAGAAAAATTGCACGACAATGCTCGGGCAAATTTGAAATGGCTTTTTGAAGTTTCGCATCAAACTCTTTAACTTCAAGCAGATATTCGGGCGATTCGTTTTCGTTTTTTTGTTCGTAGTTACTGGCAAAGCGCAAATCGAGCACTTTGCGTTTGTGGGTATTATAAAATAAATTGCGGGCTATTCTGAATAGAAGGGATTTTACGGTATCGTCTTTTACTGTGTCGCGTATTTCCCATACTTTCAGAAAAACATCCTGAACGATATCTTCAGCTATTTCGATATCTCCAGACAAATAAAAAAGATAATTTCTGACATACTCGTAGTATTCATCAAAAATATCTTTAAACCAATCTTTTCCTTTTTTTGTTCCAACCATAAATGGCAATACAAGTTTTTAATCCGACATTGGGGTGATTTCACTTTTGAAACACGTAAAAGTAACAGATTTAATCGAACAACAATCAAACTAATAGAAATTATTGGCTCAAACTGATCACACTTCATCAGCAAATTGATTATAATGCACTAAAATAGAGCGCAAAAAAAGACAGGTGATAAAAGTCAAAAAAATTATCCCCATTTTTGTTAATTTTAAGGCGAGATTTACAAACCCATAAATACTTTAAATAATGAAAACCAGAACATTATTATTTATCACGATGATTTTATTTTTTTCAGCCTGCAACACGGGCACCAACGAAAACGGCAATCCGTTTCTCGAAGAGTATGATACGCCTTATGGAGTGCCACCATTCGACTTAATTAAAATTGAACATTACGTTCCGGCTTTTAATGAAGCAATCGACGAGCACAATGTCGAAATTGAGGCTATTGTTGCTAAAACCAATGCACCTACGTTCGAGAATACAATCTTAGCTTTGGAATATTCGGGACAACTCTTGCAAAAAGTTTCTACTGTATTCGGAAATCAAATGAGTGCAAACACAAACGATGAACTCCAAACAATAGCGAAAGACATTTACCCGCTTTTATCGAAGCATTCGGACGAGATAATGCTTAATGCAAAACTCTTTGAACGTGTAAAAGCTGTTTACGATAACAAAGACAAGCTCAACCTTGACAAGGAAAGCAACAAGCTACTGGACGAAACCTATAAGGATTTTGTTCGCAGTGGCGCAAATATACCTGATAATAAGAAAGAAGAACTAAAGAAAATAAACGAAGAACTTTCGTTGCTTTCACTTCAGTTTGGTGAAAACCTGCTGGCCGAGACCAACGATTACAAATTGGTAATCAACAATAAAGAATACCTTGCCGGACTTCCGGAATCGGTTATCAGTGCAGCTGCTGAAGCTTCGGGCGAAGACGGTAAGTGGGTATTTACTTTGCACAAGCCAAGCTGGATTCCATTTTTGCAATATGCCCAAAAACGCGACTTACGCGAAAAGTTGTACAAGGCAATGTATATGCGTGGCAACAACGAGAATGAGAATGACAATAAAGAGATTATCAAAAAAATCCTTAACCTACGCAATCAAAGAGCAAACATTATGGGCTACGAAACCCATGCCGATTTTGAATTATCTGACCGCATGGCCAAAGTTCCTGCAAATGTTTACGATTTATTGAATCAACTATGGACACCAGCACTCGAAATGGCAAAAAAAGAAGCTGGCGAAATGCAAAAAATGATTTATGCCGAAGGTGATGATTTTGAACTCGAAAGCTGGGACTGGTGGTATTATGCCGAAAAAATAAGGAAACAAAAATACGATCTCGACGATTCAGAAATACGTCCTTATTTTGAATTGAATAATGTTCGTGAGGGAGCTTTCACTTTAGCGAATATCTTGTGGGGAATTAATTTTGAGGAAATCAATAATGTTCCACTACCTCATTCCGATGCCAAATCTTTCGAAGTTACCGATGCCGATAGTTCTTTAATTGGAGTTTTTTATGTCGATTACCACCCACGCGAAAGTAAACGTGGCGGTGCATGGATGAGCAGTTACCGAAAACAATCGCAAACAAAAGACGGAAACTTTATACATCCGGTTATTACTAATGTTATGAACTTTTCGAAACCTACGGGAGGAAAACCAGCCTTGTTAAGTTTCGACGAAGTCACTACGCTGTTTCACGAATTCGGACACGGTCTGCACGGACTTTTATCCAACTGCAAGTATCACAGCTTGTCGGGAACATCTGTACCTCGTGATTTTGTTGAGCTACCCTCACAAATCATGGAAAACTGGTGTGCAAAGCCCGAAATGATGAAATTATTTGCCAAACACTACGAAACAGGTAAAGTAATTCCTCAGCAACTAATTGACAAAATTGTTGCCTCATCGCAATTTAACCAGGGATTTGCAACTATTGAATACCTTGCTGCATCATTTCTCGATATGGATTACCACACCCAGAAAGATGTTGAAAATATCAATATTGAAGCGTTTGAAAAGAAAAGCATGGATAAAATTGGTCTTCTCGACGAAATAATTCCACGCTATAAATCCAGCTACTTCAACCACATTTGGGCAAGCGGATACTCTGCCGGCTATTACAGCTATATATGGGCTGAAGTTCTTGATGCCGATGCTTTTAACTATTTCGTTGAATCGGGCGACATCTTTAACAAAGAAATTGCCAACTCGTTTCGCGAAAACATTCTATCAAAAGGCGGAACAGGCGATGCTATGACAATGTACAGAACCTTTCGAGGTCAAGAGCCATCGATTGAATCCCTACTTGAAAAAAGAGGTTTAAAATAATGTTCAGGATTATTCTTAAAACAAAGGCCACACCTAAAGCAGGTGTGGCCTTTGTTTTATATTATTCAATTTTTATATTTTCTCATTAAGAAACTGTTTAAATTTTGTTTTTGGAAGATGTTTTTAATGTATTGAGTTCTTAAACGATTCAAAATTGACGATAATAGCACCGCTATATGAGGAGATTTTGAAGAAGTGTAAGGGCTCAA
>JAQICD010000194.1 GCA_027858715.1 Prolixibacteraceae bacterium
ACATAAACACGCGAGGCTGCAGAACATTTTTGTCCCTGGTACTCAAACGCACCACGAACCACGGCAGTGGCCAATGCTGTAACATCGCAGGTATTGTCGGCAAAAATGAAATCTTTACCGCCTGTTTCGCCAACAATACGCGGGTAATATTTGTAATTGTGAATGTTATTGCCAATGGTTTTCCAAATACCTTTAAAAACAGCCGTAGAGCCTGTAAAGTGAATGCCTGCAAATTCGGGATGACTAAGCACTACATCGGCCGCATCGGGACCCGAAACAAACACCAGGTTAATAACGCCATCGGGAAGGCCGGCTTCGCGCAGTACTTCCATAATTACACCTGCTGAATAAACAGCTGTTTTAGAAGGTTTCCAAACGCACACATTCCCCATCATGGCAGGGGCTACAGGCAAGTTGCCGGCTATAGATGTGAAATTGAACGGTGTTAGGGCAAAAACAAACCCTTCAAGCGGGCGAAACTCATTGTAGTTCCACATTCCGGGGTTCGACCCCGGTTGCATGGCATAAATATCGGTCATGCACTGCACACCAAAACGATAGAAGTCGGCCAACTCGCAGGCGGCATCAATCTCTGACTGGTAAGCATTTTTCGACTGCCCTAACATTGTAGCAGCATTGATTTTTGAACGGTACGGACCTGAAAGCAAGTCGGCGGCTTTAAGAAAAACCGAAGCACGATGCTGCCACGATGTATTTGCCCAATTTTCGCGTGCCTCAAGTGCAGCATCAATGGCTCGTTGAACATGCGTTTTATCTCCCTGATAGTAATACCCCAGCGTATGTTCAATTTCATGTGGCGGAAAAATCCTTACTTTCTTATCAGTCTCAACCTCCTCGCCACCGATATTCATTTTAACGATGGTTTCAACTGAACGCAGTTCTTTGATTTTTGACTGGAGTTCGGCACGTTCTCTAGTACCCGGTGCATATGTTTTTACCGGTTCGTTTTTGGCTTCCGGCACTTTGTAAAATCCTGTTGACATATCTATAAGTATTTAGTAATTAGACCTTAAAGTTTAACAATGTGAATAACATCAAAGTTAATGGCTTTAAAATCTTTAAATACTAATAAAAATCACAGATGATTGTCATTAAATGCCTAGTATGAGCGGTTGAGGTTTGAATTAAACCGGTTGTAGCCAATTAGTCGGTCATAGCGGTCGGTTATTCTACCATAGTAAATAAAAATGCGGTAATCATTTTCCGTTTCGCTATGACTGCCTTCAATGTTGTAAGCTTTTATTCTCCCGGAATATTCATCTTTGTATGCATATAAAAAGTTATAAATCCCTTGCTTTAGTAACAGCGAATGTTCATAACGCTGTTTACTCATGTTGTATCGCATTTTAAAGGGCTCAGAACACTCCCAATTGCTAAGTTTGCCAAATACATAAATGCCTCCTCCCAATAATGGTTGCGGCATTTCAAGGGCGAAATGTACCAGCATATAATCAGCTTCGGTTTCGGGGTACTCTTTGTTTAAAACTTCAATGTGGTAATTTCCATTCAAATCTTCACCATAACGATATGGACTCCGATTTCGGGGTTGGCTGTTCTCTAGTGTAACGTTGTAGAAGGGCTCTTTAAACCCAATATGATAAACGCCGTGCCCCGGATGCCTGGTGTCGATGAACTCGAAATATCTGAACTCGTTAATGCCCGGGAAAACATTGCTGCTGTTGTAGTCGTATTCCAGTACACCGTTATTCACAAAAAGTGGCTTAAGGTTGTCAGACTGGTTATCGTGCCGGTTATTTTGCTGTAATACCACTTTAATGTCTGAAGTGGGATTATCAATATTGAAATTTCCATGATCAATTAAAAAATCTACTTCCTGACCTTCAACACCGTCGGGATTTTGTGCAGATTGCTTTATACGCGCCTTAATTACCACTTTAGGTTCAACTACATAAAAACGCCAAATTATAACAGGTATCGAAGGCTCATCGCGATCGTAAACAACCAGTATGTAGTTGCCCGAAAAAACAATTGGGACATCTTCGTTGGGAATGCGAAGCATGTAATTGATGTACGGAATTGTAGTATTTACCGAGTACTCAAAATCGGTTAGCGGAAAATCGGTAAACGAATCGAAATACTCTTGCTGAGCCATCGAAGAGAGCTTCCAGTTACGGTCACAGTGATAAAAAGTATAATAATAATCATTTTGCTCGCCCGACAGGTCATCAAAACTGAAAACAAGCTGTTCGTCACTGCCGAGGATTATAACCGGGTTCGAAAGTTTCCAGCCAGCACGATACATTTCAACCGTTTTGATGTTATCAGTGTAAATTTTATTGCGTGTGTTTTCGGGTATCTCAAAGCCCAAAGCATTGGTGACCAGAAATACTATAAATATATTGAGCGTTAATATTTTTCGCATTAGTAATCTAAATATTTTATAAGCAAGCCTATATGTAAATTTTCACACAAAATTAATATTTATACGAAGAAAACGGAATTTGAAAACAAACATTGTCTAATCGTGGTTATTTTATTGTGATTTTGTGGGTTACAAAAAACATGAAAAATGGAGTAGTGTTAAAAGTGTTTTTTATCACAAGAAAAAAAAGAGGAAAAAGTCCAAAATGCAAAAAGATAATGCAAAAGCCTTGCAAACATCTATATAATTGCATGGGTTATTGATTTAAATAAGCTAAAATATTTACCTTTGCGGTTCAAAACAAATCTAAAATTCAGCAATGTCAAATACTATTAAAATCAAAAAAGGTTTTGATATCAAACTGAAGGGGAAAGCCGATTTAAGCATCGGCAAAGCTATTGAAGCTACCCGTTACGCAGTTAAACCCACCGATTTTTCGGGTCTCAAGCCAAAGCTGTCTGTAAAAGCCGACGACATTGTAAAAGCTGGTACACCATTATTTTTCGACAAAGCACAACCTGAAGTAAAATTCACTTCACCGGTTAGCGGAAAAGTAATATCGGTAAACCGTGGCGAGCGTCGGCGTATTTTAGAGATTGAAATAGAAAGCGACGGGAAATTCGAATCTGTTGACTTTTCGAAGGGAGAAATCAATTCATTAGATCGTGAAACAGTTAAACAAACCCTGCTCGACAGTGGTTTGTGGCCATTGATGGTACAACGCCCGTTTGGTGTGATACCAAAAGTCGGCGAAACACCCCGTGATATTTTCATCACCGGGTTTGACTCGGCTCCACTGGCTCCCGACTATGAGTTCACGCTTAAAGATGAAAAAGAAAGCATCCAGGCCGGAATTGACGTAGTATCAAAACTTACCGATGGAAAAGTTTACCTGGGATTACGTCCCGGCTCTGAATTTGAATCGCTAAAAGGGGTTGAAGTTAATTATTTCAACGGTCCACACCCGGCCGGAAATGTTGGTATTCAAATACATAAAACAGCACCAATTAACAAAGGTGATGTTGTTTGGACACTCAACATTCAAACATTGGTTTATATTGGCAGGCTTTTCTCTACCGGGAAACTAAACCTCGAGCGATTAGTTGCCATAACCGGTTCGGAGGTTAAGAATACCGGATATGTTAAAGCCATTGCAGGCATTACAATTAAGCCTCTTGTTGAAAACAACACTAAAAAAGAAGTTAAAGAACGCTTCATTTCTGGCAATGTTTTAACTGGTGAAAAAGTTGAGGAAACAGGATATACCGGACTGACACAAAACCAGGTTACGGTTATTCCCGAAGGTGATGAAATTGAGCCATTCGGCTGGATTAGCCCCGGATTCAAAAAATTCACAGCCGGTAAAACATTCTTATCGAAACTGATGCCGAAAAAAGAGTACATTTTAAATGCCAATTATCATGGCGGTGAACGGGCTTTTGTAATTTCAGGACAATACGAAAAAGTATTGCCGATGGACATCCTGCCGGTTTTTCTTCTGAAAGCCATTCTGGTAAATGATATTGATAAAATGGAAAATCTGGGCATTTTTGAAGTTATTGAAGAAGACATGGCTTTGTGTGAATATGTTTGTACATCGAAAATTGAAGTACAATCTATATTGCGTAATGGCATGGATACCATGATAAAAGAATTGGCTTAACAACATAAATTTCCTTAAAGAATATAACAAATATGAAAGGACAAGGAATAAAGAATTTTTACGATAAACACCGGCCCAAGTTTGAAAAAGGCGGGAAACTACATCCTTTCCAAAGTGTTTTCGAAGGATTTGAAACATTTTTATATGTTCCCGACAAAACCACCAAAAAAGGATCACATGTTCGTGATTACATCGACTTAAAACGAACAATGATTTTTGTAGTGCTTGCGGTTGTACCTACCATGCTTTTTGGAATGTACAACATAGGCTATCAACATTTTCATGCCATTGGCGAATTTGCCCAAACAGGTTTTTGGGAAGTTTTCTTTTATGGCTTCTTACGGGTACTACCGGCTATTGTAGTTTCGTATGTGGTTGGATTAGGCATAGAATTTACCTTCGCCCAGATAAAAGGGCACGAAATAAACGAAGGATACCTGGTTTCAGGAATATTAATTCCGCTGATAATCCCTATCGACACACCATTGTGGATGGTAGCCATAGCAGTTGCTTTTTCAGTGATTATTGCAAAGGAAGCATTTGGTGGTACCGGTATGAATATATGGAACCCGGCTTTGATTGCCCGCGCGTTCCTGTTTTTTGCTTACCCGGCTCACATGAGTGGCGATAGCGTATGGATCAGGCTCGGACAAGATGCCGACAAAGTAGTTGACGGATTCTCTGGAGCTACACCTTTAGGTTTGGCACTTACCGGAAACATCGATTACAACATCTGGGATGCCTTCTGGGGCTTTATCCCGGGCTCGATTGGTGAAACTTCAACCTTTGCCATCTTGCTTGGTGCAGCTTTCCTTATTATAACAGGCATTGGCAGTTGGCGCATCATGCTCGCCACGGTAATAGGAGCTCTTTTTACAGGGTTAATTTTGAATACCTTCGCCGTTAATCCATTCATGGAAATACCATTCTGGCATCACCTTTTCCTTGGTGGTTTTGCTTTTGGTGCCGTGTTTATGACAACCGACCCGGTTTCGGCAGCTCAAACAACCAGAGGTAAATGGATATACGGATTGCTTATTGGTGTTTTAGCCATTATTATCAGGGTGCTGAACCCCGCCTACCCCGAGGGCGTAATGCTGGCAATCCTGCTGATGAACACTTTTGCTCCATTAATCGACCACTACGTGGTACAGGGTAACGTACGCAAAAGGCTTAAACGAGCACCAGCCAATGTATAATCATTAAAAACGACGCGAGATGAACAGAAACGGAAATACATACACATTCATATATGCTTCGGTAATGGTGATTATCGTGGCTGCAATATTATCGTTTACAGCAATAACACTAAAGCCTTTACAAGACCGCAATGTTGAAATTGAAAAGAAACAAAACATTCTGGCAGCTATCAATATTGAAACAACGGTTGAAGAAGCTGAAGATATTTATGCTGAAAAAATTACCGACTCATATACCATTAATTCGAAAGGTGAAAAAACCGATGGAAATGCCTTTACAATCAACCTGAAGAAACAACAGGCTAAACCTCTTGAAGAGCGCAAACTGCCAATTTTTGAGGCCGATTTGGGCGATAATGGCATCAAGTACGTTATTCCTTTACGCGGTTCTGGCTTGTGGGGGCCGATTTGGGGATATGTCTCATTGAATGATGACTTCAATACTATTTATGGAGCCATCTTCGATCACCAGGGAGAAACCCCCGGGTTAGGTGCAGAGATCACAACCGATGCTTTCCAGGAAGATTTCAAAGAAAAAACCCTTTTTAATGAAGATGGGGAATTTGTATCGCTTATTGTAGCAAAGGCAGGTGAAAATGCACCCGAGCAACACAAAGTTGATGCAATATCGGGAGGAACCATTACCAGTAAAGGACTACAAGACATGCTGTACAATGATTTGTCGGCTTATCTTGAATTTTTCAACCAGAAAAAGTAAACAATTATGAGTGATAAAGAATCATTGTTCTCAAAAAAGAATTTACGACTGCTCACCGACCCGCTCGGCAAACAAAACCCGATTACCGTACAGGTACTTGGAATTTGTTCGGCACTTGCAGTTACCGCACAACTTAAGCCGTCTGTCGTTATGACACTTTCGGTAATGGTTGTGTTGGCGCTTTCAAATGTTATTGTTTCATTGCTGCGTAATACAATTCCTAACCGTATTCGTATTATTGTACAGCTTGTAATTGTGGCCTCACTGGTTATACTGGTTGATCAGGTATTAAAAGCATTTATGTACGATGTTAGCAAACAGCTTTCGGTTTTTGTTGGCCTGATTATTACAAACTGTATAATCATGGGGCGACTTGAAGCTTTCGCACTGGGAAATAAACCGGGGCCTGCCTTTCTCGACGGAATAGGAAACGCTGCTGGTTATGGCTTAATCCTGATTGTTGTAGGTTTTTTCCGCGAGCTTTTAGGAGCCGGTACACTTTGGGGTTTTCAGGTAATACCCGAAGGTTTATACAATTTTGGATATGTAAACAACGGTTTGATGGTATTATCACCCATGGCTCTTATTACAGTGGGTATTATTATTTGGGTACAGCGAACCAAGAACCAAGAACTGGTAGAAGAAAATAAGTAATCGAACCGAAAAAGATTTTAGATTATGGAAAACATTATCAACATATTTATCAGGTCAATTTTTATCGAAAACATGATATTTGCCTATTTTCTCGGTATGTGTTCATATCTGGCGGTATCAAAATCGGTAAAAACGGCAACAGGTCTCGGTCTGGCTGTAATTTTTGTTTTAGGTATTACCGTACCTGTAAACTACGTACTCGAAAATTTCGTGTTACAGGAAGGTGCACTTACATGGTTAGGGCCTCAATTTGCCAATGTTGACCTAAGCTTTTTAAGCTTTATCATGTTTATTGCCGTTATTGCATCGATGGTGCAACTGGTTGAGATGGTTGTCGAGAAATTTGCTCCGGCATTATATTCAAGCCTCGGTATCTTCCTTCCGCTTATTGCCGTTAACTGTGCAATTTTGGGAGGTTCATTATTCATGCAACAAAAAGAATTCCTCAATATTGGTGAAGCTACAACCTACGGCATTGGCTCGGGTGTTGGCTGGTTTCTCGCCATTATTGGTATTGCCGCCATTCGTGAGAAGGTGCAATATTCAAATGTTCCAAAGCCTCTACGCGGATTGGGGATGGCTTTTATCATTACCGGATTAATGTGAATGGCATTTATGGGAGTCTCGGGAATTAAACTTTAATTAAAACTTTTAAAATCAGATAAAATGACTCTAATAGCTATACAATCAACAGTTATCATTACCAGTATTGTTTTCTTTCTGGTAGTAATATTGTTGTTGGTTAGTGTGTTGTTGTTTGCCAAAAAGAAGCTCACCCCATCGGGAACGGTAAATATCGACATTAACGATGGAGAAAAAGATATAGAAACCGAGCCGGGCTCAACTGTTCTTTCAACACTTAGCAATAACGGCATTTTCCTTCCATCGGCTTGTGGTGGAGGAGGTACCTGCGGTATGTGTAAATGCCAGGTTGAAGACGGTGGAGGATCGATACTACCTACCGAAGTTGACTTTTTTACCCGTAAAGAACAGCAAAACAACTGGAGACTCGGATGCCAGGTGAAAATTCGCGAAGACATGAAAATTCGCGTACCTGAAGAGGTTATGGGCATCCAAAAATGGGAATGCGAAGTGGTTTCGAACCACAACGTGGCAACCTTTATCAAGGAATTTGTGGTTAAACTTCCCGAAGGTGAGAACCTCGACTTTAAATCAGGTGGTTACATCCAGATTGATGTGCCCAAATATGAAGCCAGCTTTAAAGATTTTGATATTGAAGAAGAATATCGCGATGAATGGGATAAGTTCGGATTATGGGATCTTGGCATTAAAAATACCGAAGAGACCTTCAGGGCTTACTCGATGGCCAACCATCCTGCCGAAGGTAATATCGTTATGCTGAATATACGTATTGCCACTCCACCATGGGATCGTCAGAAAAACAAATGGGCCGATGTACCTCCTGGTGCATGTTCTTCTTACATCTTTTCACGTAAGCCGGGCGACAAGGTAACCATTTCAGGACCTTACGGAGAATTCTTCATCCAGGATACAGATAACGAAATGCTATACATTGGTGGTGGTGCCGGTATGGCTCCATTACGTTCGCACCTTTTCCACCTGTTCCATACACTCAAAACAGGCCGAAAAGTAACTTATTGGTACGGAGCTCGTTCTGTTCGTGAAATCTTTTACGAGGAGCATTTCAGAGAAATCGAAAAGCAGTTCCCGAACTTCAAATTTACAATTGCTCTTAGCGAGCCTCAACCAGAAGATAACTGGGACGGCTCCGTTGGTTTTATCCACCAGGTGATTTACGATAATTATCTGAAAGACCACGAAGCTCCTGAAGATATTGAATACTACATGTGCGGACCCGGGCCAATGACCAATGCCGTAAACAAAATGCTTTACAACCTTGGCGTTGAGAAAGAAAATATTTTCTTCGACGACTTCGGCAATTAAAAGCCATTACACCATAAATTAAGAGCCGTTTGCTATATGCAAGTGGCTTTTTTTTGCTATTTATTAAAATCCGGTCATTCTCAAATACTAATTAAAAGCACTTCAACTGCAACCGAAGCAATGGTTTCGATCAGGCAAAATATTGGCCGTTAGGTAAACGAATAATGTATTATATAAATATATACCATATTTATATGGTGGTGTGTATTCATTTTTTATATCTTTGTATCGTCTTACCCCCCCCCGTAATGAATGGGTAATTATTATTTTTTGTTTTTTATGGGCAACACCCCTTGCTATTATTCTTTTCAATGTAAAAATTAACATATGAAGAAAATTCTTATAATTAAATGTGGTGACACATACGAATCGGTAAAAGATATTCATGGCGATTTCGACGAGATGATTATTAAACGTTCAAACTTGCCTCGTAATATTTTCAAAATATTCAATGTTCACCAAGGTGAACAATTAAGGCATCCGGGCGAATACATTGCTGCTTTCATTACCGGGTCGCACAGCGATACCAATGAAAAGACCCGTTGGGTGAAGCAACTAAAAGACTGGATTATCACTGCTCGATATAGCAATGTACCGGTACTGGGAATCTGTTTTGGACACCAGGTTATTGCCGAAGCCTTGGGTGGCAAAGTAGAAATGAACCGAAATGGCATGGCTCTGGGTACCGATATTATTAAACTTACGCCGACCGGTAATGAAGACCCCTTGTTCAAAAACATCGACAATAATCTTACTTCTTATAAATCTCACAGTTACTATGTAAGTATGACTCCTCCCGGTGCAGTAATTCTGGCTAAAAACGATTCCGGGATAACCGAAGCTTTCAGGTTAGATAAAATTTACGGAACCCAATTTCATTCTGAATTTAACAACGATATCGCGAAGGAATATTACCGATATAATAAAAACGAAGAACCCCCTGCTAAATTTGGGGTTAAAATGAAACAAGAATTCAAAAACGAAATGATAATCCCCAATTTTATCGACTTATCGTTGAAATTTTGATACTATTTGTGAATTATTTGTTAAAAAAAGCAAGTTTTAGGTAAAAAAGATCAAAAAAAAACCAAAAAAGCATTGATAAATGGATTCAAAATGTATTTTTGCTACTCATATGCGATATATAATTACTAAATGAAATTTTATAGCATCTTTTGCAATCATAATGTCGTATAGTTTTTATGTGAATTAAATAAAAATTATTAACGGAAACAAAAATTTAAAATTATGGCAACATTTCGATTAGCAGCTTTTCAAAAGCTACTTGAGAGAAAACCTCTCGAAGTTACCCGCGAAGCCGATCTGACATCCGATTTTTACGGAAAGTTGGTATTTGGACGCGCAAAAATGAAAAAATACTTATCTAAAGAATCATACAAAGCAGTTTACGATGCTATTGACAATGGAACAACCATTAATCGTAAAGTAGCCGATGGCGTTGCTACCGGCATGAAAGCATGGGCGCTTGAAAATGGAGCAACCCATTATACGCACTGGTTTCAACCTTTAACCGATGGTACTGCCGAAAAGCATGATGCCTTTATCGACCATAACGAACTGGGAGGCGTTGTTGAAGCATTTTCGGGTAAATTATTGGCACAGCAGGAACCTGATGCTTCGTCGTTTCCTAACGGCGGCTTGCGTCAAACTTTCGAAGCACGCGGATATACTGCCTGGGATGTTTCGTCACCTGCTTTTATTGTGGGAACAACACTTTGTATTCCAACCATATTCATATCGTACACAGGCGAGGCACTCGATTATAAAGCTCCGCTTTTAAAATCGCTTGCTGCAGTTGATAAAGCAGCTGTAGGAGTGTGCCAATATTTCGACAAAAACGTTACAAAGGTGCAGGCTAACCTAGGATGGGAACAGGAATATTTTCTTATTGATGAAGCCTTATATCAGGCTCGTCCCGATCTGGCACTCACAGGGCGCACACTTATGGGGCATTCATCATCAAAAGATCAGCAGCTCGACGATCACTATTTTGGATCGATACCCGAGCGCGTTGGACAATTTATGATCGACCTTGAAAACGAGGCTTACAAACTTGGAATACCGGTAAAAACTCGTCACAACGAGGTAGCACCTAACCAGTTTGAGCTTGCTCCGATTTACGAAGAATGTAACCTGGCCAACGACCACAACCAGCTGACCATGGATTTATTGAACCGTGTTGCACGTCATCATGGTTTCCGCTGCCTGATGCACGAAAAACCTTTTGCCGGAATTAACGGATCGGGTAAGCACAATAACTGGTCGCTTTCAACAAATACAGGTGTAGTGCTTTATGCACCAGGGAAAAACCCTAAAAGCAACATGCAGTTCCTCACTTTCGTTATAAACACCTTGATGGCTGTTTATAAACATCAGGATTTGTTGCGTGCCAGTATATTAACGGCCTCAAACTCACATCGTTTGGGTGCCAACGAAGCACCACCGGCTATTATTTCGGCATTCCTTGGCACCGAGGTAAATAAAATGCTTGACCTTATCGAACACAATGTTTCAGATAAGAAAATGACACCCGAAGAAAAAACTTCGTTAAAATTGAATATTGGACGTATTCCTGAAATATTACTCGACAACACCGATCGTAACCGTACTTCTCCGTTTGCATTTACCGGTAACCGTTTCGAGTTCCGTGCTGTTGGCTCATCGGCCAACTGTGCATCGGCAATGATTGCTTTAAATACAGCAATGGCTAAACAACTTGTTGATTTTAAAAACGAAGTTGAAACGCTGATTGCAGATGGTGTGAAAAAAGATGAGGCTATTTTCCAGGTGCTTAAAAAATATATAGAAGAATGTAAAACAATCAGGTTCGATGGCAACGGTTATAGCGATGAATGGGTTGTAGAAGCTGAAAAACGTGGACTTACAAACATTACCAGTGTACCTGAGTCGCTCAAAGGATATTTAAAAGAAACCTCAAAAGAGCTGTTTACCGAAATGGGGATTTTCGACGAGAAGGAACTCGAAGGCCGTGTTGAAGTGGAATACGAAAAATTCATGAAGAAAATTCAGATTGAAGCACGTGTTCTTGGCGATCTGGCCATTAACCACATTGTACCAACAGCGGTAAAATATCAAACACAGCTTATCGAAAACGTGAAAGGTCTGAAAGAAGTGTTCGGCGATGAATTTAAAACACTTGCCGGAAACCGCCTTGAGATAATCAGGGAGATTTCAGAACATATCACTTTCATAAAAACTAACGTGAATGAAATGGTTGAGGCTCGTAAAGTAGCCAATAAAATCGAAGATCAGGTTGAGTTAGCTTTTGCATACGACAAAACTGTACGTCCTTATCTCGACGAGATTCGTTACAACATTGATAAGCTCGAACTAATTGTTGACGATGAATTGTGGCCACTGCCAAAATACCGCGAACTTTTGTTCAACCGTTAATCAAACCATTGCATATTATATTTCTACACAAAGAACTGTTCGTTTTACGAATGGTTCTTTTTTTTTCTCAGTTTTCGTACATTTTTAATTGTCCGCTATATGCTGGATGTTAAATTAGAAGAGGCTAAATAGAAATCAATTGATTAAACCAGTTCCTTTCTATGTTGTAATCCAAATTTTAAGAGCATTATTTTGAAAATAAATATTTTCCTATGTTTTTGTTTTTTAGAACATTATCTTTGTTTCCACCTGCCACTCGTTTAGCTTGCGTAACGAGTCGGCTTTCCCTTTCTCGTCTGTGACTGCCTGTTCCGAGCATCGGGAAGAGGAATGCAACAAGTGCCTACATCGTTTGTTTAAAGTT
>JAQICD010000200.1 GCA_027858715.1 Prolixibacteraceae bacterium
AATTAGCTACATTATCCCATAAGCTTGTTAGCGTTACTTCGTCCATAATTATAGTTTTAATTTAAAATGAAAATCAATATAACTATTTTCGATGGAAAATAGTTTAAAAAAAATAAAGATATTTTTGATATTGGATCAAGTGGTTGTAGAAGACTTGTACCGCCTTATTTTTATATTTAAATAAGCAAAAGCAATGGTCATAAACGGGCTTATAATATTGAAAAATGCGTAGGGAGCATACGCAAAGGTCTCTACGCCCAGTACTTTAGCTTGTGTGGCTCCACAGGTATTCCATGGAATAAGTACCGAGGTCATTGTTCCTGAATCTTCGAGAGTACGGCTTAACACTTCAGGCTTTAATCCTTTTTTAGCATACGATTCTTTGAACATGCGTCCCGGTACTACAATCGAAATGTATTGGTCAGAAGCTGTAGTGTTAAAAAACAAGCATGTTACCACGGTTGAAGTCACCAGCGAACCGGTCGATTTTGCCCGCTCAACTATGGGGCGGGTGATTCTTTCCAACAGACCGCCGGCTTCCATAACACCACCAAAAACCATAGCGGTAAGTATTAACCAAACTGTGTTCAGCATACCACGCATGCCCGTTGTGCTTAGTAACTCGTTTACCGCTTTAACATCGGTGTTGAGTGAAACATCTCCAAACATAGCCTGCATTACCGCCATGTAAGAGGCTTTGAAGTAGTTTTCACCGGGGATGAGGTATTCAATGGTCTGTGGTTGAAAAATTACGGCAAACAATCCGCCAAGCAAAGTGCCAATCATGAGCGAGGGAAGTGGTGGCATTTTCATCACGATAACAACAAAAAGTGTTAACGGCACCAAAAGCAGCCACGGTGTTGTGTTAAAAGTTGCATCAATAGCCTGCTGAACTGTGCTTACGTCAACCGCTTTGGATTGAAAATCGTAGAAAAAACCAATAACCAGAAAGATGATTAAAGTGAGTGTCATCGATGGTATGGTTGTTTGTATCATGTAGCGAATGTGCGTAAACAAATCGGTGCCGGCCATGGCAGGTGCAAGATTGGTAGTGTCGGATAGCGGTGAAATTTTATCACCAAAATATGCTCCTGAAATGATGGCTCCTCCAACAATTGCCGGATCGAAGCCCATGGTTTTGCCAATTCCAATTAGTGCCACGCCAATAGTGGCCACTGTTGACCAAGAACTGCCTGTGACTACCGATACAATGGCGCTTACTATAACAGCAGTAACCAAAAACACTTTGGGATGAATAATGTCGAGCCCGTAAAAAACCATTACCGGGATGGTACCGCTTATGAGCCATGTGCCGGCCAGTGAGCCAATGAGCAACAAAATAAGCATCGAAGGCATGGCCGAACCAATGGTCTTAACAATACGGCTGTTGATATTTTCCCACTTAAAACCCAGCCTCCAGGCCACAACAATACCTGCCGAAGCGGCTAAAAGTAAAGCTATCTGATTTGGGCCGTCGAGCACATCATCAAACAAAAACACGTTAGATGTGAGCATGGTAATAAGAAGGAGTATCGGCACAAGTGCTATAAACAGCGTGGGTTTACGGGTCATAAATGTGATAATTTGAATAAAACAGATAAACTCGGTCACGAATATAAGGATTGTTTGCCTATTGTTTTGCTATCTTTGTTGCTTTTTAAAGCTTAAATCTGAATCAGATTGCTTGATTCAACTTCAAAATGTAAACTTTTTTAACCTAAGTAACAATGAAACATTTTACATCAGTATATGATTTGCCCGATTTGAAAAAAGGGCTTGAAGAAGCGTTTTTGGTGAAGAAAAACCCTTACGGATTTCAACATTTGGGTAAAAACAAAACCATGATCCTTATGTTTTTCAATTCAAGCCTTCGTACACGCCTGAGTACACAAAAGGCGGCCGAAAATCTCGGAATGAACGTAATGGTGCTTGATGTGAACCAGGGTGCCTGGAAACTGGAAACCGAACGTGGCGTTATTATGGATGGTGATAAAGCCGAACACCTGCTCGAAGCGGTGCCTGTAATCGGTTCGTATGCCGATGTTATTGGTGTGCGCTCGTTTGCACGCTTCGAAAGCAAAGAAGAAGACTACAACGAGGTAATATTAAATCAGTTTGTTAAATATGCTGGTGTGCCTGTAGTTAGCATGGAGGCGGCAACACGGCATCCGTTGCAAAGCTTTGCCGACCATGTTACCATCGAAGAATATAAAAAGGTTGATAAGCCTAAAGTTGTTCTTACCTGGGCACCACATCCCCGTGCGTTGCCACAGGCTGTGCCTAATTCGTTTGTTGAGTGGATGCGTCAGACTGATTACGAACTGGTGGTAACACATCCCGAAGGTTACGAACTGTCTCCCGATTTTATGGGCGACGTGAAGGTTGAATACGACCAGGACAAGGCTTTTGAAGGTGCTGATTTTGTTTATGCCAAAAACTGGGCTTCGTTTAACGATTATGGAAAAATTTTGTCTCAAGACCGTGCCTGGACAGTTTCAGAAGAGAAAATGGCGCTTACGAACAATGCCAAATTTATGCATTGCCTGCCTGTTCGCCGAAACATGGTGGTTACCGACGGTGTTATCGAAAGTCCCGATTCCATTGTAATTCAAGAGGCCGCGAATAGGGTCGTATCGGCACAAGCTGCACTGAAAATGATTTTGGAAAACCTATAACAATAATTAAAATAATCGTGTGAATTTTCGGGGAATTACTGTTTGAAACCTAAGCGGTTCTTTTGTAACAGGATGAATGAATCCGAGAGTGCGCGAATGAAGGCCCAGTCTTCCAATGGGGTTGGAGGTGGCACCATATTTTTTATCAGCAATAAGGCTGTGGCCTATCTCTTGCATATGTACCCGTATTTGGTTTTTGCGTCCGGTGTCGAGGCGTACCTCAAGCATGGTGTATTCATTTGTGCGTTTTAGTACTTTGTAGTTTGTAATGGAAAGTTTACCAGCGTCGGGGTTTTGTGATGAATGTACTTTAAGTGATTTGCTTTCTTGCAAATACGATTTAATGACCCCATGGTCATTTTTGACAACTCCCTCTGCTATAGCGATATAGGTGCGTTCGGTGATCATGTCGCGCCAGTTATCCTGAAGCAGGTGTTGTACTTTTATATTTTTAGCAAATATCATTAAGCCCGATGTCTCACGATCGAGGCGATGTACTATAAATATCTTGTTAGAGGCATTCTCATATTTAACATGTTTACTCAGGAAATTATATGCTGTGTGACTCTTTTCCTTTTCAGTAGCAATACTGAGAATTCCGGCGTGTTTGTCAATTACAATCAGGTGCTCGTCTTCGAAAATAATTGAAAAGCCACGGGCGGTAAGTATATTTGGGGTATTTGACCTACGGTTATCGATTTTAACTTCGTCGCCGGGCATTAATTTATGATTATACCGGCTCTCAACTTTTCTATTTACGATTACCTGTTTGTTGGTAAGTAAGCTTTTTATATTGTTTCGGTTTTTGCCTTGTAATTCTTTCAATAGGTACTTAAGAAGTTCATCTTCCGTTTTTACATGTAAAATTATGTCCTTCGGTAATTTGCTTTTGCCTTTTATATTCATTGTGATTTTATCAAATTGATGGTGTGTTTTAATACTCTGCAAAGTTACTATAAAATACGTTAGGGGCAATGTTTATGAAAGTGATTCAATAGAGCTTCCAACCAGAATTATTAAATTTTTATGCCTTTATCATGAGGTCAATTTAACTTCCAATGTTAATTTTTAACAACTATTTGTGTCCGAGTAGTGTTATATTTAAATATTAATTGAATCTTTGGTAGTTTTCATATATACAATAAAATACAATTTCATTATGGCCGATAAAAAACAGAATCATTTTGCTCCACCAGATATGTCTAAATTAAAATCTGTAATTATTGATAATAGAACCCGAATTTATATTCCCTTGAATATGGATGCTGAACAGGCTCGTGAAAGGTATTGGGCCAATCGGGGTGTTACAAAACCAGATGTTGTAAAAGCTTAATTTGCGAATAAAGAAGATGGGAAATAAGTTTATCCACGTATGCTGATTTCTTTTAGAGCTTCGTAATTTTTTAATTGAGTATCTTTTTCGTTAAGGGTAATAAAATCTTCTTTTTCGAATGATTTTAAAAGTTTTACTGCACTTTCGGTAGATGTGGCGGCAAAATCAGCAAGATCTTTTCGTGTAAGCAATTGAAAGATTTCGTTGCATTCGCTTTTCAAACTGTCAAGATATAGTAATGTTTCGGCCATACGGCCGTTCATTTGCTTGTAAAGTACAGTTTGAATTTTTTCGTACAAGTTGGCATTTTGTTCAACGTAGCGGTTCATTATATTTAGAGCAAATGTACCGTTTTGCTTACAAATGCTGTTTATAGCTTCAGTTTCAACCAAAAAAACCTGGCATTCGATAAGTGCTACCGATGAATAGTTAAATCGTTTATTGCTGAATATAGTCGATAAACCAATAAATTCACCTGGTTTAATAATTCTCAAATTGTAATTCTTATTTCCTTCTCCTTCAATATATTGCTTGGCTAATCCTTTAATCATAAAAAGAGCATACGACGAAAATGCGCCTTGTTTGGTAAGGTTATCGCCTTTACGGAAAAGGATTTGAGTTTTGCTGCTTTTTACAAGTTCGGTTTCTTCTTCCGAAAGTTTTTGAAAGCATGGTGCTTGTATATCGCAAATATAATTATTGTCACTTGCTATAATTGTCTTCATTTTTCTTCTCTATATTGCTACAAAGGTAGCATAAATCAACAAAAAACTTGAGCTAAATCAATTTGTATGTTGTCTAGCCCGTAGCTTGTTTCCTTTTAGATGAATAGAGTAAACTTTACTTTTGTTGCATAGTTTTAAACAGGGATAATAACTAATGCTGTACACCAATTTAAACCATATCGAAACGGCTAGTCAATACCACGAAGCTTTGCAAAGAAATGCCAATGTGATGGTGATTTGCGGTAGGATGGGAGAGTATTCAATACCGGTGTATCGTGTTGCTGAAGTTTTGCAACAGGAATATACGCATGTGAAATTTTTTGATATGGAATACGATAATCCCGAATTGAAATTTGTACAAAACCTGTTTAATGATTACCCCGAAGCCAATATTCCTTTTTTGTTGTATTTCATAAATAGCGAAATGGTATATCACAGCTGGGGAATCAAAACAAAGAGCGAAATAGAAAGTATTATAAATCAATCATTAGTCACACCGATGATATCTGGATGACAAATGACAAATGACTCAAAAATATGAACACTGTATTAATTGTAGTAGCATCAGTTTTGGCAATTTTATTTGTAGTGCGATGGTTTGCCATGCGTAAAATAAAAAATACGCCGATGGTTGACGATCACAAAAATATTTTGACACTAACTGACAAAAATTTCAAGCAGCAAACCAAAAACCGTTTGGTACTGGTCGATTTCTGGGCCGAATGGTGTGCACCCTGTCGTTTAATGGCACCTACATTGAACGAAGTTGCTGCCGAACTAAAAGGTGATGCATATGTGGGTAAAGTAAATATCGAACAGTATCAGTCAATGGCACAGCGCCACAAAGTACGCAACATACCTACGCTTATCCTTTTTAAAAACGGGATAGAAATAAAGCGTTACGTAGGCGTGAAAGGGAAAGATTTTTTATTGAACGAAATTGAAAAAATGAACCCCCCAACCCCCTAAAGGGGGGGGCAGAACGGAGGTTTTATACATATATTTTATTTTAAATTAAAAATTTCTGACGAAAATATATAAAAATAACGCAAACAAAAAAGTCCCCTTTAGGGGTATTAAATATGGAAAAAATTGTCATCATAGGAGGAGTAGCAGCAGGTGCGACAGCCGCTGCAAAAGCACGCCGGATTTCTCCATCGGCACAAATTGTAATGCTCGAAGGCGGCCCTGATATTTCGTTTGCCAACTGTGGCTTGCCCTATTATATTGGTGGCGACATAAAAAGTCGGTCGAAACTTATTTTGCAAAGCCCGGAAAGCTTTAACGATCAATATGGAGTTGAAGTTCATACCAACACTGTAGTGTCTGGTATCAACCGAGAGAAAAAGCTTGTGACAGCTCTTGATTCAAGTTCAGGAGAATCGAAAAGTTTCGAATATACTAAGTTGATTCTTGCTCAGGGCGGTCGTCCGGTAAAGCCAACATTGCCCGGTGCCGATCTAGATCACGTGTTCACTTTGTGGACTTTAAACGATATGGACAAGATTGCCAATCACTTAAACGATAAAAACCCGAAAAATGCGGTTGTTGTTGGTGGTGGATTTATTGGTCTCGAAATGGTTGAAGCCCTTGCCAAGCGAGGATTAAATGTGAGCGTAGTTGAGATGATGCCGCACGTAATGGCACTTATGGAGCCTGAAACTGCCGGTATTATCGAAAACGAATTGCTTTCGTACGGTGTGAATATTCATACCAACGCAGGGGTAACCGAAATCGGAAAGCATTCGGTGAAATTGGACAATGGAAAGTTACTGGATGCCGATATGGTACTGCTTTCAATTGGCGTTCGTCCTACACTGCAACTAGCGCAAGATGCTGGATTGGAAATTGGCGAAGCTGGAGGGCTTTTGGTAAATGCCCAATTGCAAACATCCGATCCTGATATTTATGCTGCCGGCGATATGGTGGAGCTTGAGCATCGTGTAAACGGTAAGAAAGTACGTATTCCGCTGGCCGGACCAGCCAATCGGCAGGGGCGTATTGCTGCCGAAAATGCCTTGGGTGGAAACCATGCCTATAAAGGTTCAATCGGAACATCAATTGTGCGTGTTTTTGAGGCTGTAGCCGGTATAACCGGGCTTTCGCTCAAACAGGCACGTAGCTTTGGCATCGATGCCAAAGCTGTGGTTGTGCACAAAGAACACCATACCGTGTATTATCCAGGAGCTGAAACAGTTTCTGTAATGGTGATTTTCGATCGCCAAACAGGGATTATACTTGGAGGTCAGACTGCCGGATATAAAGGTGCCGACCGTCGTTTGGATGTTATTGCCACAGCTGCTGCATCTAAACTTACAGTGAGCGATTTGGCCGATATAGATTTTGCTTATTCGCCACCACTGGGCACTGCCAACGATGCTTTGAATATGGCTGCATATACTGCCGAAAACCGCATGTCGGGATTTAGCCCATCGGTTACAGTTTCGGAGCTTGATGCTTATATCGAAGGCAAAAACCCTGTATTTATTGATGTTCGCGATGTTTTTGCATTTGAAAAGAGTCATGTTGAAGGTTCAATTCATTTGCCACTGGAAATTTTGCCGGAGCGCCTTGGTTCAATTCCAAAAGGGCGGTTAATTATGGTATATGACGAAACAGGGAAAAAAGGGCATCAGGCCTTGCGAACCTTGCTTGGTGCAGGCTTTGAAGAGGTGGTGAACATTTCAGGCGGACATATTTCATTGCAGCGTCATGCCCGTACAGTTGGATTTAAACATTTGCAAATTGATTTGTTACCGGTTGAAAAAAAATCAATAACAGAAGAAACATCAAACGTTGATAATGAAACTGAAGAAAACGAAACAAAAGCCGACAGCAGTTCAACTGTTATCGTTGATGTTCGAACACCGGAAGAGTTTCGCAACGGTGCAGTACCCGATGCCATAAATATACCACTTGATGAATTAATGTACCGGTTCGAAGAGTTGAGTGAAAATGCACGACGTGAAATAATTGTTTATTGTGCCACGGGCGCACGTTCGGCGTATGCGCAGCAGTTGCTGATGCAAGTTGGATTTGTTAATGTGAAAAACGGTGGCGGATTAACACAGATGATGGAATTGGTGAAAGCCAAAAAATCCGAAACAATTGATGATAAACAAGAAGATTACGCGTCGGATGAGCCATTGGTGATTGATGTACGAACAGCTGGAGAATTTCGTGGTGGAGCATTCCCCGGTGCAGTAAATATTCCACTCGATGAACTACAGCACCGGATGGATGAGCTTGGAGCAAAAGAACGGGAAATAACCCTGTATTGTGCTACAGGCGCTCGATCGGCTTATGCTCAGCGAATTTTACAACAACTCGGTTTTGACAACGTTCAAAACGGTGGTGGCATTATGCAAATGATGATGAACCGGTAATGTGTAAGTAACAGTATTTGATAAAAAAATAACTTTCATGTTAGCTGCTTTAGGTGATGCTCTCGGCGCTTCAATTTTTGCAGGTAACAGGTGAAGCTGTAGTTCCTGTTTCTATTATTGCCTCTTTTTTTGGTTTCTTTGCAATAGGTACTGGCCTTTTCTATCGAAGAAAAAGTAAGAAAGCATAGTTACTTTATTAAAAATATTTTTAAGCCTTCGGTTTTTCCGAAGGCTTTTTTTTGCGCCTGATTATTAATAATAGTTCGTTAATATTTTTTAAGCCATTAATAATGAGTTGTTTGTGTCTTGGTTGCACATTTATTTAAACTACTAACAATTAGTACATTACAAACAAGTCTATTATCTTATGTCTAAAATCTAACGATCTATTGAAATTATAAAAATAAATTCATCCACCCTAATCTTAATTTGATCCATACGAATTCATATAACGAATGACCAATTTACAAATGACTATATCTTTTTATGAACAAAAAAAGAACTAAAATGTCTTTTATGTAGTTTTGTTTAGGTAAAAAGAATCAAAATTGAAACAAATAAAATCAAATATCGACATTAATAGCGAGCAATATTGCCGGAATGCGGAAGAATATCAGTCTGTTTTTGATGAATACAGAAACAAGCTATCGGCTGTGTTTAATCGCAACAACGAACCTTCGGTACTAAAGCATAAGGCGCGTGGCAGGTTCACTGCGCGTAAACGAATTGATTTATCTTCCCGAACAGGCCAATGTTTTTGCCGATCGATTTAACTTTGGACGCATTTTCAATAATCAGGCGCAAATGTCGGCTGCCGGAATACCACAGATTTCTATTGTGTTTGGTTCGTGTACAGCCGGCGGGGCATACATACCGGCCATGAGCGACGAGACTATTATTGTGCGTAATCAGGGAACAATTTTCATTGGAGGGCCTCCATTGGTAAAAGCTGCCACGGGGGAGGATGTAACTGCTGAGGAGCTTGGCGGGGCTGTTGTTCACACTCAACTACGGAGTCACAATCGTAACCGGTTTTGCACATATTGAAGGTTATCCGGTTGGTATTATAGCAAATAATGGCTTTCTAACCACCGAAGCAGCATTGAAAGAAGCGCATTTTATCGAATTGTGCAATTTCCGTAAAATACCCATCATCTTTTTGCAAAATATTACCGGCTTTATTGTTGGTAAAAAAGTATTGTTAGCTGTACTATTGAATGTCCGGTAGAAAAACTTGCAAAAGTAAGTGGCTCTTACAGTCCGAAGCATTTTGCCGAACGCTTCCGTATGGCCGTAGATATTGCCAATCACGATGTGTCGCGTGCTGTTACTCACAACAAAGGTATTTACAATGGCATCGATGGGGTTGTGCTGGCGACGGGTAACGACTGGCGTGCTGTTGAATCGGCCGGCCACGCCTATGCAGCAGCCACAGGCCATTATCGTTCGCTGTCGGATGTATCGGTCGAAAACGGAATTTTCCGGTATTCCATTACTGTTCCGCTTGCCGTTGGTACAGTTGGCGGTTTAACCAAAAACCATCCCCTTGCAAAATTATCATTGAAAATACTCGATAATCCTTCGGCAAAAGAATTAATGGAAGTGATTGCTGCCCTTGGAATGGCCAATAACTTTTCGGCCGTAACGTCGTTGGTAACCACTGGTATTCAAAGCGGACACATGAAAATGCATTTGTCGAACATACTGAACCAATTGGGCGCTACTGAACGGCTGAAACAGCTTGCTGCGGAATTCTTTGCCGATAAAACGGTCACGTTTTCAGCTGTGAAAAAGTTTTTAGAAGCGAGTTAGGACTAAAAAAGAATTGAATGCAGTCATTTCACTCTAACGGCAAATTAATGCTAACCGGCGAATATCTTGTGTTGAAAGGAGCACAGGCATTGGCGTTGCCTGCCCGTTTCGGTCAGGACATGAAAGTTGAAGCCAATAGCGAGAACTGTATTCATTGGACATCGACCATTAAAAACGAGCCCTGGACTGAAGTTGTATTTTCTTTGCAAGGCATAGAAGTGCTTTCGACGAATAATAAGCCGATAGCGCAGCGTTTACAGCAGGTATTACAAGCCGCCCAAAAGTTAAATTCGTCTTTCTTGTCATCTACACAGGGGGTAAGTGTGCATAGTAATATTGGTTTTGATATTGAGTGGGGACTGGGATTCAGCAGTTCGATGGTGTCGAATATTGCATCATGGGCAGGTTGTGATGCTTTTGAGCTGAACCGCCTGACTTTTGGTGGCTCGGACTACGATATTGCCTGCGCCCGAACCAATGCTCCAATATTGTACCAGATTCAGAACAACAAACCTCAGTACAGGATTATAACGTTTGATCCTCCGTTTAAAAACCGGCTTTATTTTGTGTGGCTCAATCGAAAACAAAATACACGCGAAGGTATTGACGCTTTTGATAAATCGGGAGATTATACCGACGAAGTGATAAAACTAAATGCAATAACCAACAAGATGCTTGCCTGTATTGATGAAGATGTGTTTATGGATTTAATACATGCACACGAAAAATTAATATCTGACGTTATAAAGCTTGAACCTGTTAAACAACGTTTATTTTCTGATTTTCCGGGAACTGTGAAATCGTTGGGTGCCTGGGGCGGTGATTTTGTGCTGGTTGCTTCGGAAATAAACGAAAACGATGTTTTTGCTTATTTTGAAAAAAAGGGATTTGCAACCATTGTGCGTTATTCGGATATGATGCTTGTAAATGCTTGATTGCAGTCGACTGTATGTACTGAACGAAGCGTCGGGCAGGGGGGAGGCGGAAAGCTGGCCGATGCCGATGCCGATGTGGAGCAGGACGGCAGGAGCGACCGGGGGAAGCTACCTGCCGGACGTGCGGAACACG
This sequence comes from Prolixibacteraceae bacterium, assembly GCA_027858715.1. GTDB lineage: Bacteria > Bacteroidota > Bacteroidia > Bacteroidales > Prolixibacteraceae > Roseimarinus. Next base: position 11,000 of record JAQICD010000200.1, read on the forward strand.
GCGGCTGCGAGGACACTTTGAGCCGTAGCCCGTAGCCCGCCATATAATTAATTTTGTATATGATTTTGAAAATTGCAAAATTACACCGATTTTTAGCTTGATTTTTGAAGATTACTTAAATACAGTTTATTCATAATAAGCCATCCATTATGATTTTTGGACAAAAAATGAAAGATACCGAAGCAATTGAAAAGCAAAGAGAGCAGCTTTGGAGCGATTATCAGATATACAATAAGGTTGAAGATTCGGAAAAGTTGAACCGCTATTTGACTTTAAAAGAACGGGTTGAGTCGATTCCGTTTACGCAGAAAAAGAAAGAGATAGAAGACCTTAAGTTCAGAAAATCGCCCGAAGAAAAAGTGCTGAAGCAGTACGAGAAGCTTAGGAAAAACAAGAAGTTGGAGCGGTATTTTTCGTTTACATCGTCGCCCGATTTTAAACGATATTTTGAAATCCAGGAACAAGGAACGATGCCTGAGTTAAAAAAACTGGAGCATTATGTAAAAAAAGGCTCATATAAGCAGGAAAAACATCTTTTTAAAAAGGCAACTAAGGCAGGAGGTAATAATGAGCGTTGGGAAGATACTGAGGGGTATGCTATAAAAGAGCGTTACGAGAATCTGAAATTGTCGCCCGATGTACAATTTTTTAAGCGTACCTCAAAATCGGGTTTGTATAAAAACTACCTGAAAGTAAAGGGCTCTTCGTTGCTGAATAGTTACGAGGATTTAACAGAAGAGATAAACTCGGAAGCGTTTAAGGAAAGGGTGGCTTACCTGAAAGATGATAAACGATACGAGAAAACCGAAGATTTTTTGTTGTTGCAAGAGTATGAGGCACTTGATGCTGATCCTGAAATACAGCTTTATATACGCTACAACGACACGGACGAGTTTTCGTTTTTCAGGGAGTGGAGCCAGACCATGGAAGAGCAGTTTGATAAAATTGACCAGTCGGTTTGGGATTTTATACCTCCTATTTCCCGAAAAGGTCCGGGTAAAATTTTCTCGATAAAGAATCAGTTGCATTATGCCAACGACCTTGATAATTTTGACACCGAAAATAGTTTGCTAACACTTGAAACTAAAAAAGAGGATTGTGATGGCTTATACTGGGACGAAAATTTTGGTTTTATACCCCGAAAATTTCATTATGTGTCGGGCATATTACAGTCGTCGAAAGGTTTTGCGCAACAATATGGTAAGTTTCAGGTTAAGCTTAAAGCATCGAGAGTGAAAGATGTTGTTTCTACTATATCGCTGGTTAACGAAGATGAAGATATATGCATAAGGTTGTTTTCGGGCAATGGCAATGTGAGAAAAGGCGGGCTGATGATAACTGATAAGGAAAGCCGGAAACTCGATTGCGTTAAACTGAAGTACAAAAAACGCGGATATATTATTATATCTTTGAGCTGGACGCCCGATAAGATGGAGTGGACGGTTAATGAACGGGCGATGGGCTCTATTTCGCGTAATATACCTCATGTGCCTCTACAGCTCAGAATTGAAAGCGAAGTAATTAAAGACACTACAAACCTGCCACACCGGTTGGATATTGACTGGATAAAATGTTATCGAAAGAATTAAGAGTGGAAGTTTATTTGTTCCACTCTTCTAGATTCTTTTTAATGAAATCGACAATGAACTGATGTTCATCTTTTCCGCTTCCATTAATGGTTAATGGTGTCCCAAATTTGATGTGAACCGGTTTTTTACGTTTAATACTGCCCATATCTTTTATCAATTTGCCATTGGCCCACAGGTCGGTTTTTATGGCCATTGGTACAACCCTGACTTTTGATTTTTGAGCCAGTTTAACACCCAGTGAGTTAAATTTTTCAGGGTTGAAATCGTTAGAGCGTGTACTTTGCGGGAAAATAATTATAGATGTTCCTTCCGCAAGTTTTTGCTTTCCATCCGAAAGAACTTTTATTAAGTCTTGCCGTGAGTCGTTACGACCAACGGCAATTGGGTTTCGGGCGCGCATTACAGGTCCGAAAACATTGCTGGTTGTAAGTGTGTCTTTGACCACGAAGGTCGCTTCCTTAACCGGGGCAACAAGGCAGGGAAACACCATAGTTTCGAGTGTACTCATATGGTTGCTCACAAATATAACCGGTTCGTCTTTTACAGCATCGACATGTTCAAAGCCTTCGATGTGGAATTTAGCGCCACAGTCTTCAAGATGCTTCAATATTTCGAATGAGCTTAACGCCCAACGTTCGGTGTCGTATTGATTATTTAATGCTAATTTTCTGTTTTTATACAGAAAATACATAAATTTCAGGTTGAAATAGAAACTAGTACCAAGCGAAAGTTTATCCCATATAACTCGTTTTTGGGTTTTTGGGGTGTGGTATTCGTTTACCGGAAAATATTTATTTAGCATATTGTGTAATTTTTGTGCAAATTTATGAGAAATTTTGAAAGAACTTAGAAACTGTTTCTTCAATTCAATAATTAAACAAAGCGAAAGTAAAATGAAGAAGGTACAGATTTTAGCAGTGGGAATAGTATTCAACGAGCGTACAAGTCAGGGTTTAATTGCCCAAATGGGAGGCATGGCGCTGGATATTGCCTTAAGTGAAAAACCTGAGCAAACACGTAATATTTTTCTCGCGGCCTACGGAGTCGGAACACAGGTTGGAATATCGTTGCCGTTTTCGCGCAAACACGAGTACGAAGCCGATGAACTTGGTTTAATTTTTATGACTATGGCCGGTTATAATCCTGAAGAAGCTGTAGCTTTTTGGGAACGGATGTCGCAAATGGGTGGTCCGAGCATGCCTGAGTTTTTGAGCACGCACCCGGTAGATACAAAAAGGGTGGCAGCTTTGAAAAAATTGCTTCCTGAAATGGAGAAATACAAACCTGAATAAGGATATGTTTTAGAGAATACTATTAAAATCTTTTGGTAATAAAAATTTTTCTATATTTGAAACCATCCTAATATTATACTAACCTAACAATTATGAGTTTGGACAATAAAGAAAAGCGTGAAAGTAGAGACATTGAAAGTAGCAGGTTTCGGGAGGAGATTCATTCTGTGCCCGTGAGAGCAGGAAAACGCACCTACTTCTTTGATGTGAAAGCAACTCGTAAAGATGAACTGTATTTAACGATTACCGAAAGCAAAAAGCGGTTCGACCGCGATGGAAATTCTTACTTTGAGAAACACAAAATCTTTTTGTATAAAGAGGATTTTGAGAAGTTTAGCGACGGACTAAGGGATGTACTCAGTTTTATTGACGACAATCAGCCTCTTGTAGCTGAAATGGATGAAATGTATGAACCGGAAGCTGTAACAGCCGAATATTCAAATGTAGATTTTGATGACCTTGCACGATAACAAAAAACCCGCGGAAAGCGGGTTTTTTATTAATAAAAATTAATTTATGGTTTATTGCTTAGCAGGAATCCATACCGATACCGAACCTGCTTTGCTACGAAATTCACCCCAACCTTCATTATTAGTTTTTACTGTTTCGTTTACATGGTCGCTTATGTCGAAATAGGTCGTGTTGGGCGAGCCTGTTTCCATATTTTTTGAACTTTCATCTCCATTGCTGAGAATAACAGCCATACCGTGCGGGTTTTCGTTGTTGCCTGTTCTTGTCCAGCCAATGCAGTCTGGCTGGTCGAAATAGTCGTACTGATTGCCGTAAGCGTATTGTTTTCGTACTGAAATAAATTTATCAATCAGTGCTTGGTGTGAATCCATCCATATTTCGTATTCTTTTCCATCTTTGCCCTTGTCTTTGTAGTGTGCTCCATAGTAATCGGCAGCAAAAACACACGGATAACCGTCTTTTCTCAGCAATATCAACGCATAGGCGAGGGGTTTAAACCAGCTTTCGACAACCGATTCGAGCGCTTGTAACGGTTGTGTGTCGTGATTGCTTACCAGCGTTACTGCAAGTGTGGGGTGTTTATTTACCAAACTATTGTTGAAAATGGTTTGCAGGTCGAAATTCCCCCCCTCTTTGCTGGCACGTGCAAAATTATAATGCAGGTTCACGTCAAAAAGCATCATGTTCCCGTCGGTTACTTCAATAAAATGCTCCAGTGCATTGCTGTCTTCCGACCAGTATTCTCCTACGGCAAACAAATTTGCTTTGCTGTATTGGCGGATATAATTTAACCAGTCGAGAAAAAAATCAGATTTTACATGTTTTGTGGCATCGAAGCGAAAACCATCAACGCCGGTAGTTTTCAGATACCATTCACCCCAGTATAAGAGTTCCTTTTGTACATCGGGGTTGTTGATGTCGAGGTTGCAGCCCATTAGATAATCAAAATTACCCAGCGACAAATCAACGCTGTTGTCAAAAGTTTTTCCTTCAAACAAATACACTGCTTGTGTTTTTTCATCGAACACATTATAGTCGGCTGCATTAAAATGCCACCAATGCCATTTTAGTTCTGAGTATTTATTTTTTCGTCCCGGAAAATAAAAGTGAGTCCAGGCTTTTATGGTCTGTAACTCGCCAATTGTTTCATTACGGTTTTGAGGATTGTACGGTGTTGCTTGAAATTCTTCAGCTTCGTCAGCTCCTAATTTATGATTAAAAACAATATCGGCATAAACATGCATTCCTGCATTTTGAGCAGCTTTAATGGCTGATATATATTCGTCGCGTGTGCCGTATTTAGTACGAACCGATCCTTTTTGGTCGAATTCACCAAGGTCGAATAAGTCGTACACTCCGTAACCAACATCGTTTGCACCACCGGTGCCTTTGTAAGCAGGCGGAAGCCACAAAGCTGTAAAGCCGATATTGGCAAGCTTCGAAGAATTTTCCGTAAGTTGTTTCCATAAATTCCCGTCGGCAGGTGTGTACCAGTGGAAATATTGCATCATAACACCGTTGTAACTTGTCATATTATAAATATCAATCAGCTAAAGGAATGCTGAAATAAAAAGTTGTTCCTTTACCAGGAGTGCTTTCTACCCAAATATCACCACCTTGTTTTTCAACAAAGTCTTTGGTAAGTATTAGGCCAAGTCCGCTACCTTTTTCATTGTTGGTGCCGGGCTTGCTTTTATTTGTGGTTAGATTGAATAAGTTTTTGCGGTTTTCTTCATCAATACCAACACCATTATCCGATACAAAAAGAATGACTTTATTATCGTTAATTTTTTTTGTGCCCACTTCAATTTTTCCTTCATTGGGGGTAAACTTAATTGCATTAATGATCAGATTTCGAAGTATGGTTTCAAGTAAATTTGTATCGGTATATACTTTGCAGTCTGGAACATCGAAGCGAGAGTCCATTTTAATATTCTTTTCATCGAGGTTATATTTATACAAAGACATAAATTTTGATACCAGTGGTTCAATTTCAACGGTTGTTGGTTTACATTCAATTATTCCACGTTGGCTCCGGGACCATTGTAACAAGTTGTCGAGTAACTCAGAAAGTTTATTGGATGATTCGTAAATCATTTTAGCCGCTTGAATTATCTCACGATCATTCCACTCATTAATATTATTAAGAAGTAAATCCGAGAATCCGATAATAACATTGAACGGATTTCTTATATCGTGGGCAATAACCGAGAAGAACATATCTTTAGTTGCATTTAACTCATTAAGAAGTTTGTTGTTTTTAGTAAGTTCTTCTTTTTGGTTATAAAGCTCTTCCGATTGTTCTTCAATTTGTTGTTGATGTTCTTCCAACAGGTTGTTGTTGGTTAAAAGCTCGCCATTCATTTTTTTAAGAGCTTCGCTTTGTTGGGTAATTTTTAACTCTGCTTTCTTTTGCTGGGTAACATCACGTATAACGGCAACCAGTCCCAACGTTTCGCCTTTGTTGTTAACTATTGGAGTTTTAGTTATCGACCAGAAAAACTCTTTTCCTCCTATTATGGTTTTGGTTGCTTCATTAATCAATGATTCACCAGTATTCATGATTTTTCGTTCCTGCTCAGTTAATTTAACTGCTTCTTCTTTGGAATAAAAGTCATAATTGGTTTTATAAATCATGCTTTTTTTATTGGCAGTTTCCATTATTTCAGCGGTTTTATTGTTAACCACTATGAATCTTGATAATTTATCTTTGATGTAAATTTGATCGGGGATATTGTCAATTAATGTTTGTAACTGGTTCCGCTCATTCAAAATGGTTTGATTGGTTAATTGTTTATAATAACGAATGAATTTGACAATCCAATAAGCTATAAAAGAGAGGATAATAATTGTTACCACTAGTTTAAACCACCACGATAGCCACCAAGGAGGCAGGATGGTTATTTTTATCGAGGTGCCTTCTTCATTCCAGTATCCATCATTATTACTGGCCTTAACCCTGAAAGTGTATTTTCCAGGTTGTAAATGGGTATAAGTAGCCTTATTACTGTTTCCGAAATAATTCCAATCTTTATCAAGCCCATCCATGTAATAGGCATATTTATTCTGGGAACTTATAATATAGTTCAGTGCTACAAATTGTATGGTAAAATAGTTTTGGTTGTGCCTGAGAATTATTTCGTCGGTTTGTGAAATATGCTTTTTTAAAGGTGAATCTTCTTTGCCAATCGGAACTGGTTTGTTGAACAATAAGAAATCAGTTAAATGTACAGGTGGAATGAATTTATTATCAATAATTGAATCGGGATGAAATTTGTTAAATCCGTTAAGGCCACCAAAATACATATTGCCGGTGCTGCTTTTGTAGTAAGCCCAGCGGTTGAATATATTTCCCTGTAGTCCGTCGGACAATCCATAACTTCGAATTTCCAGTACTGGGAAATCTTCACCCGGGTTAACGGTTATTTTAGATATACCTTTATTGCTGCTAATCCATAGATGACCATGATCATCCTCAAGCAGACCAACTATATTAACATCCGGCAATCCATCTTCAGTTGTATATGTTTTAAACTCTTCGGTTTTTTTGTTGTATAAACTTAAACCCGCATTGGTGCCAATCCAAAGTCTTGACTTTTTGTCTTTGTGGATAAAATTTACGAGCTGTGCCGGCTGTCCCAGAGGATCATCTAAGCTTTCTTTATATAAAATTTGAGTTTTGTTTTTCAGGTCAACCTTCATTAAACCGAAGTCCTGAGTGGCAATCCAGTACGTTTCATTTAAATCGTGAAGAAAATCGTTTATTGTTAGTTGGTTTATTGAGTCTTTTTCAGAGTTTACAATCTTGCTTAAGGGAATGAAGTTGTCCGATTTGTTATTGTAAATATATGCACCTTTTTCAAAACTACCCACCCATAATTGTCCGTTACGGTCGAGATATAATTTAAATATAGAACTATTATTCGCTTGATCTTCTGATAACTTTTCATATCGTTCTTTCAGTATAAGGTGATGTCCTTTTATTTCGAAATAGTTTAAACCACCATTCCACATTCCTGCCCATAATCCCCCTTTTTCATCGGTCTGTACTGAAAGGACTTTGTTGTTAGTTAAAGCGTTTTGGGGGTTGTTGTCTTTGTTGTAATAATTAAAAGTGTTATTATGTGGGTTAAAACAATCAATTCCACCACCATCAGTTGACACCCAGATGTTTCCGTTCTTATCTTCTGTAAAACCAGTAACCGATTCACCTGAAAGTGATTTTTCTTTATGAGTTTCAGGTTTGTAATTTGCAAATTGAAATAGTTTTTCATCATATATGCTCAAACCACTTCCCCAGCATCCAATCCATATCATTCCATTATCTGCTACATAAATTTGGTTGACCACATCGCTGATAAGTGATTTCTCATATTTTGTGTCTTTATAATTATAAAAAGCACTGCTGTCCGGATAATATACCGATAAGCCATTGCCATTAGTCCCTATAAGAACGTTTCCTTTTTTATCGATCTCTATGGTTGTAATATAATTTCCTGGTAACGAATTCGGATTGTTGGGTTGATGTGAAAAATGATTGATGGCTTGATTTTTCTCATTGATAACAGAAATCCCTTCGGACTGGTAGCCTAACCAAATTCTGTTTTTGTGGTCAATCGTAAAATCATAGATGTCATTTTCTTTAAGAGGGTAAATATTATGATCTTTATTGATTATTTCTTTCTGGCCGTTAATAGGATTGTATTTTACCAACCCTGTTTCATAGAATGAAAAATACAAGTTGCCGAATCTATCCTCTTCAATATGCGAAACTTTTTTATCAGCAACAATCTCATCGATATAAGGTGTGAATTTTTGATTCTTATAATCAAAAAGAAAAACACCAATGTTAGTGCCTAGCCATATCCTGTTATGTGAGTCTTCAAAAATAGCACTTACGGTATGGTTAAATGGTAGGTTGTTTTCGTCAGGGAATGTCATTCTCTCAAAATAATCCATATTGCGGTTATATCTGCAAATTCCCTTGTCAAGGCCTACCCATAGGTTGTTCTTGCTGTCTTCAAGTAATGTGTTAATATAGTTCCCGGAAAGTGTAGTTGTATCACCACGTGAGTTTTTGTATAATGTAAATTGTAACCCGTCATATTTGTTCAGGCCTTCAGCTGTCCCAATCCAGATAAATCCTTCATGATCCTGTGTAATACTTACAATGTTCCCGTTTGACAATCCTGTATTTGGGGTAATGTTATCAAAGCGCATGTCGCGCATTGAAGCATACCCTCTTACAGGCATAAAAATACCTGCCTGTATAAGGATAAAAAATAATAGTAATGCTTGTTGAATTAAATAATATATGTGCGTTTTGGCTGTTGAAAATTTACAGCTAATTATTTGTATGGAAATATTCGAAAGTATTCTTCCCATTTAACTCATCCCCCCAATTAAGTTTCTCTTTTTCATCTTCTCCCAGTTTCTAAATATATAACAATTTAAAAAAACAACAAAAGAATTTGATGTATTGTGATTTTTGCCAATGATTCGCCTCAAATTGTTAATAATCTTTTTTAACATTTTGTTTTAGAATTGTAACTAAAGTTAATCTGTTTGAATGCCGAATATTTTATATTTTTGAAGACATTATGAAGGCAGAAATTATAACAATTGGCGACGAAATTTTAATTGGCCAGATAGTAGATACCAATTCGGCATGGATGGCCGAAGAGTTAAATAAAATAGGTGTTTCAGTAGCTCAAATCACCTCGATATCAGATACGCCTGTGCACTTGGTAAATGCACTCGACGACGCAGGTTTGCGGGCAGATGTAATATTGATAACCGGTGGATTGGGCCCCACGAAGGATGACCGCACCAAAAAAGTACTGGCTGAATATTTTAATTCTACCTTGGTAATGCACCATCCAACATTAGACCATATTTCATCTTTTTTCAAAAGGCGTGGTTTGGGTGTTAATCAATTAAACAGCGATCAGGCTCTGGTTCCCGAATGTTGCGAGGTTTTGTCAAACCCGGTAGGTACTGCACCTGGCATGTGGTTCGACCATAACGAAAAAATATTTGTATCGATGCCGGGCGTGCCTTTCGAAATGAAAGAGATAATGCAAGCATCGGTATTGCCTCGTTTGAAAAGCAAAAACGGAAACGGTTTTATTGTGCACAAAACGGTTCATACCATTGGTATTCCCGAATCCATACTGGCCGAAAAGCTTGAAGATTGGGAAAATGCATTGCCCGAATTTATTCATTTGGCTTATTTACCTAATCCGGGTCAGATTCGATTACGCTTTTCAGCTTTTGGTATTGATGAAACATATTTGAAGAAAGCAATTGAAGCTGAAATTGTAAAGTTGAAAGAAATAATACCCGATGCTATTTTTGGGTACGGCAACGATACTCTGGCTGGCGTGGTCGGAAAGCTACTCATAGATAAAAAGGCTACTGTGGCTGCGGCTGAAAGCTGTACCGGCGGACAAATTGCCCACTCGATTACTTCGGTGCCGGGGTGTTCTGGTTGGTTTAAAGGCTCAGTTGTGGCTTATGCTAACGATATGAAATCAGGGGTTTTGAAAGTAAGTGCCGACGACATTGAAAAGCACGGAGCCGTTAGTGAAACGGTTGTGATGCAGATGGCCGAAGGAGTGCGTAAACTTACAAATGCGGATTATTCGTTAGCTACTTCGGGAATTGCAGGCCCCGATGGGGGAACAGCCGACAAGCCGGTGGGAACAGTTTGGATTGCCGTTGCAACGCCTGATAAAACCTTTGCACAAAAATATACCTTTAGCAATAACCGCGAACGAAATATAATACGTTCGGCACAAACCGCGTTAAATATGTTGCGTGAAGTGTTGGAGAAAGGTATTTTTAAAAAAAATTAGTTATACATGAAAAAACTTTTTAAAATAACTGGTATAATAATTCTTGTTATTGTTATAGCAATTCTACTTATTCCTTTTGCTTTCAAGGGGAAAATTAGCAATGCAATTTTAGCTAAGGCAAACGAAAGTGTTAATGCTGAGATTAGTTACGGCAGTTATCGACTCTCAATCTTAAAATCGTTTCCCGATTTCAATGCTTCGTTTAACGATGTGGCTGTGGTTGGGCTTGGTGATTTTGAGGGTGACACCCTGCTGGCGTTCAATGAACTAACTGTTCAGGTTGATATTCGTTCGGTTTTTGGTGGTGGAAGCGTTGTTATACAGTCACTGCATCTTTATAAAACCTTGCTTCAGCTCATACAAAACGAAGCCGGAGCGGTTAACTGGGCAATCTCTAAAACAGGCATACCAGTAGCTAACGAGAAAGAAGCAGAGACTGGTAAAACACCTTTAAAACTTCAACTTAGTGAAATTGAAATAACCGATTTTGATTTTATATACAACAGTGAGAAGTATAATTATCTATTTTCTGTTTTGAATGCCGAAGGATACATGTCGGGAATTATGTCGGGCATGACTACCTTGCTTAACATTGAAGCTTCAACACCATCGATAAACTTTGGATACGACAGCGTAAGATACATCGACAACGGAAAGCTGAATCTGGTTACCCAGCTTGAAGCTGACCTCGATAAGTATAAATTCAGCTTCGATGCCGGAAAAACCCGGGTAAACGATTTGCCGGTTTCTATTAACGGAGGTTTTTCAATGCCCGGCGATTCAATGATATTTGATGTGATTTTTGACGTTCCTGAAATTGATATGTTGCAGTTGCTTTCTGTTGTTCCCAACGCTTTTCAAAAATATCTGAACGAGGTTGAAGCCGACGGACAAGTGACTTTTAATGGTAAAGTTAACGGTGTGTATTACGAAGATATTTATCCGCAAATGGATATCGATTTAAAGGTGAATAACGGAACAATAAAATATCCAGGACTGCCAGAGACTTTACTGCTGAACGAACTGTTGGCCGGAATTAAAAAACCCGAAGGTGTGCTAGATCTGTTGACTTTGGGTGTTGAAAAAATGGATATGCAAATGGCCGATAATCCGTTTAGCATGCAGGCCATGTTTGGTACTTTACTAAGCGACCCGTTTATCGATGTTGATTTGAATGGTCTCATCGACCTTGGAACACTTAATAAAGTGATACCGATGGGCGATACAAAAATGACTGGTATGCTTAAAGCCGATGCACAAATGAAAGGAAATTATTCGTCGCTTAAGAACAACGATTTTTCTACGTTTATTTCGTCTGGAAATGTGGAGTTAAATGATTTTAATTTTCAAAACAGTGCTGTTCCACAGGGTGTTTGGCTCGAAACTGCTTCGATGGTTTTGCTCGACCAGAACTTAAAATTGAAACGCGTAAAGGGAAATATCGGGCAAAGCGATTTCAGTGTTGACGGAACACTCTCCAACGTGGCAACCTGGCTTTTTGCAGGCGATGAGCTTAATGGCGACATGCAACTACAGTCGCGTTACCTGAACTTAAACGAATTTCTGAAACATTATACGCCCGACGAAAAGCCGGAAAAAGAAGATTATATAAAAACAGATAGTGTATCACGCGAAAATATTCTGCTTACGCTGCCCGAAAAAATGCATTTGTCTTTCGATGCCCGAATCAACAGGTTATTGCTTGATAAAATGGATATTACCGGTTTTGAAGGGCGTTTGTTGCTGCACGATCAGCAATTAGAGCTGCTGGGACTGCAAATGCAGCTTATAGGTGGCACAATGAAGATGGACGGGACACTTATTGCTGATGGCCGTGAAAACCCTGCATTGAATGCCCGTATTGATATTGCAGGATTCGACCTTCCTACAGCCTACCAGCAGTTGAGCATAGTGCAGAAATACATGCCGTTTGCAGCTAAAAGCCAGGGGCGCTTTTCTACAAAATTGAAAATTGAATCGCCGCTGAATAGAGAAATGAAAACCATGTTGTCTGATTTGTCGGCAAGTGGTATATTTTCGACTGAAGATGTCAGGTTATTGAATACCAATATTTTTGACAAACTAAAGAATGTAATCAAAACAAGTCGTTTTCGGAATGTGGGTGTTGATGATTTTACAACTAACTTTGCTATTAAAAATGGGAATCTTGAAATTACACCTTTGAATACAAAAATAGCTGAACAACCAGTCCAGCTTTCGGGTATTTACAATATGGGCGGAACAATTGATTTTAGAGTGGATGCACAGGTCGAGAAAGATGTGCTTTCGGACGAAATTCAGAAAATCATTGCTTATATACCAGGTCATCAGAAGGTTACTATTGTTGATGTTGGTTTCAATGTTAAAGGTGATGCTAAAAAGCCTGATGTAGTAGTTGATAACGATAAAATTAAGCGACAGGTGCTTAACCAGGTAAAAGGTAGTTCGCGCGAAGAAATTGAAGATGCAGCCAAAAAATTGCTGCAGGAACTTTTTAAATAATTCAGAGTGTTATATAAATAAATGTGAAGCAATAAAATTTAAAGAAATGATTTTTTTTAATTTGAAACATTTTAGTTTGTTGAAATTCTTAGTATGGATAATAGTTCCGTTATTTTTTTCGTGTAATGGTAGTAATGTCGATTCGGAACGAGTGTTTTACAAGCAACAGTACAAGGAGGCCGTTAATGAAAGTACCAAAGCTTTGGGTGAATATTTCTTTACTTCATTTATTCCTGGATTGTCGGTTTCTGTTTCTGTTGATGGCGAAATTGTTTGGTCGCAGGGAGTAGGCGAAGCAAGTAAAGAATTAAAAGTGCCGGCTACCCGCAACACCAAATATCGAATTGGTACAACTTCGGGATTGTTTACCTCATATATTATTGCCTTGCTTCAGCAAGAAGGCGCAATAAATATCGATAGCAGCTATTATCATTATGTGCCCGGTTTTCCCGAAAAAGAATATGATTTTAATCTACGCATGCTTGGTGCACATACCGCAGGGTTCAGACAACAGACTCTCGATGACTTGTTTCGCATCGACTCTATTCGCACCTTTAAAAACTATGTACATTATTTTAAAAACGAGAAGTTGCTGTTTAAGCCGAACGATTATTACGAGCCATCGGTTTACAATACCGGCTTGCTTGCTATTCTGGCGGAAACGGTAAGTGGAAAAAGTTACGAAAAGCTGGTGCATGATATGTTAAAGGACACCCTCGGCCTTCATTCTCTAAGTTTCGACCATCCATCGATAATAGTAGAAAACCGAAGCGATTTTTACGACCTCGATTATATTGCCCGTTTATGCAATGCTTCGGAAGTAAATTTACGACCTTATGCACCTGTTGCTGGTGTTTTGTTAACTGCCGACGATTTAAACCGGGCTGCCTGTGCCATGATAGAACCAGGATTGTTCACTGCTGAAACCCTTGAAATGCTCAGCAATCAACATATAACAAATTCCGGGAATGAAATAAATCATAGTTTTGGCTGGTTGGTTTTAAGCGATGACCAGGGGCGCAAGTTGCTGGCAAAAATAGGCGAAATAAAAGGTGGTTCGTCGGTTGTGGTTGTTTATCCTGAGCAAAAACTTGTGATTACTGTCGCTGCCAATAAAGAAGTTGGCAATGCTGAATTACCAGCCAACCGTATAGCACAGATATTTTTGAAATATATGGATGCTGAGTAATGGCTTCTATTTCGACATTTTGCTTACTTTATCATTCGCCATAATCAACACTTTTTCAACCAAACCCGGAAAAAGCTTATTGGCAATGGCATTGAGTTTGCCTAACGAAGTCAGTACATTTTTGAAACGGCCTTTTTCAACATTACGGATAATAGCCCGGGCTACCTCATCGGTTGTCTGGGCATTTTTGTTGCTGCGCTCTTCAATGGGTATAAGACTCCCGTCGGCTGCCATGGTTCGCTTTACCGGGTCGTTTTGTGTGAAGCCCACGTAGGTGATGCCAATTTTAATCCCGGTTTTGCTCAGCTCAATCCGCATTGATTCGGCCAGGGCTGTAAGTGCCATTTTGGCCGAACAATAAGCCGAAATACCTTGTAGGCCTCTAATTCCTGCAACACTTGAAATAAACATTATCCGTCCGCGGCTTTTTTTCAGGTGGGGTAGTGCTGCTTTGGTGATGTTTACGGCACCATGAAAATTTACATCCATCACCTGTTTGAAAACTTGGGGGGTTACATTCTCAAAGTTTCCGCGCATCGAAATGCCTGCATTGCTAATGAGAACATCCAGCCGGCCGTAATGGTCAATTATCTTTTGTACCATCGTTTCGCAATCGTCCGGATTGGTAACATCAGCCGCAACGGCAAGAACCTTACCTCCGTCTTGCTCAATTTGGGCACGCACGCTTTCCAGACGGTCGGCTTTGCGTCCATTAATAACAACCAAGGCGCCGTGCTTAGCTAATTCAAGGGCTGTTGCTTTACCAATGCCAAGGTTCGAGCCGGTTACCAGTACAACTTTATCGCTTACAGAATAGCGCATAATCTTACTTTTTTCTATTTGATAGTCATTTGAGGGTTGTATTTCAATGCTGTAAACGAGTTTGAAAGCGCCATGGCAACATGTACCAAAAAGGCAATCCAGATAGTGCCTGTAAGTGCAGTCAGCCAGCATAATGCCAGTCCCAAAATAGCCGCCCCAATAGTTTCTTCGAGCCCTTTAGGAATATGGGTGGCCGAGTACAGGGCAATATTCACAGCCGTTGCCGGCCAAAAGCCCATCGATAGTACCAGCGGTACAAACAAAATACCACGGAAAAGAAATTCATAACCAAAAAGGTAGAATGTCCATCCCAGTGCGTTGTGCAGCATCAGTTTTTTTGTCCAGACCTTTGAGCGGATTTGCGGGTAATCCACACCGGAAGATTGAAAAGAGGAATGCCACGGATAAAAATAATGGTAAACCGTTACGGGGCGGAATTGAAAAGTTTGTTGCAAATACGATCATCGGTAATCACCAACTGGCTA
>JAQICD010000236.1 GCA_027858715.1 Prolixibacteraceae bacterium
TCACATTCGCTTAAATCAATCATTAAGCCATCGGAGCTGCGTTTCAAGGTCGAGAAAAACAAAACTTACCATCCCTCCACTCTTTATTATGAAATCGAAAACAGGGGGGAAACGGCAACTGATATCCAACATCCTGTTATTCGTTTTAAAAAGGGCCGGAACACAAAAGCTTACAAGATAAAAGCCGTAAACGCCTCAAAAATATTCCCATTATATCTCGAAAAAGGAAAAAAACACAAACTCACAGTTGCACTTCAACCTTTTTATGAATTTAATCCTGATTTAAAAAAATTCAATCAAGTACGCGTAGAATGCTCGTTTAACAATTCTAAAGTAAAAAAGAGCAAGTACCTGGTTTTATTTCCAACACTGTTTAAAAAGCATCAATCATGACGTGGTATTTCGGGCACATCGACTTTTCAACCTACCCCCATTACAACAAAAAAAAGCTCGGGGTTGAATATCACAACAACTACACTGATTTCAGGCTTTGGTCGTCGGTTGCAAGTCAAGTGAAATTTCGGTTGTATGAAACCGGCATCGATAAAGAGCCTATTGAAACCATTGACCTGAAAAAAAATGGAAGCATTTGGGAAACAAGTTTAAGGGGCGATTATCATGGAACATATTACACGGTTCAGTGCCTGTTTAAAGATACATGGTTAGACGAAGTACCCGACCCATATGCTTTTGCTGTAGGTGTGAATGGAAAGCGGGGAATGATTTGCGATTTATCGCGGACAAACCCGGCAAACTGGGATTCCGACAAACACGTTTTCCCCGAGCACTACAGCGACATGGTGATTTACGAGCTACATGTGCGCGATTTCAGCATCGACCGCTTTTCGGGCATCCAAAACAAAGGAAAATTTCTGGGATTTACAGAAGAGAGCACACGCTCGCCCGAGGGATTGAAAACCGGCATAGACCATCTGGTTGATATGGGTATAACTCATGTGCAACTATTACCCATTTTCGATTTTCATACCGTTGATGAAGCCCACCCCGAAAAAAATGAATACAACTGGGGATATGATCCTCAAAACTACAATGCCCCCGAAGGTTCTTACTCAACAAACCCGGACGATGGAGCAACCCGGATTGCCGAATTGAAACAACTTATACAGACACTTCACTCGAAAGGCATCGGCGTGATTATGGATGTGGTATATAACCACACAGGCCGTACCCGGCATTCATGTTTAAACCAAACAGTTCCCGGTTATTTTTACCGGCAACGCAGCAACGGTACATTCAGCAATGCCAGTGGTTGTGGTAACGAAATTGCGTCAGAACGAAGTATGGTGCGAAAGTACATTATCGATTCACTGAAACATTGGGTCAACGAGTATCATATGGACGGATTTCGCTTCGACCTGATGGGCATTCTGGATATTGACACCATGAATGCCATACGGGAAGAGATGAATGCCATTGACCCTAAAATTGTATTGTATGGTGAAGGGTGGGCAGCCGCTCCAAGTCCGCTTAACGAAAAACACCGCGCCGTGAAAAGCAATGTGCCAAAACTAAATAACATTGCCGTATTTAACGACGATTTCAGGGATGCGATGAAAGGTCACTGGGGCATTGAAGGCAGTATTGGCTTTGCCAGCGGGCAAACACTTAACGAGGAATCGGTAAAATATGGTATTGTTGGCGCTACTGACCATCCGCAAATTAATTATGGCTACATCAATTCAATAAAATGGGCCTGGTCGATGTCGCCACAACAAAGTATAAACTATGTGGCTTGTCACGATAACTATACCCTTTACGACCAGCTCAAACAGTCGCACCCCGATGCCGGACTAAGGCACATTTCACGCATGGTTTGCCTTGCAGGTTCAGTTGTACTCACCTCGCAGGGAATACCGTTTATTCATGCCGGAATGGAAATGATGCGCACCAAGCAAGGAGATGGCAACAGCTACAAGTCGGGCGACGATATTAATATGATTGACTGGAGTCGGAAAGCGATGTTTTCGTATGTGAATGAATATTTCAGGAAACTGATAAAGCTACGAAAAAACCATCCGGCATTCCGCATGACATCTACCAAACAGATTCAACAGCACCTGAGGTTCTCAAAACATTACTTGCCGGGCGTTGTGGCTTACATTTTATGCAACAATGCAAACGGTGATAACTGGAAAACCATCCGCGTGATTTTTAATAACAATGCCAGCCCGGTTGCTTTTCCTGTGAAAAATCAAAAATGGACCGAAGTCGCCAACGGGCTTGCCATTGATGAGAACGGCCTCCGAACCCAAGAGACTCATACCGTATTTGTTCAGCCTGTTTCAATGATGATACTGGTTTCGGAAGGAGACGTTGAGTAAATAATACAACATTGCTCATCGTTTTTGCCGCCCTGCTGGTGCTTACCATTGTGCTTTTTTCGGGCGGAAACGACCATCGTGAGCGTTCGTTCGATAAGCAACTGCTTACCTTCGAAACTGAAGATGTTAGTGCCATAAAGCTGTATCCTAAATCGATGAACGGGGCAAATTTTACAATTGAAAATGAAGACGGGCAGTGGACTATTGTAAGCGGCGATAAGCGCTACAGCGCCAATAATTCATCGGTCGATGCTATGGTTTCGGCCTTGCAGAGCCTCGATATTGGTAGAAAGCTGCCTTGCCTTTTTTAAGGCTTGTGCAGCTTTTTTTATTTGGGGAAGCTAAGCTGGATGGGTTATAATAGGAATTCGGGTTTCCTAACCCGAATATTAGATATCTGTTACATCAATTTTTCCGATTTTAAAAATGACCCCTAAACTCAATATATGCTCGTATTTCCTGATGGCAATATCATTTATGCTGGAGTTTTCATAGTTAAATAAATATGAAACGGAGAAACTGTTAACAAGCTTGTCTGCAATGTATAATGGAAATTCAACCTTTAATTTATTCGTCAGGTACTGCCGCCTTTTTACAGAAGAAAAAGTAAAATAGTTTGGTATATAAGTGCCGGGTAATGGAAGATCGTAAGCATAATTTGGGTACAACATTGCATTTAACAACAAGAATGAACTGGTATTTTGAACAATAAATTTTTCAAATTTTAACCGTGCAGATGTTGCTAAACCTCCTGATAAACCAAAATTTAAGAAAAAATAATAATCGGTTCTATAATTAATAGTTGCTGCATCATGAATTACCACCTGTAAATTAGACTGAAATGAAGATACAAAGCCTGACCAAAAGCTGAATTGATTACCCCCGTACAATTCAAACAAGTAATT
>JAQICD010000008.1 GCA_027858715.1 Prolixibacteraceae bacterium
TTTACGGACTAGGTGACCAAAAAGAGTACCCCGAAAATTTCAATGATGGAGTCGGCATTATGGCCGAAATAGTTGAAGATTGTGGGGGAGAGGTCGTAGGTTTTACTTCACGCGAAGGCTATACTTATGAACACTCACGAGCCGAACGTGGCGACCAGTTTTGCGGCTTGTGTCTCGATCAGGAAAACCAGGCACGCAAAACCCAAAAACGAATCGACGATTGGGTAGTACAATTAAAAAAAGAGTTTAAATAATTCAGACTTTGTTTAACTTTTGGTAGAGACGCGCTTTTGTGCGTCTCTACTTTTTTAATAAGCCGATATATTAATCGAAGATAGGATATCTCCGGTTTGCGAATCAACCAAAATTTCCCATGAATCGGGGTAGAGCGCCCAACATACATGAAGCTCAATTTGTCCCGATTGTACTATGGGTACAATAATTTTTTTTGAATTGTGCCAGTTGGTGTCTCTTTTAATTATAATTGTTTTTCTGCTATATTCAAAAGTCTTATCAAGCAACAGTCCTTTTGCGGCTTCTTCATCAAAATTGTCGTTTTCTGGAATTGTGATATTGGTGTACCAATGCCCCGAAATACCGATAACATGGTCGGGAGAAAGCAAAATTCTTAGATCGGTGCCTCTTACTTCTAAGTCCTTGTATCGTTGGATTGCTGTCGATACGATCCACACAGGCGACATTGAATCGGGATATTCTTCTAAAAATTCATCGTAACTTGCGCCTTCATGGTTATAAACCGATGTGAGCGAGATTTCAGAGGTGTCGGAAACTTCCATAAAAGCGCCATATGATGAAAAACCCTCCATCGCTAGTTCTTTAATCTTTTCAATATCTGCATTAAAATTCCAGTTTTCAGTGTCGATGCAATATTCATTGTCGAAACTCATTACAGGATAACCAAACTGGTCGATAACAATGCAGCTGGCCATTTCTGTTTGTTCAATCTGACTGATAACTCTGTCAATTTCAATGCTGCTTTTCTTCTCAATAATAGTAGGATAACCTGGAGCAACATCAATATCATCGTTACAGGCACTTATAAAACAGGTGATAGACAGAACTATAAAAATGTAGAATTTTCTCACTTTGAAATATTTTAGTTCGCTACAAACAAATATTCTGCTAAAATAAGGAATGTATATCATTTTAAGCCAAAAATTGAAAAATCTAAATAAAACGAAAAGATTAGTCAGAAAACTAATAAATTAGTTTGAAAACTAAAACATTAGTTGTAGCTTTGTTGTGTTTAATTGTAAAACCTAAAAAATCAGCACTATGACACAATGTAGTTATTTTGGTCAACCACCATAATTTTTCTGCACATATCAACTAATAAATTAGTTGTATGACGAGAGAAATAGTTCTATATTTACTTTTTTAAAAAGAAATTACGATGAAGGAACTTACCAAAGCTGAAGAGCAAATCATGCATATCCTGTGGAAACTGGGCGAAGGAGTTGTTAACGATATTATAGACAAAATGCCTGAACCTAAGCCTGCGTACAATACGGTTTCGACCATTGTACGTATTTTGGAGAAAAAAGGATTTGTTGATCATAAAGCTTATGGAAAAACGCACTTATATTTCCCTTTGGTATCGAAAAAAGAATACACACGCCTGTACATGAAAAATTTCATGGGTAGTTATTTTGGAAATTCGTTCAGGGAAATGGTCTCATTCTTCGCTAAAGAAGATAAGATGTCGGTTAGCGAAATTGAAGAACTAATGCAGGATATTAAAAAGGATATTGAAAAAGAAAGCTAATGGATTACTTCGTAAACTATATTATCGAAGCTGGTTTAAGCTTAGGTGTTTTCACTTTTGTTTATTGGTTTATGCTTCGCAGAGAAACCCGGTTTAAGGCAACACGTTTTTACCTGCTGCTAGCCTTGCTGTTTTCAACTTTGTTGCCTTTTATTTCAATAAAGTTGAAAACATTTGCAGTATCGCCTGATGTGCAACTTGTTGTACCTATGGAGCAAACCAATTTGCTTGAAGCCGTAACGATTTACGCTTCGGGTGTTCCTCAGCGAATAGGAAGCATTCTACTTTCGTTTGATTACACCATGCTGATTTATATTCTGGGTGCATTCGCTACAGTTTTTGTAATATCGGCCGGTGTTTACCAGCTAATAAGAATGGTATCGGTTAACCGTGTTTTTCGGTTGAAAAATATCAGGCTGGTGGTATCGAAGAGTGAAATATCGCCTTATTCTTTTTTCAATTTTATTTTTATATCCGACACATTAACCAAACAGGAAGACTGGAAATCGATGGTACATCACGAGTTGGAACATGTTCGACAAGGACACTCGCTCGATGTATTGTTTGTCGATTTAATGATGATTTTCCAGTGGTTTAACCCGTTTTACTGGATGATTCGACGTATGGTGCGCGAAAATCATGAGTTTCTGGCCGACAAAGGCGTACTGAAACTTGGATATATTACGGCAACTCATTACAAAAAATTATTGCTGAGCCAGGCCATTGGTGGTTCTCCGGTAATGACAAGTAATTTTTTCAGTATTAAAACCATTAAAAGACGATTTAAAATGATTACAAATAATAGAAACAAAAAATATACTGCCGCACGTTACACCATAGGTGTTGTACTGGCATTGGCACTTACTGTTATGTTTGCCTGCGAAAAATACGAGGTTGAAACCGAAACATTGAGTGAAAACATTATTTACAAAGGTAACATACTGAGCCCTGAGGAATTTGAAGCGCTTGATATCAGTTATATAAAAGCCGCAAATATCGACAGATTAGATGCGATACTAGTTTTTCCTGAGTTGAAAGATCAACTTACAGCCGACAGTTATTCTATTATATTTGAGAAAGGTGACTTTTCAAGTACCAAGCTATTAGAAAAACTTGATATAAAAGAGTTAACCATTACGTTGAATGAAAACAATCCGTCTGATTTTTTCGCTAATGCAAAAAGTGAAAATCTAAGTACGCCCGACGAAGAAGTGTTTGTTATTGTAGAGGATATGCCAGAATTTCCGGGTGGCGAGCTTGCATTGCGCAACTATTTAAATGAAAAATTAGATTACCCGCAGGTTGCCAAAGAAAATGGCATTCAAGGCAAGGTATATGTTACATTCATAGTTGGTAGCGATGGTAAGGTTAGAGATGCTAAAATTGCCCGTGGTGTTGATCCGGCTCTTGATGCCGAAGCCCTTCGGGTGATAAGCTCATTACCTGAATGGAAACCCGGAAAACAGAGGGGACAGAATGTAGCAGTAAACTACACTGTACCTATTAATTTTTCATTACAATAATCATCTGCTCTCAAGTTGAATATGATGCGATATCTTTTTATACTGGGTTTCTTATTTGCTTCTCTTTGGGTTTTTCCACAACATCGAATTGAAAA
>JAQICD010000011.1 GCA_027858715.1 Prolixibacteraceae bacterium
AGTTACAAAGCCCTTGAAAAATACAAAAGTGCAGAACAACAGTATTCGCAGGCCGCCAGCATGGCTCCTGCTAAGTTTTACCCACTATACCTGCAGGCTAAACTTTACGACGCAAGCGGCCAGCAACAAAAAGCCCTTGCAATGGCCAAGACCATTCTAAAAAAAGAGATAAAAGTGCACTCAACAGCCATAGAAGAGATAAAAGAAGAAATGAAACAAATAAAAGAAAGGGAAACAACCATGAACAATACCCAACTATCAAATGAACATCAATTCTGGTAGCCCCCTTTCGGGACAAAGGTACAAAGAAAATTGAAGCCTTGGAATAATAGTTATTTGGGGGCTTAGTGAGAATTTTAAAAATAAGTTTTTAGAAATTTTAAAAATGACATATAATGAAAAGGAAGTTTTTTATTGCAATAGCAACAGGCGTATTCATGATAACAATGATGGTTAATTTGAGTGTTGCACAAATGAACAGCTCAGGAGACCTATCATCAAACAATATGAAAAATGACTTAGCAAGTTTATTCACTATGAATACAGTTAATGCAGAAACAACATACTCATGCACGGTAACAACTGCCTGCCCTCCTTTTAAGGATAAAATAAGTTGTACAGGTACGAATTGTGAGAGAGGTTCTGGGTATGTTAAATGTGATGGTAATAGGACTGAATGTTAATTTAATTACCATACTTTTTGTATACTACAAGTATTATGTATTTTAAGTTAAAATAAAAAAATTATGAAAAAGATAATCGGTTTTTTAGTAATTATGGTATTTGCTGTAACAATGTTCATAAATAACCCAATAAAAACATCTAACAATTTGAATATTGACTTGGCAAATTTATTCATTCTAAATACTGTTAATGCAGAAACAACATACTCATGTACTGTTGAAAGAAGTTGTGACACAATGGGGTCAAAGGTTTCATGTACAGGCGTAAAGAGTTGTGAAAGAATATTCAGGGGTGTTAAATGTGATGGCAAATCAACATATTGCTAACAAAAAGAGAGGAAGTTTTATTCTTATAAAACTTCCTCTAAAAAGAGAAAATATGATTAAAAATAAAAATATTTTGATGCTTTTATTGCTCAGTTGCCTATCAGCGGGATGTATAAAGCAATCAAGGAAAGTAGGACAAGAAAATTTAAAAAGAGAGGCATCCTTTTATCAACTTTCAGATAGTAGTTATATTTCAGATGTAAGAGGGATAGTTGCAAGTAATAATAAATTCTATATTACAGATTATATTAGAAACCAATGTTTTATTTTGGATAAAAATCTAAAACTAACTCGTACATTAGGTTCAGGCGGTAAAGGTCCTGGAGAATTTATTGGAGCTTCTACAGTTAATGTTTTTCAGGATACAATTTACATAATAAATGACGGAAAAAAATCAATAGAAATTTATGATATAAATGGATATTTAGGTAGTCTATATCCAACAATTTCTGGTGCATATTTAAAAAATTCAAGATTTGTTAAAAATAAGAAAGGGTTATATTTTTCAAATGTAAATAAGGGAGGTAGCATAACTAATCTTTCGTCACATGGAGAAATTAAAAACTTTGGATTTCTTAAGCAATATAGTACTGAAAAAGAAACATATATAAAAAATACAAAGCATCTTTTAAATTATAAACAAAACATTATAGCAGTTTCAAATAATAGATTAGAGATTGAAATGTATAATAACGAAGGTATCATAACTACTAAACTAAATTTTGAAAATCTTGCATTAATGAAAGATCGAATGAATCTTATTAGTAAAGAAAAAAACATAGAAAACAGTTACTATGAGCTAATCCCTGATGCCTATGTTTTTAATGATAATTTATATTTACTTCTAACAACAAATAAACGTGAAATAGTTGATACCAACAAAATTTTAGAAATAAGAATCAATAACAATAATTTAGAAATAGCACGGATATTAAGTTTAGGAGAAGGCTGGTTTACTTCATTTTGTGTTACTAAAAAACATATTCTTGCATATGATGGACAAAATAGTAAAATGGTCATGTTTAAACTAAATTAATAACTATGAAAAACAATCTTTTTTACATTATATTATTTGTAGTTACATTCTCTTCCTGTATAAAGAAGGATAATGAAAAAGTGAAAGGAAATGCATTGTCAGAAAAGGACAGCTTACTAATGACTCAAATAGATAGGATTAAAAATAAGGAAGTAGAATCTCTAAAGTTAATCTTGGATAGCACAACCCAAATCGCAAACAATATTGTTTTTCTATATAATGGCTTCGATTGTGGTACCTGTATTGATATCGGTTATGAAATGGCTAAAAAGATTGATTCCTCTTTAAATTCACAAGAAGTATATATAATATCTACATCTGCAAATGTTGGTCAAGATCAATTAAGAAATAATTACAAGAACTATGTTTATATTGACGAAAAGAATATAATTAGGAAAGAACTAAAATTCATTTATACTCCAGTTTTTCTTTCTTTTGATGCTGATAATAGAATAAAAAACGTTTTCTTTCCTGGATTCAATAATCGAAATATTATGGAAGAGAATTCTTTTATCAGAAGTTGTATTGAAAATCAGAAATGTCCTAAATAAAACTCCCGTTGTCTTTTAGTTTTAATGGATTTAGCTTAACTTCCAAACTTGTTGGAACGAGAATTAATTATAACCCCAGCTTGTGCAGATTTGAAATCCACGCTTTTCTGACACTGGATATGTAATCCGAGAATAGATTTCTAAAGATATTGAAATGAATCCATTATAAAGCCAAATACAAAATGTTTATAAACCTTTTTCAATTCGTCATTGAAGACAACCACTCAAGATGTAACAAACAAAAAATCAATTTGACCAGACGAGCATTAATAAAATAATATATATGTTTAACAAGCTAAGAGTGTGCAATGTAATAATATATTTGGATGTATTATATGAATCATTTAGTACAAGAGATTTAGAAATATTTACCGGGTATTTTAATTCATTACACACCCTAAACCTCTAACCTAAATTTAAATGAAACAAAACACTTACCTGCAAATCGCGGCATTTTTGATGCTACTTCTTATTTTATCGTGCAATAGTAAAACCCAAAGTACCGAAGAAACAGGGCGTGCGGCTTTTGTGCCCGAGCGTAACCCGGTTGAAGTATTGATGCTCGAACCTTCTACATTTACCCGTCAGCTGGTTAGCAACGGCAAACTCGAAGCGCTGCAAAAAAGCAGCCTGCGTTTTCGCACCGGGGGCATCGTGCAGCATGTTGCTGTAGCCAATGGTCAGCGGGTCAGCGCCGGAAGCCTTATCGCCACCCTCGATGACTTCGAGGCGCAACAAAACCTGCTAAAAGCCGAAAACAGCCTGCAAACCGCTAAGCTCGAATACCACGATGTACTTATCGGGCTGGGCTACGAACTGGCCGATTCGTTGTCGATACCTGCCGAAAAGCGCGAGCTGGCCAAAGTGCGCTCGGGCTATGCCACAGCCATCAGTAATTTTACCATGGCACAGCAAAACCTGCAACATTGCCGTTTGAGCGCCCCCTTCTCCGGTGTAGTAGCCAATTTATCGGCAAAGGAACATGAAGAAACGGGCAGCAGTGTTTTTTGCACCCTTATCGACGATTCGCAGTTTAGGGTCAATTTTAAAGTACTTGAAACCGAATTGCCGGGGGTTAAAAAAGGGATGAATGTAATTGTTGTTCCGTTTTCAGATGATGAATTAACTGTGTATGGAACCATTAAAGAAATAAACCCGGTGGTTGACGATAATGGTCTGGTGGCCGTGGCTGCCTTGATAAAAAACCCGGGGCATTTGCTCGAGGGCATGAATGTAAAAGTGCTCATCGAAGAAGAAATTCCCGGACAATATGTAGTACCCAAGTCGGCCGTAGTGTTGCGCGACAACTGGGAGGTGCTGTTCAAGGTCGTAAATGGCAAAGCCTACTGGAATTATATTCAAACCGTATATGAAAACAGCAATAGTTACTCGGTAATTCCACATCCCGAAAAAAGCACTGCCTCGCTCAATCCCGGCGATACCATCATCGTTTCGGGCAATCTGAATTTAGCACACGAGTCAGAAGTGGAGGTAAAAAGCCCCCTTTAAGTCCCCCCAATGGGGAGAATTGAAGGCCCCCTCTACCTCCCCCCCCAAGGGGGAGAATTGGGATACTACAAATAGAGAAAGTAAGTTATAAAATGTACGACTTAACTAGTAATGTATAATGAACAAAACATCATCTATATCGCCTGACTCCTCTTATAGAGGAATAAAAGTGGGTTCAATTGAAAGCAATGTAACAACTAAACCATCCCCTTCAGGAAGAGCGTTCTTCCCCCTTTGGGGGGAGATGCCAAAGGCAGAGGGGGGCTTGTGATGGTAAAATTCCTTATAAATAAACCCATCGCAGTAACTATGGTGTTTGTAGCGATTCTTTCTCTCGGCATTGTGTCGCTTACCAAATTACCGGTTTCGTTAATGCCCGATATTGCCATTCCCGAGATAACCGTTCAGGTATCGGGCGAAAACATGGCTGCCCGCGAGCTCGAAAACAGTGTGGTAAGCCGTTTACGTTCGCAGTTAATGCAGGTAGCCCACCTGGCCGATGTACACAGCGAAACCCGCGATGGTTCGGCAATAATTGAGCTGAATTTTGAATACGGTACCGATGTTGATTATGCTTTTATCGAGGTAAACGAAAAAATCGACCGTGCCATGAATTACTTGTCGGGCACTATTGATCGGCCACGGGTGATGAAAGCCAGCGCCGGCGACATTCCCGTTTTTTATCTTAATTTGTCGCTTCGCGATAAGGGCAATGCAGTGAACGATACCTCCCATATCCGTTATGATACTTCAGCAAACGAACTGTTCCCGGTTTCGTACTCTTTTGTCGAAATGTGCCGGTTTGCCTCGAATGTAATCAGCCGCCGAATCGAACAATTGCCCGAAGTGGCCATGGTTGATAAAAGTGGAGTAGCCAACACCGAACTGCTGGTAATTCCCGACATGGAAAAAACAGCGGCCTTGGGGGTCAGCATTGAGCAAATCGAGAATGCGATTCACGAAAACAACCTGCAACTGGGCAACTTATCCATAAAAGACGGGCAATATGTTTACAATGTTCGTTTCGAAGCTGAACTGCTTAGCAAACAGGATATCGGGAATATTTATCTGAAGTCGGGTACGCGTATGTTCCAGCTAAGAGATGTGGCCGAGGTGCTTGAGCATCCACAAAAACTGAAGGGGAAAGTTCTATTCAACGGGAAGGATGCTGTTTCGATGGCCATTATCAAGCAGAGCGATGCTAAAATGAAAAGTCTCAAAAGTAGTTTGCATCACCTGGTGGCTCAATTCGAAATCGATTATCCCGATATTCAATTTGAAATTACACGCGACCAAACCCAGTTGCTCGATTATTCAATTAGCAATTTATTGCAAAGCCTGATGTGGGGCGCTTTGTTTGCTTTTCTTGTCATGTTTTTCTTCCTGCGCGATTTTAAATCGCCTTTTTTAATAGGCATAACCATTCCCTTGTCGTTAATTGTGGCCTTGTTGTTTTTTCATCTTACCGGGTTAACGCTTAACATTATTTCGCTTTCGGGATTGATACTGGGGGTGGGAATGATGATTGATAACTCCATAATTGTAATTGATAATATTACACAGCATTTTCAGCGATTGCAGGTTTCAGGTTTACCCCGTGAAATCCCGAAGGGAAATATTTCACCGGGGGTACAGGTTTCAAGTTCAAAGTTTCAGGTTTCAGGTTCTGCTTTGTCGGGTGATAAGCAAGCGCGAAGTGATAATAAATTGTTGATGAAAGCCTGTGTGTCGGGTACCAACGAGGTAATAAGGCCAATGCTAAGTGCTGTGCTTACAACCTGTGCGGTGTTTATACCGTTAATTTTTATTCGTGGTATTGCCGGGGCATTGTTTTACGACCAGGCCATGGCTATTACCATTGGCTTATTTGCATCGCTGGCTGTGTCTGTAACCATACTGCCGGTTTATTATAAGCTGTTTTACCAGCGGGGAGCTCATATGGGTCGAAACCGGATATTGAACCGTTTTAATACGATTAATTATGAAAAGGTTTATGAGCGGGGCTTTCGTTTTGTGATGAGAAACCAGCTTTGGACATGGCTGGTGGTGATTGTTCTGTTATTGGGGGCTGTTGCACTGTATTATGGCTTGCCCAAAACGAAACTTCCTGTTTTGGAAAAGGATGAAATGTTGGTATCTGTCGATTGGAACGAGCGCATTCATGTTGAAGAAAACAACAACAGGGTTATACGGCTTTTATCTGAATTATCGGATTATACTGCTCAAAGTACTGGAATGATTGCCGAGCAGCAATTTTTGCTTGATAAAACATTAAATGGAAGTGCTTCGGAAGCGGTGATGTATTTCAAGGCAAAGGATGCTGCTTTGCTCGATTCGATATGGATTAAGCTCGATGCCTGCATAAGTATGGCGTATCCTGAGGCGAAATTCAGCTTCGATGATGCCGGCAATATATTCAACGTAATATTTTCAGACGACGAACCCGGCCTGGTAGCAAGGTTGCGTGCCACCAGCGACTTCGGGCGCCAGTACAACCAACAGCTCAAAAACATACACGGCGAGATTCAGAAGAATGTTATAAACCAGCATATCCCACCAATAAGCTGGCAGGAGCATACGGTTTTAAATGCTTCACCCGAAAAAATGTTGCTGTACGATGTTTCGTACAATAATCTTTACAGACAATTGAAAAGTATGTTTAGCGAAAATATGGTGATGCAGTTAAACAACAACAGCGATTTTGTGCCGGTAGTTATTGGCGGTAAACCACAATCTATTAACGAGGTATTGGAAACATCGATGGTGCGGAATTCGAAAGGCAATCCGATTCCGGTACGTGAATTGCTGAGCCGCGAAACGGGTTTTGGATTAAAAACTATTGTTGCCGGCAGGGAAGGGGAGTATTACCCAATAATTTTGCAAGCCGGCAAGCAAAATGCTGAGGGGGTAATGAAAAACATACGCGAAACTGTTAACCGTGTGGGTGGTTTTGAAGTTTCTTTTTCGGGCAGCATCTTTTCGAATCGTGAAATGATACGGCAAATGGTGCTTGTTTTGTTAATATCGCTGGCTCTGCTGTATTTTATACTGGCTGCCCAGTTCGAATCGGTAACCCTGCCTTTGATTGTGCTGGCCGAAGTGCCCATCGATATTTTTGGAGCTTTCCTGTTTCTTAAACTCTTTGGTGCAGGCATCAACCTGATGTCGTTAATTGGTATAATTGTAATGTGCGGAATAATTATTAACGATTCGATTTTGAAAATTGATACCATAAACCAGCTGCGCAACCAGGGGTATTCATTAATGAAAGCGCTGGTTGTTGCCGGTCAGCGACGTTTGAAACCAATACTAATGACTAGTGTTACAACCATTTTGGCGTTGTTGCCTTTTTTGTTTACGCATGGGCTCGGAGCCGATTTGCAAAAACCACTGGCACTTGCTGTAATTGGCGGAATGCTTGTCGGAACCCTCGTAAGTTTGTACTTTATTCCACTGGGGTATTATTATTTAAAACCCCCCAACCCCCTAAAGGGGGGGGATTTGTCAGCATGTAAAGAATGATACTAATTTTAAATAACCAATGACTAATGAATAAACCTGAAACCTGAATTGGAGCGTAGCGGAAATCAACGGAGCGCAGCGTAGTTAAACCCGTAACTTGAAACTTGAAACCTGAAACCTGAAACCCGAAACCTGTAACTTAAAAAAAATGGCAACTGTTAATAAATTCGAAGACCTGGAAATATGGCAAAAAGCCAGGACGATTTGCATAAAAGTGAACCTATTAACCCAAAAAGATAAATTTAGAAAAGATTTTTCTTTAGTTGATCAGATAAAACGATCTTCTGGTTCAGTAATGGATAATATAGCAGAAGGATTTGAGCGTGACGGGACACGAGAATTTATTCAATTTCTGAATATTGCTAAAGGCTCAATTGGCGAAACCCGATCGCAGTTATATCGTGCTTCCGATTCTTCCTATATATCACAGGATGAATTTGATGAAACTTATACCGATTGTATAGTTCTGAGCAAGCAAATCCGAAGCTTTTCAAATTATCTTGTAAAGTGTGAATACCGTGGACACAAATTCCAATAAAACCTGAAACCTTTAACCTGTAACCTGTAACCTGTAACCTGAAACCCGAAACCTGAAACCTGAAACCTGTAACCTTTAACCTGAAACCTTTAACCTGAAACCTGAAACCTGAAACCTGAAACCTGAAACCTGAAACCCGTAACCCGTAACCCGAAACATCATGAAACATATATCATTACTCATTCTTCTCGCAATTGCAACATCATTGCCGGCGCAAACGCCGTTCTCTCTCGACGAGGCTTTGGAGATCGCCCGGCAGCAGTCGCTCGATGCTTTTAAAGCACAGAATACTTTTTTAGCCGAATACTGGAGTTACCAGTCGTACCGGTCGAGGCAGAAACCGCATTTAACCTGGCATTTATCGCCGGTTACCTATAACCGGAAGATGACACTGAGGTACGATTATGAAAACGATGTTGAAATTTACCGTCAGCAACAAACGCTAAGCTCATATACCAGCCTAAACTTATCGCAAAACATTGTGGCAACAGGAGGTACCGTGTATGTTGAATCGGATTTGTACCGCTTGCAAAATCTTGGAACCGAAGTGAATTCATGGACTTCAACGCCGGTGCAGATTGGACTTCAGCAACCATTATTTGGCTTTAATGCATTAAAGTGGGAGAAGAAAATTTCACCCCTGGAATACGAGAATTCAAAAAAAGAATTCCTCCAGTCGGTGCAGGAAACTAATTTAACCGCGGTAAATCTTTATTTTTCATATTTGCTGGCTCAAGTAAAGCGCGACATTTCGGCCCAAAATGTAGCAGCGGCCGATACGCTTTATCGAATAGGAGAACAACGTTTCGACATAGCATCGATACAGCACGAAGAGTTGCTCGATCTGGAATTGAGTAAATTTAACTCCGACATTGAACTTTCGAAAGCTGAAAAAGCCCTGCAAAAAGCATTGTTCAGCCTGCGATCGTTCCTGGGCTTACGCGATGATGAAAATATCATTCCGCAAATTCCGCCTATTCTGAATCATTTGCAAATTGATATACCAACGGCTGTTGAATTTGCAAAAATGTATAACCCCGGAATGATGCGTTTGAAGACACAACAGCTCGAAGCGCAGCGCGACCTCGATTATGCTATAAAAAATGCCCGCTTTAGTGCCAATCTTAACGCCAGTTATGGTTTAAACCAGGCAGCAGCAAATTTGAACGGAACCTACCAAAGCCCGCTCGACCAGCAAATGGTCAGCATGTCGATGTCGGTGCCATTGCTCGATTGGGGCGATCGAAAAGGGCAGAAGCAGATGGCTCAGAGCCGAAAGGAGATTACAGAGATAGAAATTAAGCAGGCTTTGATTGATTTTGAGCAACAGGTGAACCTAAAAGTGCTCGATTTCAATTTGCAGGCCAGGGTGGTTCAAAGTGCTGCAAAAGCCGACACCCTGGCTCAAAAATCGTACGAACTTACCAAGAAACGGTTTATTTTAGGCAAGGCCGATGTACTCAGGCTAACCACTTCGATGGCAGCCATGCAAAATGCCCGCGAAAGTTACCTCCAGAGCCTGGCAACCTGGTGGCAGTATTTTTACGAAGTACAAAGCATGTGCCTGTACGATTTTGTGGACGAAGTGTCCTTGTCGGCCGATTTCGATGCTATGATAAAACAATGATGATAGAATGAACCATTAAAACCATATTTTGAATTCAACAGAACGAAATAAAACCTTGCGCGCGAAGTTTCCGGCATTCTCCATCATCATTGTTTTTGTGATGTTGATGGTGGTTGGTGCTGCTTTTATTCCTTTGCTGAATATCCAGTTAAACCCGTCGAACCGTCTTCCCGGTACTTCGGTCAATTTTTATTGGCACAATGCCTCTGCCCGGGTAATTGAACAAGAAGTGACTTCAAAAATCGAAGGGGTGCTAAACCAGATGAAGGGCGTAAAAAGAATAACATCGGTTTCGCGAAAGGGAAGTGGCTACGTGTATCTCGAATTCAAGAAAGGGACGAACACCGATGCCTTACGATTCGAAATGGCAACCTTGTTGCGGCAGTTGTATCCCAACCTGCCAATGGGGGTTTCGTATCCGCAAATTGTAATGCGAAACACCGATCAGCAGAACAAAGGAGTGGTACTTACCTACACCCTAAACGCCAGCGCTTCGCCAATCTTCATTCAAAAATATGCCGAGAAAAATATTGTGGGGGCATTGTCCTTAATCGAAGGCGTAAACGATGTAAATGTATATGGCGGAACACCGTTTGAGTGGGTAATCACTTTCGACGAAAACAAAATGAACACCCTGGGTATTAATGGAAGCCATTTAAGCACTGCCTTGAATAGTTATTTGTCACACCGGGTGCTTGGCGTCATAAACGAGGACTTGTTTCAAAAGTCGGGTTCGCGCCCTGTAAGTGTGAATTTGCAATCTGCCAGACCCGATTCGCTGGTTTGGGAAGAAATTCCAGTGGCGAAAAGTGCCGGGCGTATTGTTTACCTGGGAGACGTTGCCAGCATTCAATACCGCGAAAAAGCACCAACATCGTACCACAGGATTAATGGTTTGAATACGGTTAACCTGGTTGTATCTCCCGCCGATGGAGTTAATGCCCTCAGGCTGGCATCGAAAGTGAAAGAGGAAGTAATACGGATTAAACAGCAGCTTCCGCCCGGATATACCATGATACTGGCCTACGATGCTACGGAGTTTATTCGCGATGAGTTGCAAAAAATTGGCCTGCGTACGCTTTTTTCAATGCTGATTTTACTGTTTTTTGTTTTCATTGTATCCCGAAAGTGGCGCTATCTCTTTCTTATACTGGTAAGTATTGTTTGCAATTTACTGCTGGCAGTTATATTTTACTACCTTTTTAAAATCGAAATGCATCTGTATTCGCTGGCCGGCATAACGGTTTCGTTTGGTATGTTAATCGACAATAGCATAATCATGGTCGATCACATCAAAAACAGGGGTAATCGTAAGGTTTTTCTGGCCATTTTGGCTGCAACTTTAACTACCGTGGGTGCTTTGAGTGTGGTTTTCTTTTTAAAAGAACAGCAACGAGTTAACCTGGCCGATTTTGCTTTGGTTATCATTATTAACCTTTCGGTTTCGATGCTTGTAGCCTTGTTTTTTATTCCGGCCTTGTTTGAAAAATTTCCAATAAAAAAGCGCCATACACAACGAATGATAAAAGGGAAACGACGGGTAGTGAAAATTTCACGTTTTTATTCCAAGAGTATAGCTTTTAGTAAAAAATGGAAGTGGGCTTACATTGTTTTATTTGTGCTTGGATTTGGAATTCCGGTTCACTTGTTGCCCGATAAAATTGAAGGGGAAGATTTTTGGCCGGCAGCCTATAATAATACATTGGGTAGCGATTGGTTTGTTCAGGAAACCAAGCCCCTGGTTGCTAAAATATTGGGAGGTTCCTTCCGTTTGTTTGGCGAAAATGTTTACGAGCAATCGTTTTATTCCGAACCGCAGCGCACAAAGCTGTATGCCCGGGCTACCATGCCCGAGGGCTGTACCGTGCAGCAGCTCAACGTGGCCGTTAAGAAGATGGAGAATATGTTAAGCCGGCACAATGAGATTGAAAGCTATCAAACGTCTATTCGTTCGCCGCAGGATGGGTCAATTGTTGTTGAGTTTAAAAAGGACTTTGAATACACTTCGTTCCCTTATTACTTAAAAGAAGAGATGATTCAGAAAGCAACACAGTTGGGTGGCCTCGATTGGTCGGTATATGGAGTGGGACGTGGGTTTAGCAATTCGCTGCATAGCGGAGCAGGAAAACAGGAAATAATTTTCGGGGGGTATAATTACGACCAGTTGTATGCCTATGCCTTAAAACTGAAGAATAACATGGAGGAAAACCCGCGTGTTAAAGATATTGAAATTAAAGGTTCTTCTGCCTGGCGTGCCGAATCGTTGCACGAGTATTATCTCGATTTTAATCCTGAAATGTTTGCGTTTTACGATACAAAGCTACACCAGTTTTACGGGGTCTTATCTCAAAAATTATATCAAACACGCTTACAGTCGGTTTTTAGCGCCGGCGAAATGCAGGATGTATCCCTGGTGTCGTCGAATGTCGAAAGCTTTGGGGTGTGGGAATTGAATAATACTCCCCTGGAGGTGGCGGGGCGTGACTTGAAGATGAGTGGTTTGGGGCGTGTTCAGAAGCGGCGGACGGGGAACAGTATTCATAAAGAGAATCAGCAATATCAATTGGTGCTTTCGTATAATTTTATTGGACCTTATCAGTTGGCAAAAATGGTTAGGGAGGAACATGTAGAGCAGATTCGTAAAGAGTTGATGATGGGGTATAGCGTACACGAGCAAAATTATTCGTGGCAATGGGATAAAAAAGATAAAAGTCAGTATTACCTTTTGTTCTTAATTGTAGCCATCATTTTTGTTACTTGTTCGGTTTTGCTCGAATCGTTTAAGCAACCTTTGGCTATTATAGGTATGATTCCCTTTTCATTTATTGGTGTATTTCTCACTTTTTACTTGTTAGATATTAATTTCGACCAGGGAGGCTTTGCTTCTTTTGTTTTGTTGTGTGGTATTGTGGTCAATTCGGGATTGTACATTTTGAACGATTACAATCAGATGATACGTAATACAAGGCGTTCTAAATTACGTTGTTATATCAATGCCTTTAATCATAAAATTGTCCCGATCATTTTAACCATTTTATCGACTATTCTTGGCTTAATACCGTTTGTGTGGGCAGGACAAAACGAAGTGTTTTGGTTTTCGTTTGCAGCCGGCGCCATGGGGGGGTTGGTTTTTTCGCTCATTGCTCTGTTTGTGTATTTGCCCTTGTTTTTCGACTTTAGGGAGCCTCGATTTTGAAATATCATGTTTAAAGAGTTCAAGCCCGGAGAGTCGAATAATATTTTTACGTCAAACGATTTGCAATTGGGCGTATATGTTACACCCGGCTCATTTCCATTCACTGAATTTACTATTGTCTTTAATTTCGATGAATTATAATTTTTTTGGTGATTATCGGTACATTGTTCTGGTAGAAATGAAGGAGATAAATACCATTGTTACAATTGTTAAATGTGATTCGGCTTTTGCTCGTGTTTAACCACAATTTGGGAATCATTACTCTGCCTGTAAGATCAGTTATTTCAATATAATATTCTTGTTTTTCGGATTCGATATTTTTGATTTCAACATTAAGATACCCGGTGGATGGATTTGGATAAATGCTTAAAGCTGGTACATTAAAGCTTTTTTGCCTGCTTAATGCAATATCCGGTACCTCTTTCGTATTGGCTTTGCCCGGTGTTTGATGCATGTATTGCCAATTGCCTGTTCCATCGGTATATTTTCCGTAAGAGTACTTTTTAGGCAGTGGTTTAATTTTAACTGAATCCATTAGCTGCAAGAAGCCATCCGATTTTTGCGACAGATAAACTTCATCGCCATCGTTGTCGAGCTTAAAATAGGTATGCAAATCACCTTGTAGTGTGTTTCCATCGGCATAAATAACAAGGAATCCCTTTGCCGGAATAACCGTTGAGTCGGGTATTGCGTATCGCTCTAAATTATCACGGTCGTCCGACAGGTAAAAGCCGTAAAGCGCAAGGCCGGTATTGTTGGAATTATACAGCTCGATAAAGCCGCTGTTTTCATTATATTCATCACGGAATGAAGAACTGATTGACGCTATTTCGTTGATGTAGATACCATTTAATTGCGCCGTTTCTTCAAACACCGGTTTCAAAGCAACATCGAAACTATGGTTGTATGCTACTATTCGTTCGTAACTGTAAATTTCTCCATCGCCCTCTTTTTCGACCTTATAGCTCAAGTCCATATCGAAACTCAAGTCGCTGCTGCTTGCACTTGCCTGGTGGATTTCGCAGCATACGATATTTTCACCTTCAACAAAAACGGATTGATCAAGCTCAACATACACCACCGAATTTTCATTTTTCCACCTCCCCCTCGTTTGAGCGCAGCGGAAACGAGGGGTTAATCGGTTCTCGTCTGTGACGAGGAGAATGCAACAAACTGGCAGTAGGCTTTTATTAATGGCTGATTTCTCTTATTTTTAAAAGCAAAAAAGCCATGTCATCCGAAAACTACATTATTCACGACCAGTACGCGGTGCATTTCCTTACATTTACAGTTATTGACTGGATAGATATTTTTACCCGTGCAAGCTACAAAATCGAGATTGCCAATTCGCTTGAATATTGCCAAAAGAATAAAGGGCTAAGGTTGTTTGCTTATCCCCGATAGCTATCGGGGTGACCAATCATCTGCACTTGGTTTGCCAAACCGATGAGCCTTACAACTTGAGCGAATTTGTACGCGACTTTAAAAGCACACAGCCAAGACCATATTGAAAAAGATTTGGGACGAGCCCGAGAGCCGCCGCAGTTGGATACTCGGCGCATTGCGCGAAGCGGGCAAGCACGACAACCGCATAACCCACTACAAGTTTTGGCAGGAAGG
>JAQICD010000048.1 GCA_027858715.1 Prolixibacteraceae bacterium
GACCTCTCCATTTGAAAAAGCCCTGACGGTCACCTCTCCAACCGTCACAACCTGCTCGGTTAGCTCAATGTTTATTACCCTTTCTTTCCCCGAGTTCAATTCGATATTACGTGCTAAAAAAGGTTCGTATCCAACATACCTGACAACAAGGTTATAGCGCCCAACCGGAACATCGTTTATATCGTAAGCCCCATTATCGTTAGTCGATGCTCCATAGTTTTCATCGCTCCCAACCAAGGCAACATTAACTGCAGGCAAAGGAGCACCTGAAGCTTCATCGCTCACAACGCCACGTATATTTTGCGTGTACTGGCCAAACAAAAAGGGGGATAACAAAAGAGCAACAACAGTGAATAGTATCTTCATCGATTATAAATTTATTTTACACATTAATACAGACAGTCATTATCTTGATTGGTACAAAGTTGTGACAAAATATTTGACGACAAAAATAAAAAAACATGAAGTGTTTGTTAAATCAGATAAACAACATAAGCTACAGGATGAATGGTATAATAGCAATCCCACTATTTTATTCTCAGAACTTGTGAACTATTAACTCATTTTTCATACTTTTGCACTCTTTTTACAACAGAACGTATGGAATATCAGTTGTTTTTGTTAAAAAACGGAATTAGAGTTATTCACCAGTATGTCGATTCGCCGGTTGCTCATTTTGGTGTAATCATGAACACCGGCTCGCGCGATGAAACTAAGAAAGAGCAAGGTCTGGCTCATTTTATTGAGCACACCATATTTAAAGGCACCATCAACCGCAAATCGCACCAGATTATCAATCGGCTCGAAGATGTGGGTGGAGAACTCAACGCCTATACTACCAAGGAAGAAACAGCCGTTTACGGCACTTTCCTGAATGAATTTTATCCGCGTGCAATCGAGCTTATCAGCGATATTGTTACCAACGCGTCGTTTCCCGAAAAAGAAATTGAACTGGAAAAAGAAGTTGTTATCGAAGAAATTAACTCGTACAACGATTCTCCGGCCGAATTGATTTATGATGAGTTTGAAGAGTTAGTTTTCGATGGACACCCCATTGCCCGAAATATACTGGGTACACCCAAAAAAGTACGGGCGTTCAACCGCGAGATGATTAAAAAATTCATCAACCAGAACTACCACACAAGCGAAATGGTTATTTGCTCGGTTGGCACAATCAAACCACGACTTTTCGAAAGCCTGGTAAACAGGTACTTTGGCATGCAGCCTGAAAAAAACGGCGGATCAAAACGAAAACCTTTCAACAATTATCAGCGCCGCATAAGTGAAATAAACAAAGATACATTTCAGTCGCACTGCATTATCGGGACAGAATCGTTTAATCTGGATCATACAATGCGCTTGCCCATGGTGCTGCTCAGCAATATACTTGGCGGCAATTCGATGAACTCGAAACTGAACATGGCTTTACGTGAAAAAAACGGCCTAGTTTACGGCGTTGAAGCAAATTACACACCATACACCGACACCGGAATTTTTATGATTTACTTTGGCACAGAGCGCTCCAATCTTTTCAAAGCACTTGATCTGGCCGAAAAAGAATTGAAAAAAATACGTAAAAGCAAGCTGGGTCCGCAAACGCTTGCCCGTGCAAAAAGACAAATGATTGGGCAGCTTGCCATTGCCAACGAAAACCGCGAGGATTTGATGCTAACACTCGGCCGTAGCCTGCTATATTTCAACAAGGTTGATACTTTGCCCGAAGTTTTCAATAAAATTGAAAGTATTACGTCGGACGATTTATTTAACATTGCCAACGAGAACCTGGCCGTTGATAATATGTCGCGATTAATTTTCTTATAAAATGGAACTTTCGCACGAACTTGAGAAGTACATTCGGGGGCATATTTTACCCGAGGAAGCTTTTTTGAACGAACTCGAACGGGAAACCAACCTTACCTGCGTACATCCACGCATGCTTTCAGGCCACATACAGGGCAAAATGCTGTATATGCTGTGCAAAATGATTCGTCCGAAACGCGTTCTTGAACTTGGCACTTACACCGGATACTCGGCCATCAGCATGGCGTTGGCACTCGACGACAATGCAACACTGCACACCATCGAAATTTTCGATGAGCTGGAAGATATCATCCACAAATACATCGGCAAAGCCGGCCTGCAGGATAAAATCCATTGTCATTTTGGCGATGCCATGAAGCTGTTGCCCGGTATAGACGAGCAATTCGACCTGGTTTTTATTGATGCCGATAAACGAAAATACCCCGATTATTACGAGTTGGTTTTTGACAAAGTAAACCCGGGCGGCTACATCATTGCCGACAATATTTTATGGGATGGAAAAGTGGTTGATGAAGCCGAACAATACGACTCGCAAACCAAAGGGATAATCGCTTTTAACCAAATGGTGCAATCCGACCACAGGGTTGAAAATGTCATCTTCCCATTCCGGGACGGGATGATGATTGTGCGGAAAAAATAATGCCACATTTCTATGGCTATTTTTGTTTTTTATCGATATCTACTGCATGAATTTTACGAGCTGCCACAATACCAATGTTTAGCTCGAACCCCACAAGAATAGCCATGCAATTCAAATAAACAATAAGCATAATAACCGGCAACGAACCTATGGAGCCATAAAGCGCATTATAACGTCCAAAGTGGTCGATATAAAAACCAAACCCTACTGTAAGTAATATCGAGAGTGAAGAAGCCAGCGTAGCTCCGGCCGAAATAAATCGGTATTTGCTTTTACGTGCAGGCCCCAGATAATACAAAAAAGAATAAGCAAAATAAAAGAAAGCTATTATAACCACCCACTTCCCAACGGTAACAAGATAGTATGTCCAGCTTTGCTGCATAAAATCACTCACAACAAGAAAGTTAAGCAAACGTTGTGTAACAATGGTCAATGTTACTGCAACAGTAATTAAAAGCGCCAAAATTATTACAAGTAAAACAGCAATAGCTCTTTGCATTAGCCACGAACGGGTTTCTTCAACATTAACCGAAGCGTTAAATGCCTGAATTAACCGCACAATACCATTGGTAGAGAATATGGCTGCTAAAACAAAACCAACAGACAGAATTCCGCCATGCTTAATGGTTATTATATCGATGATGATGCGATTAACCGCATCGTAAATCGATTCGGGCATCAACGATTCGATAAGTCGAAGCAGTTCTTCCTGAAAATTCGAAATAGGAATAACCGGTATTAGGGTAAAAAGAAATAAAATGGCCGGGAATAGCGCAAGCATAAGGCTATAGGCTGCCGAGGATGCCCGATTATTTATATCACCATCTTTTATCCCCTTAAAAAAAAAGAGAGCCACATTGTATATCGGCACCCGGTCGAAACCAGGTAACGAAGCCCTTTTGGCTTTGTTGATGTATGGAATTGCAATACGCAACAATTTGCGTTCATGGCTCTTTCGCAATATTTTCATTTATTCTGTAGTTCTGACTGTTACTTTGTTTGTCGCTCAATTCTCAATTGATGGATTTGAGAAGACCCGTTCTTCGTTTTCACCAGAAAATAAACCCTGAACTTCTCATTCTGCACTTGCAGATTTCCAATGGCATAACTCGACTCCTCCTTACCTCCCTGGTAAATTAACGAAAAATCCTGCGGTGGGTATTTTTTAAAAAAATCAGCAATAACCTGCTGAGCATGAGCTTTACTGTAAACATTATCATCGTCAAGTATCACAAGTTCAATATTATCGCTAAAATTCTTCGACAATTGCTGTGCGTTTCCCGTCTTAAGACTCACAATTACATAGTCGGGAATGTTCTGAGCATTACCAACAGTAGATACAGCAAACATAACCGCTAAGACTAATACAATATTTTTTATGACTTTCACCATCTTTTCAAATTTTCATTTACCACAAAGGTATGAATCAAATCCGGCATTTCTGTTAAAACATAACAACCAAATTACAGAACTTGTACATTAAGCAAAAAGCATGCAAAACTTTTTTAAAAAGGTTATCATTACTTTTTTTGTAATTTCACATCATATTACATTGCACATGCAAATTTAAAAAAATATTACAAATGAAGATTACCCTGCTATGCATCGGAAAAACAGAAGATGATTACATAAAAAAAGGCATCGACAAATACTTTAAACGCCTCAAACACTATCTTACATTTAAGATGGAAATTATTCCCGGTTTAAAAAATACAAAAAATATATCTGAAGATTTACAAAAAGAAAAAGAAGGGGAATTGATACTCGCAAAGATATCGCCAACCGACCATGTTGTTTTACTTGACGAAAAAGGCATTGGATACAACTCGATAAAATTTGCCGAACAAATAGAGAAAAAGATGGTTGCCGGAACCCGCAGCATGGTTTTTGTTATTGGGGGGCCATATGGTTTTTCTCATAAAGTATATCAACGCGCCAACGAAAAAACAGCTTTATCTCCGATGACCTTTTCGCATCAAATGGTTCGGTTAGTTTTTGTTGAACAACTTTATAGGGCAATGACGATAATACGAGGTGAACCATATCACCATCAATAGGCAAACAAGCAGTATCACTATGATTTTGAAAACACATACTAACAGATGAGAATAACAAAACACATACGCCTGCCATTCATTTTTATACTTATTTTTTTGGCTGCTGGTATTTTATCCGAAAAAACGATTTTAAACAATGTATTTACTTCGGATGACATGAGAAGTGTTAACAAAACCCTTCACCGCAAACTGGAAAAAATTGAACATGTTATTTTTGATGCTACCAAAAAGCTGGAAGATATTCAAAATTGCTCCTCTGAAGAAATATTCACAATACTCTCGACATACAACAAACTGTTTGAGCGTGACGAACTAAGTCTTGTAGTATTTAAAAACGACACGATAGTTTATTGGTCGGATAATGTCAACAGCTTTGTTGATATAATAATGGGAGCCGAAGAAGGTTTATTACAGCTGCCTAATGGCTGGGTTACTGTTTCAAAAAAAGAAATTAACGACTTTACAGTTTATGGACTTGTTTTATTAAAACATGCATATAATATTAACAATCATCACCTGGGAAACAAATTTGCAAAAGGTTTTAACCTACCCGATAATTATAAAATACAATTCTATAAAAGCAAGCACAGCAGTGCAATGTACGATTTGAACAAACGCTATTTGTTTTCGATTAAACCTGCCGGCGACATTCCATGCATGTATCAAAACCTATATCTCCCATTAATACTTTACATGGCTGCTCTAATCGCACTATTCATATTCATTTACCGTATTAACAGGCACTTTTTTCATAACTATCCACTCGTTAAACTGTTAATTATTTTCGGAATATTATGCGGCATTTACTTACTTTCAGGTTTGTTTAACTTACCTGAATCGGTTCACCTGCTCAGTATATTTTCTCCGCATCATTTCGCGTATTCAAACTATCTTTCGTCGATAGGTGATTTTTTACTGCTTTGCGTACTGATTTTTTTCTGGGGAATTTGCTTTGTTCGCACAAGCAACAGACCAAAATACATAAAGAAAAACCCTGCATTGCGGATTATCATGTTGGTTTTATCATTATCGTTTATGGCAATATACCTAATAATTGCAAGGCTTTTGATAAAAACATTGATAATGAATTCGAACATTTCTCTTGCGGTTTACCGGATTGAAGAAATCACCATCCACAGCTTTGCCGGATTTCTAATTATAGGACTTCTTTTTTTCTCTGCCTTTTTCATTATCATACGAATAAGCCAAAACTTCAGGCGACATACATCTCTTCTGGAGTTCAGTGCATCACTTATTTTTACATTCGGGGCAATATCGTTACTGTTGATTCTGATTGACAAAACCGGCGATTACCGTATTAATGTTTTCTTTGCTCTAGCAGCTTTAACCGGATTTTATATAAACAAAAAGAATACAATAACCCATCGGTTGTCGCTCATTGTTGTTTTTACGTCTATTTTTACAATTGCAGGTCTCAGCCTTATTGTCCGTTTTGACGAAAAGAAAGAGCAACAAGTACAAGAATTAATGGCTCTCAACATGACATCGGAACACGACCCCACAGCCGAACTGTTCCTTCGCGACATCGACAATATAATAAAAACCGACACACTTCTTAAGCAAGAGTTATATCCACCTTTTGAAATTGCAACAAATTATATCGAACAAGATTATTTCGGTGGATATTTTAGAGAATATGATATTCAATTTACCATTTGCCAATCGAGCGACAGTGTAATAATCCATCCTGAAAACATAAAAAAACACTGTTTCATTTTTTTTGATTCGCTATTAACAACAAATGGAAATAGAATTAATAGCACAAATTTTTATTTTCTCGAAAACATGAACGGCCGAAAAACATATCTTGGAAGATATTATTTCACTTTTGAAGATACCAGGCCTCCTACTTCAGTCTTTATAGAACTTAACTCAAGACTTTTATCAGAAGGAACTGGATTCCCCGAGCTTTTACTTCCTGCGAGATCTATCGAAAAAAGAATTTCAAACAGCTACTCATTTGCAAAATACAACCACAAACAACTGGTTGACCGTGGGGGAGAATATACCTATGCACTCAACCTAAATACAATGAGTAATAATAATTACGAAGAAACGACTTTCGAAAAATGGGACAACTACATACATTGTATATATCCTTCGAATGAAAACAATCTGATAATTGTAAGCCGCCCGGTTTTAAATATCTTTGATTACCTTACTGCATTCCCGTACCTTTTCATTTTTCTTTTTGGCTTATCTGTTATTGTAAACTTCATAACCAATCCCAAAATACAATCCGTCTCAATAAGCAAATCTTTGAGATTACGAATTCAAACAGCCATCGTAGGTATCGTATTTATGGCACTTTTACTTGTAGGCACCGGCACTGTTTTCTACAATATCAACCAATACCGGGTGAATCACCAAAACGAACTCCTAAATACAATAAACACGCTCTCATCTGAAATTGGATTTATTTTCAATGATATCGACAAACCTGACGATGATCTCATTGAATTCCTTGAATATGAACTTGTACGAATGTCGGATATTTTTTGGACAGATATCAACATTTTTGACACCAGCGGAAGTTTGCTTGCCACCTCGCGCCCCGAAGTTTTCAGAAAAGGTCTGATTTCGGAAAATATGGAAAATTCGGCTTATACCAGCCTGATAACCCAAAAGCCAATACGATTACTACACGAAGAACATATAGGCTCGTTAAAGTATATCTCTGGCTATGTGCCTTTAAGGAACAATAACGACGAAACAATTGCCTACCTGAACCTACCGTACTTTACAAAAGAAAGAGCATTCAGGCAGCAGATAACAACCTTCATACTGGC
Source organism: Prolixibacteraceae bacterium (assembly GCA_027858715.1). Taxonomy (GTDB): domain Bacteria; phylum Bacteroidota; class Bacteroidia; order Bacteroidales; family Prolixibacteraceae; genus Roseimarinus. The sequence continues at coordinate 7,329 of JAQICD010000048.1, forward strand.
CTTTATTAATCTGTATGTCTTCTTATTACTGGCAAGTGTACTGGCTGCTTATTTCATCTCGGCACGTATAACCGATCCGTTAAAACTTATACGGGAAAACCTCAGTGGCATGCAACTGGGTAAAAAAACAAAGCCAATTCAGTACAAAACCGATGACGAAATAGGTCTTTTAGTTTCGGAATACAATAAGAAACTTTACGAACTTGAAGAAAGTGCCGAATTGCTGGCACGTTCCGAAAGGGAAACAGCCTGGAGAGAAATGGCCAAACAAATAGCTCACGAAATAAAAAACCCACTCACCCCGATGAAGTTAAATATTCAGTTTTTATTGCGAACACCATCCAATACACCCGACTACACCCAGAAGGTAGAAAAAGTATCCCAGATGCTTATCGAACAAATTGACAATCTTTCAGCTATTGCAAGTGCATTTTCAAATTTTGCAAAAATACCAAAAGCCCACGGCGTTAAATTTAATGTAGCCCAGCGCCTTTCTGAAACTATCGAGCTTTATGATTTCACAGGCCAGATTTCTATCCGGAAACATTTTTCGACCCAGAAAAAAATTTATATTGAAGCTGATAAAGAACAGTTCTCAAGAGCAATTATCAACCTTATTCGCAATAGCATCCAGTCGATACCAGAGGATAAAAGCGGGATTATTGACATTTATTTAAGCACGCAAAGCGGCATGGTTAATATTACGTTCGAAGATAATGGAAAAGGAATACCCGATAATTTGAAAGATAGTATATTTGTTCCCAACTTTACCACAAAATCAAGCGGAGCAGGTTTAGGATTAGCCATTACCCGAAATATTATTGAAACGTTTAAAGGGAAAATTTGGTTTGAATCGACTGTAGGTAAAGGCACTAAATTTTTTATTGAACTGCCTGCAAAATAACAAATGCAAAGAAAATAGTAATGGAAAATAAGTTTAAAAGGAAATCTCAACATACAACAAAAACGCATGTAACAAATTTCGACAGTTACAACTATACCCTCACGGCCAACAAGCTTGAGCGATATCTGCAAAAGCCATCCGAGCATTTTTGTGCCGACGACATCATTGATTACGTGTTTGAGAAAGACATTGAAATGATAAATTTCAGGTATATTTCGGCTGACGAAAAGTTGAAAACTATAAACTTTGTGATTTCGGGACGCACCGAGCTTCAAAATCTGCTTAAATACGGAGAGCGGGTAAACGGTAGCTCCGTTTTTCCTTACAACGGAGAACGTCATCCCGATTTGTACATCACCCCCGATTTCAGCACTGCATTTGTGAATCCTTTTACCAAAATTCCGACGCTCGACATAATCTGCTCGTTTTACACCTGGGAAGGAAAAAAACTCGACTCGGCGCCCGAAAATATTCTCCAAAAAGCAATTGACTTTTTTCAGGAAAAAAGCGGTTACGAAGTTAAAATGTTCAGCGAACTGGAGTATTATATAATTAGCTCGTCCGAAGAAGATTTCATAACCGACGAAGGGAATTATCAAAGCTCCGAACCATTTACAAAATTCGAACAGCTAAGGGCCGAAGCTATAAAAGCCATAGCACAATGCGGAGGAAAAGTACGATACGGACACGCCGAACATGGTGCTTTTCAATACAGGGGTAAACATTACGAACAACATGAAATTGAGTTCTTACCGGCTAAGCCAGTTGAAGCCATACGACAAATTATCATTGCAAAATGGATTATCCGCATGCTGGGTCGAAAGTATGGTGTAAGCATTTCTTTCTCACCCAAAGTGGCTATCGACAAGCCCGGCAATGGATTGCATACCCATTTTATTCTTGAAAAAGACGGCATCAATATACTGGGTGAAGGCAGCGAATTCAGAAAATCATCGCTGAAAATGATTTCGGGAATTCTAAAACATGCAAAAGCACTAACAGCATTTGGCAGTACTATTCCGGCGTCGTATCTAAGGCTTGCCCATTCACAGGTATCGCCACATTACGTTTGCTGGGGTCCCTCAAACCGGTCGGCACTGATAAGAATTCCCAAAATAAACATGAAAGCCCAAAATCAGCGAAAGAACCAAAGTGGCATTTTCAGCTACGACCCCTTATACATCTACAATCAAACCATGGAATACCGTGGCACCGATGCTTCGGCTTACATGCACTTTTTTGTCGCAGCCATACTTGTTGCCGGAATTGATGGTATGAACAATGAAGGATATCTGAAAGAAATTAAGCAAAGTCTGGTTACGACAAATCTATATATGCCTGGACACGAAAAGCTTAAAGATAATCTCGACAAACTTCCTGAATCGTGCTCAGAGGCAGCCTCTTGTTTAGAGAAAGAAAGAAGCCTGTTTACTGAAAAACACCCTATCTTCCCCGAAAGAGTTATCGACTACGTTGTTAATAAACTTAAACATTTTGAGGGTGAATGGTGTGCAAAAGATATTTTGCAAAACGGAGACGAAGATGAGATAAACCACTTGATAGACTTTTTCATGCATTACAGGTAAAATGCCTTAAATTTATTATTTTTGATTCATGCAAAAAAATTGGCCATTATACATTGGATTATCACTTCTTGCCACAGGTATCGTTCTGAAATCCACAACATCATACACCATAGCCCCATTAATAATTATGCTTTCGGGGGTCGCTTTTAAATTATTTTACATAACCTTGAAAATAATCCGAAATGAGTATAAACCGGGATTCGAATTGTTATTCCTCGTTTCGGGTCTGGCCATTTTCCTTACCGGCATATTTTTAACTAAGTATGGTTTACTCAACACACCTGCATCAATTTCTTTTAAAATTACAGGCATTTCGCTAAAATCAGCTTTTGTGCTGATGTTTATTGTTAAAATCAGGGGCTCAAAACCAATAGAAAAGTCCTCAATAACACATGAATAAAAAAAAGTGAGGCCTATAACATATCTCGCTTTTTTTTATTTAAGCTTTTGTAATTTATCCAATAATGATTAGTGCTTATCGCCTTCCATTTCCCCAGCAGTTGCCTCCACGGCCATTTCCGAGCATCGAAGCATTGCCTTTTCCATTGTAGCAATTTCCCCTTACGGCCTGATTGTTTCCCCGACCTGAGTTAGCTGCGGCCATTCGATTGTTACCATACATGTAATTGCTGTTTAGATTATCATATACAGTCTTTTGCGTGTCGGTTAGCAAAGCTTTAACTTCATCGCGGTGTTTTTTAACCAGCTCATCCATTTCGGCTCTTACTGCATCTTTTTCGGCAACGACCACTGTTGAACGACGCTCGGTGCGCAATGTCTGCATCTCATCCTGATGCGCCTTTACGAGCGCAGTAATCTTTTCTGTTTGCTCAGGCGTCAGGTCGGGCAACTGATTTACACATACCATATAAGTTCCACGTTGATTATTCGCAGCATTACGTCCCCGTCCGTTGTAGGCAAAGGTGGTTGAAGCTATAAACATAAAAACAAATAATGCAAATACTGATTTTGAAATAATTTGTGTTTTCATGACTTTCAAATTTTAAAGATTTCTAATGTACTTTTGGTCGTATGACACAGCGTACAGAAAAAACTTGCGGTAATTTTTATTTTTTTACAGTAGCGACCGGTAAGGGTTCAAAAACATATTGGGATGTTTGAAAAAAACATTCAGCAGGATTTCTTGTAACAATGAAGTAATTTCTTTTGAAGGTTCTTTTTTGCCCTGAACAATAACGACTCAACTGACGAAACAGACGTTTTCATCACTTCGGCAATCTCGGCATAAGGCAACTCCTCATATTTACTTAGCACAAAAGCTGTACGTTGCTTTCCGGGCAACGAATCAATCGCCTGGTGAAGGATTTCAGTGCGCTCTTTTTCAACCATCGAATGATATGGCATATCGGTCATATGTTGCTCATCGGCAATTTCAGGACTATCAACAGCACCAATCGACTGAAAAAATCTGCGTCGTTTGTTATCGCGTATAAAATTCAACGACTTATTAACTGCAATACGGTATAACCATGTCGAAATTTTTGAGTCGGCTCTGAAATTATCAACCGAACGAAAAGCTTCAATAAAAACATCCTGAACAACATCATCGGCATCGTCATAATCGTGAACAATCCCCAAACAGGTAGAAAATACCATTTGCTGGTATTGATCAACCAATTCTTTAAAAGCCCGCTCATCGCGTTGCTTTAGTCTGTCTATCAGATTGTCGTTCATGCAAATGAGTGAAAATACTTATTTAATGTGCCGTGTAAAACGTCCAATTTATAACATTTTGACACGAAAGCATAGAAAAACTTGCGGAAGAAAAAACAACGATTCTAAAAAATATTTGTACCATAGCGCAAGTTTTCGTTATCTTGGGTGTCATACAATCAAAAACAAAATCATGAGTTGCCGTAGTTTTGAAGATAAACTGATATTATACATTGAAAGCGAGCTATCGGATGATGATGCAAAAAAGGTAGAAAATCACCTCGCCCAATGCAATGACTGTACCCAAAAGTACAACTATTTGCTCGACACTTTATCGACAATCGATACTGAGAAAGAGGCAACACCAAAACCATTTTTATATACACGCATTCAGGCTCGGCAGTCAGCAACTCATAAGCCCCGCATCGGCTGGGCTGTACAATCGGCATGGATAACAGCTGTTCTGGTTATCGGTATAATTATTGGCATTACTGTAGGACGAACAACAATACCAACAAATACAGAAAACAGCAATTACACAGTTGCTTATTTATTCGATGACACAAAAATCGAACGTTTAGAATATCAACTTTTAAACGATGACGAACAATGAGGCCAACAATAAAATCAATCTTATTCCTTTTAGTTCTTCTGCTGCTGGGAGCAAACATCGCTACGGTTATAACATACCGTAATCATCTGAAAAGTGAACAAAACCTATCAGGCAATTCCAACAGTGAGAAGATAACCATACCCGACCAGCAAATCGGTCGATTTTTCCGCGACACATTAAACCTTGACATCAACCAGCAACAAAAATTCAGAACTTACAGGCGCGAATATCATCAAAATGCCAACCAAATATTAAACGAACTAAATGCAATTCGTTTCGAGATGGCTGGTATTCTAAAATACAGCCAGCCTGATAACGAAAGACTTGACAGCCTGGCCATAATGCTGGGAGAAAAACACACCCAACTAAAACAAGAAACTTTCAACTACTATTTCAATCTTCAAAACGAATTAAACCCCGACCAGCAAGAAAAACTATCGGTCATTTTTGAAAGTATGCTTTATAACGATCAAAAACCTCATTCACAAAACCAAGGTAACCGAGGCAAGAGAAATGGACGAAAAAACCGTTCTCGATAAGGGTAAATACCTACAAGTTTCAAATTTCAATAGAAAAAGGTCGAAAGTAGAAAAACATCAGCATTCCACATACGGTTGTTTTTTAATTAATTAACTCTTCGAAAAGTGAATTCAACTTAGTCGTCTTCCGTTTTTTTATCCTCATCTGGAAAAAGTTGTTATTTTTATAATTCTGGAAAATTTGGAAATTTATTTTAATAAAATTTGTTATGGAAATAGCTAACCACGGGGTGAGGCGCACTTTTGATTTGCTCAATTTGTACGCAACCAACTACGCAGGAAAAGAAAAAGCACTTGGCGGAAAAAATGAATCGGGCTGGTACACTTATACAGCAAACGAATACATTGAAAACACCAATAACATTAGTTTAGGTCTGCTTTCTTTGGGTCTTAAAAAAGGCGACAAAGTAGCAACTGTTACTGTTAACCGCCCTGAATGGAACTTTTTCGATTTAGGACTGGCACAGGCTGGATTGGTTCATGTTCCCATTTATCCAACCATAAGCATAACCGACTATAAATATATTTTGCAACATTGCGAAGCAAGGTATGTTGTTGTTGGTGATAAAAAACTATTCGAGAAAATTGAACCACTAGTGCCGGAAATAAATACACTCGAAGGCATTTTTTCTTTTGATGAAATACCTGGGGTGAAAAACTGGAAACAACTTGCCGAAAATGGCAAAAAAGCCCCATTGCACGACCAACTCGAAAAAAATAAAAATGCCATAACCGAAGAAGATCTGGCCACAATTATTTACACCTCGGGAACCACCGGCTTACCCAAAGGCGTTATGCTCTCGCATCGCAACCTTGTTTCTAATTTTACTCAGCATTCGCAAAACCACCTTTTAGGTCACGAATCAACCGCGTTGAGTTTTCTGCCTTTGTGCCATGTTTACGAGCGCAGCATGAATTATCACTTCCAATTTAAAGGAATGAGCATTTATTACGTAGGCAACCTTGCACAAATACTGCCGGCTTTAAAAGAGGTTAAACCCGATATGTTCAACACAGTACCTCGTTTACTCGAGAGAATATACGATGGGCTTATCAACAAAGGAAAAGAATTAACAGGAATAAAAAATATGCTTTTCTTTTGGGCTGTAAATCTTGGCGACAAATTCGACTATGGAAAGAAATTTAGCTGGTTCTACACTCAGAAACGTAAAATTGCCGATAAACTTATTTATTCCAAATGGCGTGAAGTAATGGGGGGCAATATCAAAATCATCGTTTCGGGTGGAGCTGCCTTACAACCACGCATTGGAAAGGTACTGGGAGTAGCCAATATTATGACCCTCGAAGGTTATGGACTTACCGAAACCTCACCGGTTATAGCAGTAAGTAACCCCGCAACTAACGAGATGCGCATAGGCACCGCAGGTCCCGTTTTGCCAGGTGTTGACTTGAAAATTGCCGATGACGGTGAAATTATCTGTAAAGGATCCAACGTGATGATGGGGTATTATAAAGACTCTGACCGCACTAAAAGAGTTATTGACGAAAATGGGTATTTTCACACAGGTGATATTGGCATATTGGTTGAAGGTAAATATTTAAAAATCACAGACCGGAAAAAAGAAATCTTCAAATTGTCAGGCGGAAAATACATTGCTCCACAAATGATAGAAAACAAATTAAAAGAATCGTTTTTTATTGAACAGGCCATGGTGGTTGGCGAGAACGAAAAATTTGCTTCGGCCATTATTGTGCCTGCATTTACATACCTCAAAGAATGGTTGAAACAAAAGGGATTGCAAAGCAATAAATCAAAAATCGAACTAATAAAACTACCCGAAATAAAGGCCGTTATACGAAAAGAAGTTGGCGAAATTAACAAAACACTGGGTGAACACGAAGCTATTAAACGCTACAGACTGGTAGATGAAGAATGGTCGCCCGACACAGGTGAAATGTCACCTACACTAAAGCTAAAAAGAAATGTACTAGCGGAACGTTACAACACGCTCATCGATGAAATATATTCATCTCAAAAGCAAGAACAAAAAGAAAACAAACGTTTACGTATCCCTCGCATTAATCTTAGTCTTGCCGAACTCATCAACAAACTACGAAACAACAACCTATTTATGTGGTAATTATCACAAAAAAAAAGGAACAAAAAAAAACCCGGCGATTGCCGGGTGTTGCTCGTGCTGTTACGTTTAATTTATAGGTCAAGTTGCTTGTGGGGAACAACTATGGGAGAAAAAATCACAGACTAATAAAAACTTGAGCAACTTTTGAAATACTATCATTTAGATAATATTCATTCAGAATTGAAATTCCATGCGTGAAAATGCCATAAAAATTTCACATTATCAAAGATAATGTGTGAACGGTATGAAAAACTTAGTGAATGGTGCAATTTACTGAGTAAACAAAAAAGCTCTGTTTTCACAGAGCTTTTTTAATATATAGCTTTAATCCATCTATTACATCATGCCAGGCATGCCACCGCCCATACCGCCGGCAGGCATTCCGCCACCATGATTTTCTTCTTTCTCGTCAACTAAAACGCATTCGGTAGTAAGGAACATACCGGCAATTGATGCAGCGTTTTCAAGAGCTATACGAGTTACCTTAGCAGGATCGATAACACCTGATTCATAAAGGTTTTGGTACTCGTCAACACGAGCGTTGTATCCAAAGTCGCCTTTTCCTTCTTTCACTTTTTGAGCAATAACAGCACCTTCTTTACCAGCATTGGCTACAATTTGACGAAGCGGCTCTTCGATTGCTCTTTTCACAATCTCAACACCCGTCATTTCATCATCGTTGGCTACTTCCATATTCTCGAGGCTCGGAATTGCCCTGATGTAAGCTACGCCACCACCGGGAACAATTCCTTCGGCAACAGCTGCCCGGGTTGCATGAAGCGCATCGTCAACACGGCCTTTCTTCTCTTTCATCTCCATCTCAGATGCTGCACCTATGTACAATACAGCTACGCCACCTGCCAATTTAGCCAAACGCTCCTGAAGTTTTTCTTTATCGTAATCGGATGTAGTGGTTTCAATTTGCTTTTTGATTTGACTAACTCGTGCATCAATCAATTGCTGCTCACCTTTACCGGCAACAATTGTCGTATTTTCTTTATCAACCGAAATCTTTTCAGCTTCACCTAACATTTCAACAGTTACATCTTCCAGTTTCATACCTTTTTCTTCGGTAACAACTGTTCCGCCGGTCAGTACGGCAATATCTTCGAGCATTTCCTTACGACGGTCACCAAATCCAGGAGCTTTAACAGCACATACTTTAATGGTTCCCTGAAGTTTGTTAACAACTAGCCCACTCAATGCAGTTCCATCAACATCTTCGGCAATAATCATCAACGGACGTCCGGCTTTGGCCGTTTGCTCCAATATAGGAAGGATATCCTGAATGGCACTGATTTTCTTATCGTAAATAAGAATCATCGGACTCGAAAGGTCGGCCTCCATTTTTTCGGTATCGGTAATAAAATAAGGAGAAATGTAACCGCGATCGAATTGCATACCTTCAACAACCTCAACAGTAGTATCAGTACCCTTTGCTTCTTCAACAGTAATAACCCCTTCTTTATTAACTTTCTCCATTGCCTGAGCGATAAGCTTACCAATAGTTTCGTCGCCGTTTGCTGAAATACGGGCTACCTGCTCAATTTTACTAAAGTCGTCGCCAACATTTTCAGCTTGCTCTTTAATGTTTGCAATCACCTTGGCTACAGCTTTATCAATGCCTCGCTTCAAATCCATCGGATTAGCACCGGCTGTAACATTCTTTAAACCTACATTTATAATTGATTGTGCAAGCACAGTAGCAGTTGTAGTACCATCACCAGCATCGTCTCCGGTCTTAGAGGCTACTTCTTTAACCATTTGAGCACCCATGTTTTCGAATGAATCGGATAGCTCAATTTCTTTGGCTACAGTCACACCATCTTTGGTAATTTGAGGAGCACCAAATTTTTTGTCGATAATTACATTTCGTCCTTTAGGGCCTAGTGTTACTTTTACTGCATCGGCTAATTTGTCAACACCAGTCTTCAATAAATCGCGTGCTTCGATATTGAACTTCATTTCTTTTGCCATATCTTAAATATTTTGAATGTTTTGAATTTATGCAATGTACAATACATCGCTTTGTGAAATTAACAGATAATCTGAACCATCGATATTGAGTTCAGTACCGGCATACTTGCCATAATAAACAGTATCGCCTACTTTTACTTCCATCGGTTCATCTTTTTTCGACTCACCAACCATTACTACTTTAGCAACTTGTGGCTTTTCTTTAGCCGAATCGGGAATAATAATACCACTGGCTGTTTTCTCTTCAGCAGGCATTTGCTCTACCAGGACTTTCCCTGCAAGTATTCTACCTTTTAATTCTGACATTTCTTTTCTATTTTAAAGTTATTAATTCAAATTGACGGCTTTCACTTAATCAGAATTTGTGCCAAATATAAATTCTGCCAAAATGTGTTATACTTGTTTATGCAAAAATCTGTCTCAAAAAATACCAAGCGCACAAAATACTGTATTCCTGATCGTTAAATGTCGCGAACAACACACCGACAGAATGTCACCACTTTAGTTAAAGAGTCATGTTTTCTTAAATTTTGAGCAAAAAAAATGTCAGCTTACCGAAGCTGACATTTCAATATTATCAATAATTTGATTATTCCTCAACAGGCTGTGGCATTTCTTCACCTCCAGCCGACTCAACGTCTTGCGGAGAAGTTGGGAAATTAGGTACAGCGTTAGGGTCAACAGCATTTTGGATTTGCTCCCCAATAACTGAGTCTTGTTGTATTTCCTGACGGTCTATTGTAGAACTTGCGAAAATACACAAAAATAAAAGAGCACCAGCCAAATACCATGTAGCTTTTTCCAAAAAGTCGGTTGTACGACGTACGCCCATTATTTGGTTATTGCTTGAGAAACTTGAGGCCAAACCTCCACCTTTTGAATTTTGCACCAGCACTGCCAGCACTAACAAGAGGCAAACAATAAAGATGAGTACAATTGCAAGCGTATACATTTTATGATTCTTTAGATATTAAATTTTTAATTTTTTCAATTCGACTGGCAAAGTAACTATTTTTTTCCGGAAATTTCAAACTTAATTTTTCATAAGCATTCAATGCTTCGTAATAAAGTCCTTGTTTTTCGTAAATATCTGCCAGTGTTTGGGTTATCAAACCTTCGTCCAACGGATTTTTTTCAGTTCGCTTTTTGCTGCTGGCTTTCATAACAGGTTTCTCATTCGGAATCAGAGTCGGATTCGTCATTATAAAGCGGTCAATCAGGTTTGTTTCTTTTGTCTCTTTTGTTTCAATCTGAACTTCACCATATTCTTTTTCAACATCAAATATAGCAGAGTTATGAGATATAGTTTTTGAAAGAGCATCGTCATCATTACTTAACCTGCTTTTTTCAATATAAACAGAAGCATCTATTTCACCTGATATTGTTTTTCCAAATCCGATGTGATTAATGAAGGAATACAAAACCTTACGGTCGGGAATAAAAACAGCATGTTTCTGAAGCTCCGCGTCAAATTTATAACTGTCAATATTTTTTAGATTTCGCAGATACAATATGCGGGCAGCCGGGAAATATGGATGTTCATCAATCATTTCTCCCAGATATCCAACTGATTCTTCATTCAAAAGTTCAGGATGCTCTAAATATGTTATAAACTGTTCTGCTGTCACTATTTTACCAATTTGCTACTGATTTGTTATAAATCTCATCGATAATTTGCTTTACGATAGCCTCAACCAATTCATCTTCAACATCGGAAATGTTAAACTCACTGCTAAAATCGTCGTAAGCCGAAAATTCGGTTTCAAAATCCTGTTCAGGATCCTGATTATTTCTAAAAGTAACTTTAATTTGTATGGTTAACCTGTTAAGTGCTGTTACATCTCCTTCCTGAACTGATATTGGTTGAATATCATATCCGGTTATCGTACCCTCAAATTCGAGATCTCCTCCGTCGTTCTGATAGTCGAGACTTGTTTGACGAGTAAATTTATCGCTGAGCTGTTCAACAAAGTAATCACTTAGTGTAGGATTAATCATCCGTGCCCTGTTTGGAAAATCGTAAATGGTATATGTTTTTACCAGGGGAGAAATTGATGCCCCGGTAAAGGAATATTTTATTGAGCAGGCGCCCAATACGAATAGTAGTAAAATTACAATGAGGTTTTTCTGTTTCATATTGGTTTAAGTTATTTTCTACCTAATGTCATACTCTTTAATTTTCCGATAGAGTGTACGTTCTGATATTCCCAATTCCGTTGCTGCATTCTTCCGTTTTCCATTGTATTTTTCGAGAGCCTTTTCAATCAAATCTTTTTCGTTTTTTTCAAGCGAAAGCGATTCTTCAACATATTCTTCGGTATCTTCAATATGGTGCGAATCGTCAATTTTTGATGCATGCACAGCAGGTACATTCGAATATTCTTCAGCCGTATGGGTCAGGTCATCAACATTTATTTCATCTTTATCCTCTGCATACAGTTTGCTGATTATTCGCGCGTTGTCGGTTTTAACCTGGCTGTCGGAACTATTGTTTTGCATCAGGTCGAAAACAAGTTTTTTCAAATCGGTCATATCCTTTTTCATATCGAACAGCACCTTGTAAAGAATTTCACGCTCGGATGCAAAAGTATTTTCATCGACATGTTTATAAATTGCAGGCAGCTGGTGTTCGTGAAAATGTGGCAAATAACCACGCATAGTAGCTCCATCGATAATCCTTTGTTCTTCAATTACCGAAATCTGCTCCGCAGTGTTCTTCAACTGCCTGATATTACCCGGCCATTGAAAAGAATTCAACACATGCTTTGCATCATCGTCGAGCCTTATGGTTGGCATCCGGTAGCGTTCGGCAAAATCGTGTGCAAATTTCCTGAACAGGAGATTAATATCTTCCTTTCGATCCCGAAGTGGAGGCACCATAATCGGAACTGTATTTAATCGGTAAAACAGATCTTCGCGAAACTTTCCTTCGCTTATCGCCTTCCGAATATCAATATTGGTGGCAGCAACCACCCTGACATTTGTTTTCAATACCTGCGATGAACCAACTTTAATAAATTCACCGGCTTCGAGTACCCTCAAAAGACGCACCTGTGTGGCAAGTGGCAATTCACCCACCTCATCCAAAAATATTGTCCCTCCGTCTGCAACTTCGAAGTATCCTTTCCGGTCGGATAATGCACCTGTAAAAGAACCTTTCAGGTGGCCAAACAACTCTGAATCAATAGTACCCTCGGGGATTGCTCCGCAGTTTACGGCAATATATTTTCCATGTTTACGGGCTGAGAACTGATGGATAATCTGGGGGAAAACTTCCTTACCAACACCGCTTTCGCCAGTAACCAGAACCGACAAATCGGTTGGTGCGACCTGTACCGCAACTTCAATTGCCCGGTTCAGAGCAATAGAATTACCAATAATACCAAATCTTTGTTTAATATCTTGTATATCTACCATTACACGCTACTTGTGTTTATGCAATTATTTCCGATTTAACTGACAAAGTTACAATTTTACCTTTCTGTTTATAATATTTGAATGATTAAAATTTGCAAAATTCCTTCAATTTAAATACTCACACTACACGTCTTCCTGATCTGTACATTTCATTATATTTGTAGTACCAAATAATTTAGACGAATGAGAGCCATTGCCATAATACCAGCCCGTTATGCATCGACCCGTTTCCCGGGAAAGCCGCTTGCCCTTATTGGCAACAAACCGATGGTGCAACATGTATATGAACGCAGTAAAACACTATTTAATTATGCCGCAGTTGCTACCGACGACCATCGCATCGCCAATGTAGTAGAATCGTTTGGTGGAAATGTCGTAATGACTTCGCCCGACCACCAGAGTGGAACCGACAGATGCGCTGAAGCTGCTGAAGAAATAAAAAAATTAATTGATTTTGATATTGTAGTAAATATACAAGGCGACGAACCTTTTTTCAAAGAAGAACAAATAAAAAATTTGCTGGACTGTTTCGATGATGACCAAACGGACATCGCAACACTTTCGACAACAATTACAAGCTCCGAAATGCTGTTCGACAGCAATAAGGTTAAAATGGTATGCGACCTCAACAACCACGCGATGTATTTTAGCAGGCATACCATACCCTTTCAGCGCGATAACGAAAAAAACAACTGGATCGAAAATCATAATTACAGATTACACCTGGGGCTTTACGCATACCGTGCACATACACTCGAAGCCTTAACCAAGCTAAAACAAACCCCGCTCGAAATGGCTGAAAGGCTTGAACAATTGCGCTGGCTTGAAAACGGATACCGGATTAAGGTAGCCCATTCCGATGAAATTAATATTGGCATAGACACTCCAGAGGATCTTCATAAAGTAATCCGACAACTTGAGCAATACTAAAAGTATTGGTTGAAGTTTAAACCATGTGTCACTCTTAAGTCGAAAGATTTTCATAATTTAGTAAAATAATAAACACTTATGATGAACTTACGATTAATTGAGAATGACCCCTGGCTTAAACCTTATTCCGAATCAATAATTGCATGGCACAATTTAGCCATTGAAAAAGAAAAAGAACTTACCGGAGATGCTTCCCTGGCTGATTTTGCCATGGGTCATCACTATTTCGGAATTCATAAAGAAAAAGGAAAATGGTACATTAGGGAATGGGCGCCCAATGCAACCATAATATATTTAACCGGAGCTTTTAACAATTGGAGCAAACATCCCGATTATGCATTTAGCCAACTGCCTGATGGTGTTTGGGAGTTATGCCTCAAAGAGCAACAACTCGCACACAAAGATTTGTATGCCTTGCAAATTGAATGGAACGGTGGCGAAGGTAAGCGGATTCCGGCATGGGCTATAAGAGTTATTCAAGACTCCGAAACAAATATTTTCAATGCCCAGGTTTGGGAGCCGCCGGTATCACACAAATGGAAAATACCAAATTTCAAACGTGCCCAAAAAGCACCATTAATTTATGAAGCACATATTGGCATGTCGGGCGAGGAAGAAAAAGTACACACCTTCAACTCGTTCAGGAAAGAAATACTTCCACGAATAAAAGATGCCGGCTACAATGTCATTCAATTTATGGCCATACCCGAACATCCTTATTATGGGAGTTTCGGATATCAAGTATCAAGCTTTTTTGCTGTTTCTTCGCGTTTTGGAACTCCCGAAGAACTCAAAGCACTTATCGACGAAGCACACAGCATGGGTATTGCCGTAATTATGGATCTCATACACTCTCATGCCGTAAAAAACGAAGTTGAAGGTTTAGGACGCTACGATGGTACCCAATATCAGTTTTTCCATGATGGTGACAGAGGATTGCATCCTGCATGGGGTTCATATTGCTTTAACTACAGCAAAGGCGAAGTATTACATTTTTTACTGTCGAACCTGAAATACTGGCTCGAGGAATACAAATTTGATGGTTTCCGTTTCGATGGCGTAACCAGCATGTTGTATCTCGACCATGGTTTGGAAAAAGCCTTTAATGGCTATGACGATTATTTCACTCCAAATCTTGATTATGAAGCCATATCATATTTCATTATGGCGAATAAGCTTATTCATAGCATAAACAGCAATGCTTTATCTATTGCAGAAGATGTAAGCGGTTTGCCCGGCCTTGCGGCTCCAATTAACGACGGAGGATTAGGTTTTGATTGTCGCATGAGCATGGGTGTTCCCGACTACTGGATAAAAACCATAAAAGAACGAAAAGACGAAGACTGGGAAGTTGGAGAGATTTTTCATAACATGACCGCTCATCGCGATGATGAAAAGGTGGTAAGTTACGCCGAAAGTCACGATCAGGCCTTGGTGGGCGACAAGACCATAATTTTCAGGCTTATTGACAAAGAAATGTATTACAGCATGCGCAAAGATCAACCCAACCTTGATGTTGACAGGGGCATGGCACTCCATAAAATGATACGCCTGATAACTGCCAGCTGTGCTGGTGGTGCTTATCTTAACTTTATGGGCAACGAATTCGGACACCCTGAATGGATTGATTTCCCGAGAGAAGGCAATAACTGGTCGTATAAACATGCACGAAGGCTTTGGAGCATTGCCGATAATACCGAACTCAAATATCACTGGTTGAAAGATTTTGATAAAGAAATGATTCAGCTTATTGCAGAATCGGACTTGCTCTCAATACCGGAAATATGGAAAATATGGGAGAATAAAGCCGATCAAGTTCTGGCATATTCAAGAGGCAACTATTTGTTCATTTTCAATTTTAATCCCACTCAATCGTTTACCGATTATGGCATTCCAATGGAAGCAAATAAATTTAAAGTTGCATTAAATACCGACTCGGGATATTTGGGTGGCTTCAACCGAATTGACGAAAGAATTACATATTATACAATTCCTTCAAACACATCGCAGCATTATCTAAAGCTTTATATTCCATCGCGTTCGGCTTTTGTATTAAAACGCATCGGGTTCAAAAAAATACGGTAAATATAAAGGGCAATCAAAAATGATTGCCCTTTATATATTGTTCTATTGGTAAAACAAATTAACGTTCTACTCCTTTTAGTGTTGAATAATTAATGTGGAGCGCTGCTGCCTTTCGCAATTCCTGCTTAATCTTAGTAACAATTCCCATTTTTGTGTATTCATCAACTTTCAGTGAGGTAATCATTTGCTTGCGCTCCTGCTCCTCGCGTGCCTGACGCTCCGATTCGATAAAATCGATGATATCATTAACATTGGAAAACTGATCGTCTAGTTGGATACGCGGTTCGTTACCCAACTGCGAAACATACTGATTAGTAGGAGGTCCTACATATATGTAGCTCACAAGTGATTTCTTTTCGAGCTTTGATATTTCAGTAGCCTTTGGCAATGTAATACTAACTTTTAGTGTTGTTTCGCGCATGGTTGTTGAAACCATGAAGAAGAACAACAACATAAACACGATATCAGGCAATGCCGAAGTCGAAATTCCAGGAGTTTCTTTTTTATCGTCTTTTCTAAATTTTGACATACTATCGTCCTCCTATCTTTTTGGGTTCTGCTTCTGATATCTTCTGCGGGTAAATTTCCTTAATGGCATCCTGCTGATCTGTATTAAGATCATTGTATGATTTTCCAAATTTTCTCTTAGACAAATCCTCACGCAACTCATTAATAGCGGCAATTAATTCGTTTTGCACAGAGATATAAGTTCCATAAGTGGTTCCCACATCGTTTTGCAACGAAACAACCGCACTTTTTGTTAACACTTGGTAAGGGCCGAAAAATGGTATCTCCTTGATTTCTTTTTCAGGAAGATTAGCATTATCCGACGGGTTTGTAAGAAATTCTTTGGTTTTTTCCTTTAAGTCTTCTACCCGTGTTAATTCACCCTCAACAAGTAATCGATTATTACGGTCAACGAGTACAACAAAAACGTTACGCTCTTTAATTGGCGGAGTATCCTCAATATCATCGGGGTCAACCCATTGAGGCAATCGCCTTTCAAGTCCGCTATCAATATCCATGGTAGTTGTTACCAGGAAGAAAATCAGCAACATGAAAGCGATATCGGCCAATGACGAAGCATTATATTCGGGTAATTTCCTTGGCATAATTTACAATTTTTTAGATGTTACAAAACATCAAGAACGTTTAAAAACATTAGCTGCACCAAAACCTGCAATTGACAGAATTGCCCCGCCAAACAAGATATATACAACGTATAAACCGGTTCCCACCCAACGTGAGATGGTTTCGTTAAGCGTACCATCGGCTAAAAATTTATCAACTCCAAAAAAGTTTGGAATTTCGCTTGATGCCAATGAATATGCTACCGCTACAACTGCTGCTAATAAAAACAGAGCTATAACAGTGCTGATTATTTTTGCTTTATCTCCCAAAATTTGGATTACAGCAAATATAAGAGCAGATGCCCCTGCAATAAGAAACAATACAGATGCCCAATTCAAATTTAAAGTAATGGCTTGTACTGCTTTTGCTCCAGGATTTGATTCATCGTCGATAGATACAACCATATAGGCAAAAAGTACTATCGATACAATCATCAAAACCCAAAGAATTATTGATGTTATTTTACCTTTTTTATCCATTGGTTTTTCTATTTTTTAGCGTCTTGTTTAACAATCATGTCGAGTAACGAAATCGAAGCATCTTCCATGCTATTTACAATGCTATCGATTTTAGAAATACAATAGTTGTAAAAGATTTGCAAGATAATTGCAACAATAAGACCAGTTACTGTAGTAATCAAGGCCACTTTAATACCACCTGCTACCAACGACGGACTAATATCGCCAGCAACTTCAATAGCGTCAAAAGCATCGATCATACCAATTACAGTTCCCAAGAATCCAAGCATAGGAGCCAAAGCAATAAACAACGCAATCCAGCTTAAACCTTTTTCAAGTAAACCTGCTTGTACACTACCATAAGACACAACTGATTTTTCCACTACATCAGTACCTTCATCATAACGGTCGAGCCCCTGGTAAAAAATACTTGCAACTGGCCCTCGTGTATTTCGGCAAACTTCTTTAGCCTCTTCTACGCCACCACTTGCCAGTGCATCTTCAACATTTGCCAGCAATTTCTTGGTGTTTGTTGTAGCAAGGTTTAAGTAAATAATACGCTCAATTGCCAGTGCCAGACCTAAAATTAAGGCAATTAAAACGAATGACATGAAGGTAGGTCCACCTTCAATAAATTTCTGTTTCAACTGACTGTGAAGTGAATTACCGTTTTCTTCAGCGAGAGCTTCCTCTTCAATCGGATCTTCATATAAATCAACAGCAGTTGTGTCAGCAGCTTCAGCTACTTCTTCGGTAGCAACTTCAGCCTGATCCTGAGCAATAACATTTACCGACATCCCAAGTGTGAATATCGTAAGAACAGCTATTAACGCAAATAATTTTTTCATGATGATTTTTAATTTATTCAACAATTATTCTGATTTATTTTATTTATAAAAAAACTATTCATTTTTATGCGGAGAGAGAGGGATTCGAACCCTCGGTACCCTTCCGGGTACACACGCTTTCCAGGCGTGCCAGTTAAGCCACTCCTGCACCTCTCCAAAAATCGTGCATTTTTTATCAATTTTCATCAAATATGTTATAAAACATTTCAATTACGTCATAAAAATTTAAAAAAGCTCGATTACCTATAAAATCCGTCTTCACTATGCAGAACGGAAAAACAAACACTCCCACAACTCTCTGATAAACACATAAAGCTGTAAACAGCTTCTATACCAAAGCAATTTTGAGGGGCGAAAAATACAAAAAAAATTGAAGAATAAACAAAACTATGCTGTTATTTCTCCTTTTAGGTTTTGCCCTAAGTATTTTATTACCTCTTCTTTTAAAAGATTCTGCCCCAATAAAAACATCAATTTTGTAATTGCAGCTTCTGTAGTCATATCGTAACCGCTTACCACTCCAATTTTTTTCATATCAATACTTGTCTCATATCGCCCCAATTGAACTTTTCCACCGGCACACTGACTAATATTTAACACTACAATACCCTTATCTATCGCAGTTTTAAATAATTGTGTAAACCAATCGAAATGTGGAACATTCCCCGAACCGTATGATTCAAGAACAATACCCTGCAATCCTTCAATACCAATGATTGATTCAAGCACATTTTTTTGAATCCCCGGGAATATTTTCAGAAGTACAACATTAGCATTAAGGTCATAGTTTACGGTGAAAATACCTTTATTAGTAGTGTAGTTTACAAATTCGGTATTGTATGTAATTTCAACGCCCGCCTTTGCCAAAGGCGGATAATTTTTTGAATCGAAAGCCCGAAACTGCTGAGAATCAATTTTTGATGTACGGTTTCCCCTGTACAGTTTGGAATTAAAATAAACACAAACCTCTGGAATTATTGCCTTACCAAATTTATTGGCTGCTGCTATTTCAACTGCTGTTATCAGGTTTTCTTTTCCATCTGTACGCAAGGTTCCAATAGGTAATTGTGCTCCCGTAAAAACAATTGGCTTATCTAAATTCTCAACCATAAAACTTAAAGCCGATGCCGTATAAGCCATTGTGTCGGTGCCATGCAAAACTACAAATCCATCATACTTCTGATAATTGATTTCGATAATATTAGCAAGCTTATACCATATCTCAGGAGTTATATTTGAAGAATCGAGTACCGGCTCAAATGAAACAGAGTCGATTGAAAAACCAAATTTGTTCAGCATAGGAACCTCTTCCGACAATTCGTCAAAATTAACAGGAGAGAGTGATTCGTCTTCGGGACGTTGAACCATCCCAATAGTACCACCAGTATAAATTATTAAAATAGATGATTGCATTAAATTATAGTATTGCCAGAAACTAACGTCAAATGTACAACTTTTGATTTTAGGCTATGAAAATATCAGAAAAATAATACGTCTTTTAGTACAAAAAACTAAGATCTGTTTAAATTTTGTTTTTGGAAGATATTTTTAATGTGTTGAGTTCTTAGACAAGTCAAAATTGACGAAGTATAAGGGCTCAAGACGTAAAAACATCCCGAAGGATAAAACTTAAACAGTTACTAAATGCGGAATATTTCTTGGGCTGTTCGCGAAGTAATTTTCGCAATTTCCTCTTCTGAACTATTAAAAATTTCAGCAAGTTTTTTAACAATGAAACCCAGGTAAGAACTCTCATTTCGTTTGCCCCTCATGGGTGTGGGAGCAAGGTATGGTGAATCGGTTTCGATTAATATATCTTGAGGAGACAGTTGAGCAATCATTTTATCAATGCCTGCATTTTTAAATGTAACAATGCCGCCTACACCAATTTTAAAACCTTTATCCAAAATCATCTGCGCCTGCTCAACTGTGCCTGTAAAACAATGAAATACGCCACTTAACGAGCCATTCCGACTTTCCTCCTCCAGAATCCGGAAAGCTGCATCAAATGAATCGCGTGTATGAATAGATACCGGCAAATTATATTCTTTTGCCAGCTGCAACTGTGTTCTGAAAACAGTCTCCTGTTCTTCACGAAAAGTGTTGTCCCAGTAAAAATCGATACCTATTTCCCCAATTCCAAAGAATTTTTCTTTACGAAGCCAATAATTCATCACCTCCAGCTCTTCTTCGTAGTCTTCTTTTACCGACGTTGGATGAATACCCATCATCGGGAACAAGAAACCGGGAAAACGCGCTGATATATCCATCATCATTTTTATAGAAGAACTGTCGATGTTGGGCAGTAATATTTTTTCTACTCCGGCATCAAATGCACGCATAACAACATCGTTAACTTCTCCGTTAAATTCTTCTGAATAAATATGTGAATGTGTATCAATCATACATTTATTTTTTTGCAAATGTATTTGTTTGTAATGAACAATACGGACATTCAGGATAAAAGAAAAAGTTATCATATTGTAAATAACAATTTAATAAACAATCACCGACAATTTTTTAACAACGATGATTTATTAAATCTTTTAAAAGAAGTATATTCAAAACCAAATTTATCTAACAAAACACAATTAAAAATGAGCATTCAACTAACTACTAAAGTGAATTTCGAAAAACCGTCATTCAGAATTTCACACCAATCGAAGGTTTTAATGATTGGCTCGTGTTTTTCGGACAACATTGGGAAAATTTTACACGATAATAAATTTGACACTTTGCTTAACCCATTTGGTGTTCTTTATAACCCCGCATCAATCAACGAAGCAATAAAACGTTGCCTCACATTAACACCTATCATTGAAGAAGAACTGATATACCACAACAATCTCTGGCATTCGTTTGATTTTCACGGCAGCTTTTCACAGGCCAATAAAGATGACCTTTTAAGTAACGCAAATAAAACCATTGAAAACACTCATGCATTTCTAAAAAGCACCAACTATATTTTCGTTACCTTTGGTACTTCATGGACATATCACCATACTGATAATCATAAAATTGTAGCCAATTGCCATAAGCTTCCGGCATCGGTTTTTACCCGTGAAAGACTTAGAGTTGAAGATATCACAAGTCAATGGAATAACACACTAAACAAGCTGTATGCTTTTAACCCCGATGTAAGAATTATTTTTACAGTTAGTCCGGTAAAACATCTAAAAGACGGCGCACACGGAAATCAGCTCAGTAAAGCTACCTTATTATTGGCCATCGATGAAATTGTCAAAAGACACCCTGATAAGCTGTATTATTTTCCATCATATGAAATAGTTAACGACGAGCTCCGGGACTATCGGTTTTATGCCGAAGACATGGCTCATATTTCTGATACTGCAAAAATATACATATACGATATCTTTAAGCAAACATTTTTCAACTCCACAACTTTACAATTGGCAGAAGCAATTGACAAAATCACAAAAGCAACGTCGCACAGGGTTTTACACAACAATAAATCAGAAATAAAAAAATTTACTGAAACGATATTAAAAAAAATTGAAAAACTTGAAATTACACATCCTTTTATTAACTTACATACTGAAAAAGAATACATAAATCAGTTGAAAAACAAGCATTGAAGCGACATTCAGCTTCACAATTAACCTTATTTACTGTTAAACAATGAGCTATTTAAAATTTGATAAAAAAGAACTCGTAAATCTCGAATACTCTCTTCAGCGTGAAATATTGCACTCAAATAGAGCCGGCACATACAGCTGTTCATCACTATCGGGTTGCAATACCCGAAAATATCACGGGCTTCTTGTGTGTCCAAACTACACTTTAGATGGAGGAAAACACGTTTTACTATCGTCGCTCGATGCAACTATTATTCAACATGGCTCCGAATTCAATCTGGGAATACACAAATACCAGGGAGAAAACTACGAACCCAAAGGACATAAATACATTCGTGATTTTGAAAGTGATTTGATACCCGTTATTACGTACCGGATTGGCGGTGTGGTATTAACAATGGAAACGCTGCTTGTTGAGCAAACAGAACAGGTGTTAATTCGTTATACCCTGGTTGATGCGCATTCACCCACAAAACTGAAGCTAAAGCCATTTTTAGCATTCAGGAATATGCACGAGCTAAGCAGAAGCAATCTATACGCCAACACAAAATACACCCCAGTTGAAAATGGCATAAAAATCAAGATGTACGAAGGTTATCCTGATTTACATCTTCAACTTACAAAAAAAACCGAATATGTTGCCAATCCCGACTGGTATTACGACATTGAATATTATAAAGAAAAAAACCGTGGCTACAACTATCTCGAAGATTTATACGTACCCGGATATTTCGAAACTGAAATAAAGAAAGGCGAAAGTATCATTTTTTCTGGCGCTACGTTCGAAGCATCAACTCGTCAGTTTCAACGCAAGTTCAACGCTGAGCTTAAAAAGAAAACAACCCGGAATTCATTTTTTGGTTGTTTGCAAAACTCAGCTGAGCAACTATTTGTAAAAACCAATAAATTTACCGACATAATAGCTGGTTTCCCATGGTACAACGGACGAATAAATCAAACCTTTATTGCACTGCCCGGCTTGTCGTACGCAATGGACGACCCAACACTGATTAAGCGCATTTTAAGAACAAATATAGCAAGGCTAAAAGATGGTTTATTCCCAATAAAATGGGGCAGATTTGACAGCAACCATGCCGCAGCCGATTCTCCACTGTGGTTATTCTGGACCATACAGAAGCTCACAAGCGATCTGGGCGGCTCAGATAATGTTTGGAAAACCTACAAAAAAACCTTTTTATCCATTTTGAATGCTTATAAAAACGGAACCGACTTCAACATTAAAATGCAGGATAATGGTTTAATAAGCGCTTACCACGAAGGCGTTGCATTAACATGGATGAATGCTTACACCAACGGCAAGCCTGTGACTCCTCGCTATGGAATGGCAGTTGAAATAAATGCATTGTGGTACAACGCAATCATGTTTACACTTGAGCTGGCCGAAAAAGCCGACGATAAAAAATTCGTTGATGAATGGATGCCCATTGCGCAAAAAGCAGAAAAATCATTCATAAATACATTCTGGGACGGCCAAAGACAATATTTGGCCGATTATTGTTGCGAAGGAGAATGTAACCACGATGTGCGCCCCAACCAGGTAATTGCAGCAGCAATGGACTATTCGCCACTAACAAAAGAAATGAAAAAAAGCATATTAAGTCTGGCTCAAAATGACCTGCTTACCCCCAGAGGACTCAGAACACTTTCTCCAAAAAATCCAAAATACGAAGGGAAATACGATGGAAATGAAGTTAAACGCGAAGAAGCCACACATCAAGGCACAGTGCACCCCTGGCTGATAGGCTTTTTTATTGAGGGCTATCTGAAAATTCACCAACAAAGTGGTGTTTCTTTTGTTAAAAAAATAATGGAAGATTTTGAAGAAGAAATGACAAAGGGGTGTATCGGCTCAATTTCTGAACTTTACAGTGGAAACCCACCATACGAAGGCAGGGGAGCTATTTCCCAGGCCTGGAATATCGGTGAAATAATAAGAGCTCATTTTATGATAGAAAATTATCTTGAATAAGAGATATAACGACAATGATACCGGCATAAAATGTCATCATCAAAAATTACAAACTGCGAGGTTCAGTACTGAACTAACATATTGACTATATAAACTTAAACAAATGAAGATATTAATGTTTGGCTGGGAATTTCCGCCACATATATCAGGAGGATTGGGAACAGCCTGCTACGGACTAACAAGGGGGCTATCAACATTTAAAGACCTTGAAGTTTTGTTTGTTGTTCCCAAGGCTTATGGAGATGAAAACCAAAGCACCATTAAGCTAATTGGCGCTGGAGATGTTCCTGTCACAAAAAAGAAAATTAGGTTTACCAATACCCAACAAAAAATCGACTATTACGAAGTTGATTCAAAAATAATACCCTACACCGATCCAGATGAATTTTGGAAACTTACAAGTGCCAAAATCTCTAAAAAATCGCAGTTTATTGAAACCGACGATAATGGACGTATAATATTTAGCGGGAAATACGGGTCAAATCTTATTAACGAAATATACAACTATGCAATAGTTGCCGAATCGATTGCCAGCGAAAATGAGTTTGACTTGATTCATGCTCACGACTGGCTGGCATATCCGGCCGGAATAGCTGCAAAAAAAGCATCGGGAAAACCGTTGATAATACACGTACATGCAACCGATTTCGACCGTAGCGGAGGAAGTGTAAACCCAAAAGTTTATGCCATTGAACGCGAAGGCATGGAAGTGGCAGATAAGATTATTACCGTAAGTAACATGACGCGAAATATAGTTATCGAAAAATACGGCGTTTCGCCCGAGAAAGTCGAAACAGTTTACAACGCTGTTGAACCCATTGAACACACCGAAAAATTAATACTGAAAAAAGGAATTGACGAAAAGATAGTTACCTTTTTGGGGCGCATTACGATGCAAAAAGGCCCTGAATATTTTGTCGAAGCAGCTTACCAGGTTTTGCTGCGAACCAAAAATGTACGTTTTGTTATGGCCGGCAGTGGCGACATGATGAACGCCATGGTTAGGCGTGCTGCCCAGCTTGGAATATCAGACCATTTTCACTTTACCGGTTTTCTTCACGGAAACGATGTTTTTCAAATGTTCAAGCTAAGCGATGTATATGTAATGCCATCCATTTCGGAACCCTTTGGTATATCGCCCCTCGAAGCCATGCAGAGTGACGTACCTGTTATTATCTCTAAACAGTCGGGCGTATCAGAAATTCTAAATCACGCTATCAAAATTGATTTTTGGGACATCAATGCCATGGCCGACGCCATACACGCCATCATAAAATACCCGGCACTGGCTAAAACATTTAAAAAGAATGCCCGCACCGAAGTTGACAGTCTGCAATGGAAGCACTCGGCAAAACATGTGAGAGATATCTATCTACAAATGAAAGAATCAACAGAAAAAACAACTAAAATATAAACGAATGAAAACAATATGTCTCTACTTTCAGCTTCACCAACCTTTCAGATTTCGCCGTTACCGGTTTTTCGACATCGGTAACGACTCATACTATTACGACGATTACTCAAACGAGACAATTCTGCGCAAAGTTGCCGACAATTGTTATCTTCCTGCTAATAAAGTGTTACTCGAAGCCATAAAAAAACATAAGGGCAAGTTTAAAGTAGCCTTTTCGTTATCGGGCATTGCTCTCGAACAATTTGAGCTTTATGCCCCCGAAGTAATCGACTCGTTTAAAGAACTTGCGCAAACCGGAGATGTTGAATTTTTATCTGAAACCTACTCACATTCGCTGGCAGCCCTGAAAGATAAAGCATTGTTCGAACAACAAATAAAAAAACATGATGAGTTAATACAAAAATACTTTAACCAAACGCCTAAGGTATTTCGCAATACCGAACTTATATACTCCGATGAAATTGGAGCATTCATTCACGATTTGGGATTTAATGGAATGCTTACCGAGGGAGCGAAACACATTTTGGGTTGGAAAAGCCCAAACTTTATTTATACAAACGCTATTCATCCACGACTTAAAATATTACTTCGAAACTATAAACTAAGCGACGATATATCTTTCCGTTTTTCAAATGCTGCATGGTCTGAATATCCACTCACTGCAACAAAATTTGTAAACTGGATAAAAGCCACAGATACTAACGAGGAAGTTGTCAACTTGTTTATGGATTACGAAACCTTTGGCGAGCATCAGAAAAAAGAAACCGGCATTTTCGCATTCCTATCCGACTTGCCCGATAAGGTTCTCAAATCCGGAGAAATTCAATTCAAAACGCCTTCAGAAACCATTAAGTTATTGCAGCCCGTATCGCCGGTACATGTACCCAACCCCATTTCGTGGGCCGACGAAGAACGCGATTTGTCGGCATGGATGGGTAATGAATTGCAACAAGAAGCCTTTGACAAACTCTATGCGTTAAAAGACAGGGTTGCCCAATGCACCGAAGACGAGTTGCTTAAAGATTGGGAATATCTCCAAATAAGCGATCACTTTTATTACATGTGTACCAAGTTCTTTTCCGATGGCGAAGTTCACAAATATTTCAACCCTTACGATTCGCCCTACGAAGCATTTATTAATTATATGAATGTGTTGGCCGACTTCACGCTCAGACTCAATCGAACCGTGCCTGAAAGCGTGTTGGAACAACAAATTGCCTTACTGCAAAAGAAAATAAATGATAAGGATAGTAAGATCAAAATGCTTGAAACAATTGTAAAAAAATCGACTGCGAAAAAGAAGATAAGCACTAAAAATAAAATTGTAAAAAAATCGAATACTAAAACACGAAAAAAGTAATCTCAATTATATTATAATCATTCGTGAAATTAAACTGAATTCTTATATAATCGGCATCCCGATATGCCTGAATATCAAAAATTATTACTCTCTTTGCTGTTTGAAAATGCAGTGTATGCAGATTAATGAATTTGATTGATAAAGTCTGTTTTAGCAAACACATTAACAGAAAACAGATCTAGTATAATCAAACAAACAAGAAAGTGATGGAGAACAAATTGACACATTTTACGAAAAGCGCTAACAATTCACCAGCATGGAAAAAACTGGTTGTTGAATCAAATATACCAGAAAGTCTGAATAGTCTTAAAGAAATCTCGAAAAACCTTTGGTGGACTTGGAATACCAAAGCTCGTGAGTTATTTGAGTATATTGACGAAGAAATATGGGAAGAGTCGTCGCACAATCCCATAGTTTTGCTCGACAAAGTAAATTACAATCGTTTTATTGAACTTGAAAAGGACGATGAGTTCAGATACAAACTCGATTGGGTTTACAACGAGATGAATAACTATCTTGAAGAAAGAGCAAAAACTAAAACTACAAATATTGCCTATTTCAGCATGGAATACGGGCTGCACGACAGCCTAAAAATTTTTTCAGGAGGTTTGGGTGTTCTTGCCGGCGACTATTTAAAAGAAGCCAGCGATTCGAAAATAAACATGACTGGCATTGGATTGCTTTACCGTTATGGTTATTTTAAACAAACCCTTAACAACCATGGTGAACAAATAGCCAATTACGAAGCCGAAGAATTTGCAAAGATTCCGGTATCGCCGGTTTTGATTGACAACAACTGGTTAACCATCGAAGTTGAATATCCGGGACGTAACCTGAAAGCCAGGGTTTGGCAGGTTAATGTGGGTAGTGTTAAATTGTATCTGCTTGATGCCGACCTTGAAGAAAATCGCGATGAAGACCGTTATGTAACGCACCATTTGTATGGTGGCGACAACGAAAACCGTTTGAAACAAGAAATTCTGCTTGGATTTGGTGGTATTAAAGTTCTAAAAGCACTTGGTGTCGAAGCCGAAGTTTATCATTGCAACGAAGGACATGCTGCATTCATTACCCTCGAACGACTAAAAAACTATATCGCTGAATATAACCTATCGTTAGACGAAGCAAGCGAATTGGTACGTGTTTCAACATTATTTACAACACATACGCCTGTACCGGCCGGCCACGATTCATTCAATAACGATTTACTAAAAAAGTACCTTAGCAATTTTCCTGAAAAAATATCATTAAAGTGGGAGCAGTTTCTTATGTTGGGCAAAACAAATCCCACCGAAGATCATTTCAATATGAGCTACCTGGCTGCAAACCTATCACAAAACATTAACGGCGTAAGTAAATTACACGGCGATGTTAGTAAACATATTCTGAAAGGATTGTATCCAGGATATTTTGCCGAAGAACTGCACATAGGCTACGTAACAAACGGAGTTCATTATTCTACATGGGCTGCGAAGGAATGGAAAGAACTTCACCGCAAGTATTTCGGACAGGATTTTCCCGAAAGCCAGAGCAGTTTTAAGGTATGGGACAAAATACACGAAGTTCCCGACGAAGAAATTGTTGAGCTAAAGCAAGAACTGAAGAAAAAGCTTATCGATTATATCAAACAGCGATTCTCCGACAATTGGATTAAACGTAACGAAAATCCAAAACTTATTACCGAAGCTTTAACAAAGCTTAACCCCAATGCACTGACAATTGGTTTTGCTCGTCGGTTTGCCACATACAAAAGAGCTGACCTGCTGTTTAACAACCTTGAACGGTTGAGTAAAATTGTAAACAACCCCGAGCGTCCCGTACAGTTCATATTTGCAGGCAAAGCACACCCTGCCGATGGTGGAGGCCAGGCGCTTATCAAACACATTGTTGAAATATCAAAGAGGCCTGAATTCATAGGTAAAATATTATTTATTCAGAATTACGACATGAACCTTGCTAAAATGATGTTACAAGGAGTCGATATCTGGATGAACACCCCAACCCGCCCGCTCGAAGCATCGGGTACAAGTGGCGAAAAGGGCGTAATGAACGGCACTATTCACTTTTCGGTACTCGACGGTTGGTGGGTTGAAGGCTACAAACCAGATGCAGGCTGGGCACTTCCGCTCGAACGCTCGTTTGATGTGCAGGAATATCAGGACGAACTCGACGCAGAAACCATCTACAATATATTTGAACAGGAAATAATTCCAGCCTACTACAACCAAAATAAAAACGGTATTTCGCATAGCTGGGTTTCGTACGTAAAAAATACCATTTCGAAGGTTGCTCCTAACTTTACAATGCGCCGACAGTTGAACGATTATATCGAACGTTTTTACAAACCACAAGCTGCACGTTTCGCAAAATTACTTAACAATAATTTCGAGCAAGCAAAAGAACTTACCATCTGGAAAAATAAAGTGGCTTCGGCATGGGAGGGCATTAAGCTTATCGAAACAAACATTGATGATGGCATAGCCAAAACCTATATGACAGGCGAAAAGCATCCGGCGTCAATAACAATTAACCTTAACGGTTTATCGACCAGCGAAATTGGTGTTGAAGTAATTCTGGTTGAAAAGCAAGACGAAAAGTATATACTAATTGAATCTCATGGGTTTAAACCTAAAAGCTCTGACGGAGACACAGTAGTTTATACTACCGACCTAACCATTATGACTCCCGGTAGTTACAACTATGGTATAAGGGTGTTCCCCATAAACGAAAACCTTCCACACCGTTTTGACTTTAACTATGTGAAGTGGATTTAAAATTATAAGATTATAACGTTGAAGGGATTTTATCTGTAAAAAGGTAAAATCCTTTTTTTATTTGCAATATTCAACGGTTCCGTTTAATTTGAATATTTATGGAATCAAGTATTAGCGAAGTACGAATCTGAATTTTTGCATGCTGCCAACAAAGCTTCATCCTGCGGATTTTAAAAAACAAAACATTAGTGCCCGAACAAACGGACAAGCGTGAAAACAAAAGTAGAAATATATTTATTCTGCAGAAAAAACAGCCCGAACATTATCACTACTTTTTAGCAGCAAGGTTTTACCTTCTAACCGATACGAATCAATTTGTTTGAGCATGCTAAAAAACTTGTTTTCAGCATCAATCTCAGGACAGGCCATTTTTGTTGAAGCCAGGTTGTTGAATTTTATCACATCGTGTCCCTTCAGAAGAAACTGGCCATTGAATGAATTACAGAACCCCTGGCCATAAAACCGGTTTTCATCGTTCGAAAGCGTAAAATACACCCGCCCGGAATCGATTTCTTTTCCTTCCAGAAGTAAAAGCATGAATTTGGTTTCCGTCAGCAAATCAATCTTCTTCTCAAGCACATACATATCTGCCATTTCGCCTTCAATGCGCCTTCCTTCCGAATCAAGTTTAACAAGTCGGTTTTCGTCAACCATATATTGATTAAACCGTGAGTCTTCACCTTCAACGTTCAGTATGATGAGCTTCCCGTCATCACTCTGTTTAAAAAATCCTTCAGAAACAAAAGTGTTTTCACCATCATCCACACCTAAATACCGGGTTTCCAGACGAAACTCTCCGTTAGCACCAAGGGTTAACAATGTTTCAATGCCTTCGCAATCGGCACAAGGCAAAACGCCTGCATAAGTGCCGGTTAACAATTCGAGAGAAACAGATTCAGAAGCCATTTTTTTCGACACCGAGCATCCGGCTAAAGCAATAATGAAAAGCACCAAAAAGAAACTATTCTTCATCTTGTTCAACGTTTAATTCCAATTGATACGCATCCACCCGGTTACCCATAAAAGTAGGCACCAGTACGATATTTTCCCCAGGTACAAAGTCAATATCTGCGGTATTAAGTTCATCTTCGGTGGTATCGAGCAACTGAATTACTTTACCTCCGTCGGAAATAAAGATACGTCCAGCCCAATTTGAAAAAATGAAATTTCGGCTACCAATAGTTTCCAGCCCATCAATGCCCCCTGTTCCTCCAAACAATTCAGCAATGCTTTTGCTTTTAGGGTCGATCGCCCAAACCGATGCATTTCCGGCATAAAGATTACCACCCTCGGCCCATAAGCCATTTACACCAAGCAAACGTTCGTCCTCGAGCCATAGCCCAAAAGTTGTATCCTGCAAGGCGTAAATATGTTGCTTGTGTGAGTCGGAAACAAACACCGCACCGTTCTGGCAGTAGGTAACATCATTTAGAAACGAAGCGTCAAAAGCCAGAAATTTCTTTTCAACTTCGCCACTTTCAATGTCAATCACCACTAGCTCATCTATATCAGAAACATAAAGTTTTCCATCGTTGATGGCCATTCCCTTGGGGTCGTTCAAATTATCAATCCACTTTTTGTTGAGTATTTTCCCTTCGAGATTCATTTGGGCAATGTATCCATCACCGTTTTTTTCGTTACGAACCTGCCCCAAACACGAAACAAAAGCCAGCCCCGACTGAGCATCGTAAAGAACCGATTCGGGGACGTCGAATGTTTTAGGTGACGACCAAAGTTTAGTTAGTTCCTGTGCACGTATTGAACCGACAATCATCAGTGCAAACAATATGACATATATTTTTTTCATGACATTTTAATTTAACGTGAAACAATAAAACACGAAACACAAATAAAATTACAACATAAATCATAAAAGATCGAATAACGCCCACTCTATTTTATGCGATTTATTAAAAAACATCTTTCAATTGCGCACGATCGACCTTCATTGTTGATGTGCGTGGTAAGGTCTCAATATAGTAAACAAGTTTGGGCGACATGTGTTTTCCAATCTGCTTTTCTATTTTTGCAAGCAGTGCATTTTCATTGCAACATTCTTTTGATCCTTCGATAACCAAAACGAGTTTCTGTCCAAGCAGCCTATCGGGAATCGAAGTTATAACATTTTCGCGATTAATAATTGCTGAAATTTCCTTTTCGAGCTGCTCTGGCGATATCTTTATTCCACCCGAGTTAATAACATTATCGGCGCGTCCCAGCCACCGAAAAGCTTTAGGCGAAACAAGTTCAACGACATCAGTCGTTTGTAAAACACTTTCAAAAAATCCGGGGGCTTCTATTTGCAAGCACCAATTTTCATCAACTTGCACAGAGAAACCGCTAAGCAAATGAAAATATTGATCGGGTTGTGTACCGTTTAAGCGTTGCACCGCAATGTGAGAGCTTGTTTCTGTCATTCCGTAAGTAGCATACACTTCGCATGGCAATTTTTCTATTTCTATACGAAGACCATAATTAACCGCTGCACCACCAACAATAATTTTTTTAATTTGTCTGAAATCAAATTCTGATGAAATCAAATTCTGTAATTGCATGGGAACCATGGCTGTGAAATCAATAAACTGATCATCCAATTGCAGAGTTGATGATGGTTGTGAGATAATAAGATCAAGCTGGCCTTCAACTGCACGCACAACCATCATTTTACCTGCAATATATGCAACAGGCAAACAAAGCCACGCGGTATCATTTTTTGTAAGCCCGAAATACTCGAGTGTTTTACGCGCTGAGGCAAGCATCGTGCTCTTCTTCAATCTTATTTCTTTGGGCGTACCCGTGCTTCCCGATGTCTTCTGAACAATCACTTCGCTATCGTCGATCCAGTTTACAATGAAACTGTAAACCTGCCGTTCCCAATCGGGCGACGATTGATTCTCTAAAGCTTCGAGCAGATCGGCCTCACTAAGAATTTTCCCGTTTATTTTTATTTGCTTCACCATTCGATCATCATACTACAATTCCCACTTTGCAGCGGTATCATAAAACAATTGTTCGCCCCTCAATGTTAATGGCGATTCAATATTATTTGAAAAAAGCATCCCAGTGCCCAGCCCCTGCGGCATTTTTACATCTTTTGTATATACCCACTGTGCAATGGCATTAAGCCCGATATTCGATTCGAGAGCCGAAGTAGCCCACCATCCTACAGAATGCTCGTTGGCCAGCTCCACCCACTCGTTGGCCGAAGAAAATCCCCCAATGAGACCCGGTTTAAGAATCAGATATTGAGGCTTAATTGTATCAATAAGTTTGTGCTTCGCTTCGTACGACAAAACACAAATTAATTCTTCATCGAGCGCAATGGGAACAGGTGTTTTAGCGCACAAGGCAGCCATTTGCTCCCATTGCCCGGCTTTTATGGGCTGTTCGATAGAATGCACATCAAGTTCAGCCAAATCGTTCAAAACACCATGTACGTTCTCTGTATTATAAGCTCCATTAGCATCAACACGTATGGTAAGTTCACCGGCTTTAAACTGACGGCGCATTTCGACGATCATCTCACGCTCTGTTTTCCAGTTCAGCGAACCAATTTTCAATTTGATACATGAAAAACCGGCATCAAGCTTTTGAGCAACCTGACGGCGCATAAAACCGGCTTCGCCCATCCAAATTAGGCCATTGGTGCGAATTCCGTCGCTACCCGAGGTGAAAGCAGAAGGGAAAAGGATGCGTTTGCCGCCATTATTCAGATCGGCCATAGCCGTTTCGAGCCCAAAGCGAATGGCCGGAAACTGTTCGAGCTTGTCATCAAAATCGAAAGTACCATTATTGATTTCGCTACAAACCTGCTGCAGCTTTTCTTCGAAATCGGGTCGATCGTCAATACTCAAATCGTTTAAAATGGAACACTCGCCCACCCCGGTATGGTTTCCATTGCATAAAAACAGGAACCAACTGTTTTTGCTGGTATAAACACCGCGCGAAGTACCGGCAGGACGAATGAAATTGAGTGTATGTTTTTTGAAACTTGTCTTTATGTGCATGGATACATGTTTTAGGCAAATATACCTTAATATGAATTTGGAAGAACTATTTCAAGCAAGGAAACTATCGCTTTATCTCACCAAAACAGCCCTTCGTCAAATGAATTGACCAAGAATTGACTTATAATTTGCTCTACCCTAGCCCACGATTATGTTTGTGTAAAATATTAAATTACTTTGCTAGGAAAATTACCGCGCTATTTTGAATCCAACCCCAATCCTTTACAAGAAATCTATAGTGGCTAGACGAGCACGTGCTATTACTCCCATGGCGCGAGGTTGGTGTCATTGCAGGTATTGTTTTTTGTTTTAAAAATAAGGAAAACAGGGGAAATGGCAAAAGGTCAGCAGGCAGTAGTCATTGGTCATTGGTCATTGGTCATTAGGCAGCCAAATAATCCCGTAGGGATTCAATGTGGGTAGAAATCGATGCACCAAAACGTGAATGAGTCCTGTAGGGACGGGATATGTATTATGTGATTGCGCCAAT
>JAQICD010000062.1 GCA_027858715.1 Prolixibacteraceae bacterium
GATTACGTTGGAGACCGGGGACTGGCATTTATCGATGGAGAGTTAATTACCGACCATTTTTACCAGGAACGCAAATGGGAAATTGGCTTAAAAAGCTTTGCCTCCCAATTAAAAACGAAGGAAATGGTACTGGTTTTTCACCCGATGTATTCCGATTATCCGTATCTCAACGATTTGAAGAATGTGCCTGAATTTAATAAGGGCAGCCATTTGGAAATTAAGGGGTTTGAAATTGTACCGGAGTATAAAACAAGCTTTAGGTTTTAATTTTGGGGAAATTCATTACGAAGCAAAACAGCTGCCTCACTCTCCCCATCTTTTTCTAACAAAAATCATTGTCTTAAAAGAATATTATCCCTAATTTGTTTGAAAATGGGGAACACAAAAATCATTCAAATAATACATTTAGAAGTCTTTCGGTAACATTTCTTTAAACTATAAGGTTATGGCTGTTAAACTAATGCTTATACTTATAATTATATCTTCTTCTTTATCCTTTCCCTATACAGCCAAATAACAAAATCATATAAAAATATTTTATAATTAACTATTTTATAATATATTGCGCAGGCTAAATTAATTGCGAAGTCTAACATTCAACTAATTACTAAACACTAAATCAAATTTCTATGAAAAGAATTAAAACAATTTTTATCAGTATTTTGCTATTGTCTTTTGGGGCAATGTACATGAATGATGCTTATGCTTATGAGCACGAAGTATGGGAATCCGGTAATACATATTACTGGAAAACCTTTGATGTACAGCGTGGTAGTTCATCAGATTTGGCAGTAGCCGTTGAAGGTGCTATGGGATCTGGAAACCGCGATATTCATGTTATCACCAGTGGTACATTATACTCCACTATAAACGTTTCTGCATCTGGCGTAAGGTTATGGTGTCATAACAATACTTTTACCTGTAGCTTTTCCGGTTCTGGTATTTTAAACAACGGCAATGATGGGTTTGAGATCCACGATTTAACCCTTAGAAATGTATCGGATGGCTATGGTATCCGCAGTAGTGCATCCAGTAACCTAAGCTTTACAAATGTTATAGTAATTGACATTGGCTGGCTTGGTATTCGTATCGACAGTAGAAC
The DNA here is from genome assembly GCA_027858715.1 of Prolixibacteraceae bacterium. Lineage (GTDB taxonomy): Bacteria > Bacteroidota > Bacteroidia > Bacteroidales > Prolixibacteraceae > Roseimarinus. Next base: position 1,103 of record JAQICD010000062.1, read on the forward strand.
AAGCGATCCATGGGATTACACAATCTATAACGTTTATATGAAGGATTGTCGCTTTGAAAATACCGGGGGTCACGGCCTTGAGATTTATAGTGTTGACGGCCTAACCTTAGAAGGTACCATGACTGCCAGAAACACCGGTGATTGTGGTGTATTGCTTGACCAATGTTCAAACGGGACTATTGAAACTGTAGATGCATACGACTGTGCCTGGGGATCCGGTTATGCCGGTTTGCGTTATGCAAACGGATGTAGTAACATTACTACTCAAACGCTTTATGCAGATCGTTGTGGCAGGGGGTTTTTCATCGTTCAATCAGGACCTACTGTTAATTGCCATGTGAACTATGCAGAAATTCGTGAATGTTCTGATATTGGTATTTGGATAGAAGACGGAACTGACTGCAGCGTTAAGTCAGGTTGTTGTGAGTCAGGCGTGTCAGTTTCCGGTTCGGGCAGCTATGCCAACGTTAGCAGCAGTTGTGACAATTCCGGAGTCACCATCTACCAGATAAAAAACCGCTCAACCGGATTATACCTCGATGGTATGGGACGAACCAATAACGGAGCTGCAGCCGGGCAATGGGCCAATACCACACACGTGAATTCACAATGGGAAATAATTAGTACTGACGGCTATAATCAGCTGCGTAACGTTGGTACCGGTTTATTCCTCGATGGCATGGGACGAACAAACAACGGAGCCGACTGCGGGCAATGGGCTAATACTACTCATGTTAATTCCCAATGGAGTATCGAATCATTTGATGGTAATTATGTGCGCATTCAAAATCGAGGAACAGGCCTATTCCTCGATGGTATGGGACGAACCAATAACGGAGATGCAGCCGGGCAATGGGCCAATAGCACTCACCCTAATGCGCAATGGGAGCTTGTTTTTGTTTCCCTCAAATCAGCCTCAATACAGATTGCCAGCACTGAGATATCATCAGAAATGGCCACGGATGAAAAGATCGAATTATATCCAAATCCTGTTTCTTCCTCACTCTCAATATCTATTTCCAAAGATTATGAGAAAGCCGAACTCAGAATATTTGATTTGGATGGTAAAATGGTTTTGAATACTATTATTTCAGGAGAAAAATCTGTTTTGAATCTCGATAAACTTGAATCAGGTATTTATATGATCACCATTATAGCAAAAGACTGGATAATGAACAAAAAGATTGTAAAACAATAGCTTATTAACGCAATTAATCATTAGCTAAAAAGCCTGCTAAAGCATTTATTTGCTTAGCAGGCTTTTCTATTCAATAAATTTCTCAAACACAGATTTCAATTCAACCTCCACACCAAAACACCTGCTGTAGGTATAACAACATCTCCAACTAATATTTCAGTATTTTTCGGAAGGTCAAACTGGAAATCTTTATCCATATAATTCATGGCAATACCAAATCCATCGCGATATTCAACAGTAACTCCCTGGGGATAGTTTTCAACCGGAATATTTAACCGGCGATAAACCTTCTCCAGCACAGCGTGCTCCAAATCGCCTATGTTGCTGTCGGCACCCACATAAGTCACGGTGCCGTTTTTATGCTTACGGAAACTCACTGCCGTTTTCCCGGTATAAAAATCGCCACTGTAAACAGCCCAGCTTTCAGTCTTCTCTGCCGGGTTCAACACATCGCCCCAACTGGTCCAGGCAAATTGCTTGTTGTTCATAACAACTGTATCAGAAGCATACGGGCGAAGCAAATCGTAAAATTCAATTTCACCGCCAATTAATTCATAAATCGGTTCAGCATGTTTGGCTTCCCACAAATGTCCCAGCTCATTTTGATGACCGGTACGACTCGACATAACCAAATTACCGCCATTTTCAACGTAATCTGTTAGTTTCTGTATCAGCTCAAGGCTCATCTGTTGATAAGCCGGCACTACAATCACCGGATAACTTGAAAAACTCATTGTATCACGAATAAAATCAACCGGTGCTCCAAACGATTTTAATGCTTTGTAATACTTTAATATGTGCTGCTCGGTATTCCATTCACTTGTTTGCTTATTTTGATTTATAGCTGCTGTATTATCTGGGTTATAAAGTATTGCAGCTTTTCTTTTCGTGTATTCTTCAGGAACTTCCCCCAGCGCTACATTCTCACGCAAAAGCCCGACTTCCTCTATAAACTGCTGATATTCGAGCCCTCCAGGGGTTGGCGTAACACCATCGGGACCAACAATGCCGTAATGGTATTGCTCATAACCATAAATTGGTGCGCGAAAACGGTAGGTACATGTAAACTTGCTTCCTCCGGCAAATACATGCCAAAGCCATAAACGTACAGCACCCGGAAGTGGTTGTGAATTAATAGTTCCCCAGTTCACCTGTCCAGGTTGCAATTCCATTACACCATAAATAGGCGTAAGTGGCCTGAAATAATCGTTTGCCATAGCAATGCGCGAATACTCACCAACACGATAGCCTTTTCGTCCAATTCCTTCGTGTTCACCATAAACCATGTAGCGTGTGTAAGTTATAAAATCGAGCTCTTTACTTGCACCAATGTAACGTGCATCGTAATATGGAATATAATTGGTTGTGATCCACTGTTCGTCGTTGGCAAACTTACGAATAACCTTAGCCTGCTCGTCTAAGAAAGTAGCGGTTTCGTCGTCGCAAAAACGGCCGTGATCTAAACGCTGATACAAATTCATTCCCCACTGTTTGTGCTGTGGAATATTAATTTCTGAAAAATTGCTATATACACTACTCCAGAAATTGGTACCCCAGGCTGCATTCAGAGCATCAATCGTTTTATACTTTTCCTTCAACCAGTTGCGAAAACGATTTTGAGCATCATCGCCATAATCCACATTTGTTGCCGGCTCATTATCGAGCTGCCACCCTATAATACGACTGTCGTTACCATAGTGCTTGGCCAATTCAGCAATCATCTTTAGCGAATACTTACGGTAAATTTCACTCGAAAACGAAGCATGCTGACGTGAGCCGTGATCCATACTAGTTCCGTCTTCGCGCTTTTTCAGAATTTCAGGGTATTTACGAACCAGCCATACCGGCGGCGTAGCTGTTGAAGTACACATGATCACTTTAAGTTTATGTTTTATCGCCAAATCGACGGCTTTGTCGAGCCAGGCAAAATCATACACCCCTTCTTCAGGTTCGAGCTGAGCCCATGCAAACTCGGCAAAATGAGTAAATTCAAAACCCATTTCAGCCATTTTTTCCAAATCTCTGTCCCATTGATATTCGTCCCAATGTTCCGGATAATAATATGCACCTACCGAGGTAAGATCCTCTGGCTGAAAATCTTTGTTGTAATTTTGCCCAAAAACAACAAAAGCAATAATAACAAGGAATAGAAAAACTAAAATTCTTTTCATATCGAATATTTTATAAATCATACAATTTTCAACTCTTATTGAGCATATTAAGATAGCACAATTAGTGGTTATCAAAACATTTTGCAATATATAAATTCTACCATTAATAATTTCATTAGCAAGAATTCCATTTTATTCACAAAAAAGCAAAACTGATGTACATTTCTTAAAAATTCTGATAAATTTGTAGTTTCATGGCTAAAAGAAAAACAAAAACTTAAACAATATGAAATTTGTAGTTTCAAGCACCGAATTATTGAACCATCTAACTGCGATCAGCAGGGTTATCAGTTCAAAAAGCACGTTACCCATTCTCGACAATTTTCTTTTTAATCTCGAAGAAAACAAGCTTACCATTACCGCCTCGGATCTTGAATCGACACTTACCACATGGGTCGAACTTGAAAACACCGAAGGCATTGGCGAAATTGCCATCCCTGCTAAGTTATTAATCGATACGTTAAAAGAATTTCCCGAACAGCCTCTCACCTTCCAAATTAATAACGAAACTTATGCTGTTGACATTTTTTCTGAAAACGGAAAATTCAGCATTATCGGTCAGGATGGAGAGGAATATCCCGAAGCAAAAGCACTTAGCACCGAAAACACTACATCGGTAGCCATGAGCCACGATGTGATGCTTAACGGCATCAACAAAACGCTTTTTGCTACAGCCGACGATGAGCTGCGTCCTGTAATGAATGGTATCTTAGTGGAAATCACCCCCGAAGAAATCACTTTCGTAGCTTCCGACGCTCACAAGCTGGTACGTTATAAGCGTACCGACATTAAAGCCGAAATGGAAGCTTCGTTTATTTTACCCAAAAAACCGGCAGCATTACTAAAAGGCCTTCTTCCAAAAGAAGATTTTGATGTGAAACTCGATTTTGACAACAAAAATGCCGTTGTAAGCCTTACAAATTTTAAACTTTCATGCCGTCTTGTCGAAGGAAAATACCCGAGCTACAATTCGGTTATCCCAACCGACAACCCTAATAAAATGCAAATCGACCGGCTTGAGTTTTACAATACCCTGCGCCGTGTTTCAGTTTTCTCGAATCAGGCCAGCAACCTTGTACGACTAAAGCTTACTGGCAATCAACTCGTTGTTTCGGCACAGGATGTCGATTTCTCAATTTCGGCAGTTGAACGCTTAAATTGCATGTACGAAGGCGACGAATTTGAAATTGGGTTCAAATCATCATTCCTTATCGAAATTCTTTCAAATCTTTCTTCAGCAGAAGTCGAAATGGAACTTTCGGATCCTACTCGTGCCGGGATCCTGCTTCCTGCCGAAAAAGAATTTGATGAAGAAGACATACTGATGTTACTGATGCCTATGATGATTAACACCTAAACAACAATGTAAAATACAGAATAGCAAAAGCGCTGAAAATAATATTGCCAGCGCTTTTTTATTTAAATAAACACTTATGGATTTAAAATTAAACAACCCCATCGTTTTTTTCGACCTTGAAACCACCGGCATCAACGTTGCATCCGACCGCATAGTTGAAATAGCCCTGCTTAAAATTAAGCCAAACGAAGAAAAAGAGGAGCTGCTGATGCGCATCAATCCCGAAATGCCTATTCCTGAACAGTCATCGCGAATACATGATATTTACGATGATGATGTAAAGGACGCACCAACCTTTAGAGAAGTAGCTAAAAAAGTAGTATCTTTTATCGAAGGTTGTGATCTGGCCGGGTTTAACTCAAACCGATTCGATATACCACTGTTGGCTGAAGAGTTTCTGCGTGCAGGTGTCGATATCGACATGAAAAAACGCAAGTTTGTCGATGTACAGACAATTTTCCATAAGATGGAGAAACGTACGCTTTCGGCTGCTTATAAATTATACTGCAAAAAAGACCTAGAAAACGCTCACAGCGCCATGGCCGACACAAAAGCAACCTACGAAATACTGAAAGCACAGCTCGACACTTACGAAAATACCGAATACGAGGACAACAACGGCAACGTATCGATTCCCATTAAAAACGACATGAATGCACTTTCAGAATTTTCGTCGTTCGACAAATTCGTCGATTTTATGGGTCGTATTGTTTATGACGAAAACGGGGTGGAGGTTTTCAATTTTGGAAAAAACAAAGGAAAACCGGTTGAAAAGGTACTAAAGGAACAACCCGGATACTACGGCTGGATTATGAACGGCGACTTTCCGCTTTACACCAAAAAAGTACTTACGAACATCAAACTTCGCGAGCTTAAAAAATAATTGAAACATAAAGGGTTGTCTGGAATTCTTTTTCAGACAACCACTTCTTTTTATTACTTTTGAAGTCTCAATTTTAAGGATTAGATAGTATGAGATTTTTATACCCTGATTTTTTGTGGGCTCTTTTATTAATAGCGATTCCCGTTATCATACACCTGGTTAACCTCCGCAAGCATCGAGTTGTGTATTTCTCGAACGTAAGTCTGTTGAAAAAAGTGAGGAAAGATACCCGTCGAAAATCAAAACTGAAACAAATCCTTATTCTTTCAAGCCGAATTTTAATGATTGCCGCAATAGTGCTAGCCTTTGCCAAACCTTATTTCCCGACAGGCGACACAGTTAAGCAAACAGAGAAACAGGTGAGCGCAATATACATCGACAACTCATTCAGCATGAATGCAGAAGGCTCCGAAGGACGTGCCATTGAGAGTGCACGTCAAAAAGCCGCAGCTATCGTAAACGGCAGCAAAACCGACACCCGATTTACCATACTCACCAATAATCTCGACCAGCAACACAACCGTTTCTACAACAAAAATGAAGTATTAAGGTTAATTGCCGACATTGAAGTTACGCACCGCACATTGCCCATGAGCACGGTACAGCTTGGCATGAAAAACCTGATGGACGACCTGCTGCTCGAAAATGGTAAAAGCCTTTATTTTATTTCCGATTTTCAGAAACACACCAGCGACATCAATCAATTTACGACCGACACATCCCTCACATACAATTTTATACCGGTTCCGGTAAATCCGGCACCCAATTTATACATCGATACCTGCTGGTTCGAATCACCAACACATCATTTGGGACAAGCAGAAAAACTTCATGTTCGCATTGTCAACAACTCAACCGACGATTACCACCAGGTACCAGTTAACTTTTACGTGAACGACTCGCTTAAAACACTAGCATCTGTCAGCATTAGTGCCAAATCGGAAGAAGAAACCATTTTGGAGTATTCAAATAACACGGCTGGTCTGCAAAAGGGACGGATTGAAATTACCGATTACCCCATTGTTTACGACAACATATTATACCTTAATTACACTGTAAAAAAATCGGTTAACGTTCTGCTTTTAGAGCAAGCGCCCACTGCCACATCAAAAAACATCCGTGCTGTTTTTACAAATGATCCTTATATAAAACTGAATGTTGAACAAACCGGAAGACTTCAAATCAGCTCGTTACCTTCGTATGCGGCCATTATCATTAACGAACCCGAAAGAGTTTCAAGCGGTTTGTCAGACGAACTCGAAAAATTTGTGAATAACGGCGGTACTTTAATAGTAATCCCGGCAATAAATTTCTTAACCGAAAGCTACAACAACCTGCTGTCTGCAATGGACATTCCTACATTTAGTCAACCCGACACCATTGAGATTCCAATAGGCATCCTGAATTATCGACACGAACTTTACACCGACGTATTTAACAGTGACAACGAAAAAGTAGAGTTGCCTGCAATGAAATACAGGTATCGGTTTAACACCACGGCCAACGTCCCGGGCGACAATATTTTAACCTTTGCCGATAACTCAAAAGCACTTACGCTTTACAGCCATAACAACGGTAAAGTTTTTCTTTTTGCCTTCCCGTTTTCACATAGCAAAAACAACTTTGTAAACCACGTGCTTTTTCTGCCTACATTGTACAATATGGCGCTACAATCATCATCGGTTCAAAAAGCATATTACACTATAGGAATTGACCAGACATTCGGTACAACTGCGGCGCCTACAACTCATTCAGGCACTTATATGCTCCGAAACGAACAAAGTGGCATCGAATTAATTCCGACTATACGACAGCAAAGAGGGCACGAAATTCAATTCACCATCCCCATCGATATTGAGGCTGGTAATTATCTGTTCTATTCCGAAAGTGAAAATACAGGCATGGTATCTTTCAATTATCAGCTTAATGAGTCGAACTTTAGCTATTATACTAAAAGTGAACTAAGAGAAGAAATTAATAATGCCGGGCTTGAAAAAAGCAACATTGTTGATGTAGCCAGCAACAATCTTTCAGACGCGATAAGCAAGATAGACAGTGGCCGTCAGCTATGGAAATGGTTTCTGCTTATTGCCATTTTCTTTTTGCTTATCGAAGCCGCAATTATCTGTTTCTGGCCCGAATCATAATTGACGATTATCATGTAAAGTATTCGTTACAATAACGAAATTGTGTGCAGGTTTAATCATCTGAAACAAAAAATCATGCACACAAACGATTACATTAACCGCGAACTCAAATATGGTGCGCACAACTACCATCCACTACCGATAGTTCTCGAAAAAGGCAAAGGCGTTTACGTCTGGGACGTTGAAGGTACAAAGTACTACGATTTTCTTGCCTCTTATTCAGCCGTAAACCAGGGACATTGCCATCCACGACTTTTAAAAGCAATGACAGAACAAGCCGGCAGGCTGGCATTAACCTCAAGGGCATTTTACAACAACAAACTGGGAGAATGGGAAGAATACATGAATCAATATTTTGGTTACAACAAAATGCTGCCCATGAATTCGGGAGCCGAAGGTGTTGAAACGGCTCTGAAGTTAGCCCGAAAATGGGGATACAAGGTAAAAGGCATACCCAACGGTGAAGCAAAAATTGTTGTTTGCAACGGCAACTTCCATGGCCGCACCATTACCATAGTCTCCATGTCGAGCGACCCCGACTCGTTTAAAGGTTACAGCCCATACACTCCAGGCTTTGTGAAAATACCATACAACGACACCGAAGCACTTGCCACAGCACTCTCCGACCCTAACACAGCTGCCTTCCTTGCTGAACCCATTCAGGCCGAAGCCGGTGTTTATGTTCCCGAAGACGGGTATCTGGCCAAAGTACGACATCTATGTACCGATAACAATGTTTTATTTATTGCCGACGAAATCCAGACAGGCGTAGCTCGTACCGGTAAAATGCTCGCAGTTAACCACGAAAACGTAAGGCCCGACATTCTGATACTGGGCAAAGCAATTTCGGGCGGTATGTATCCTATTTCGTGTGTACTTGCCGACGATGAAGTAATGCTGACCATAAAACCCGGCGAACATGGCTCTACCTTCGGAGGAAACCCCCTGGCAGCAGCCATAGCAATTGAAGCACTCGAAATTGTAAAAGATGAGCAGCTTGCAGAAAACGCCGAAAAAATGGGGCAGCTTTTCCGCGACGAAATGAAAGCTTTTAAATCGCCGCTGATAACAGAAGTGCGTGGAAAAGGTTTACTAAATGCCATAACCATAAAACCAGTTAATGGCAAAACAGCCTGGGATGTATGTATGGCAATGAAAGAAAACGGTGTACTGGCAAAACCGACCCATGGCGATATTATCAGATTTACACCACCGCTTATTATTAACGAAGAACAAATATTGGATGCAATTGATAAAATAAAAACATCGATGAACGAATTTGTAAGCCCCTCATAGTGGGGGCTTCAAGTTCGTGCATCTTATGCTTTATTTAACATACAAATGCCCTTCCGACATCCGGGTAAGCATTTTTATATCGTAACCACGGGTGTAGTTCATAATATAAACCGTGTGGTTCATAAAACCACTCAGCTCCGATACACGCTGAAAGTTAAAATCGCTTTGCAACAAACTCGTCTGGTATCTACTGATTTTATCGGTGAAATTTTCACCCATATATGCATAAGCTTCTGAAAAATATACAGCGACATCAAATCCCCTGAAACTATATTCATCGGGTTCATCGTAGTAATTTTCACGATAATCCGAAATAAAACGGTTTACCATCGGCGAGGAATAATCGACAAAACGAGGTGTTAAATAATGGAGCTTCAGCTTGTGAAAATATTCGGTATTGATGCTTTTAAAATTGGGGTAATCGCTAACTCCAACCAGAGTTATATCGTAATCTTCCGATAAAACGTACAAGCTATTTGTAGCTCTGCTGAGAAGGGCTTCACGAACATCGCGATTTTCAGAAGCAGGGATAAAAATGACATTTTCCATGTCAGATCTTAAGGTTTTTTTCACCTGCCAATAACCTAAATGGCCACCCTTTAAAAAATCGACCTGGGTAAATAAAACTTCACCAACATTGTTGTAAACACCACTGGAAAAAAACTTATCACGAACTAAATCCACCAGGCTGGTCTCGGCCAACTGCTCAACTTCGCCGAGTGTCATTACAATAAAGTTTTTATCGTAAAAAACATCACCGATAAAGTCGGAAGTTTTACGCAGCACATATTCTTTAGAGGGACTTACCTGGAAATAAAAAGGATTATCTTCGAGAAACAAATGGTTCGACGAAAAAGGCGATACCATTGGGATTTGATTCTTAGCCGAAAATTCAGAAACATGTTTCTGCAAAGATACATCTACCGGACCAACAATTAAATCGGCATTAATAAAGTCGCTATTCAGCAATATCGAATCAATAACCTTGTTATCGTACTCGCTGTCGTATAAATCAAGACGAACTTTAAGTCCGACCTTTCGCATCGAATCAAGTCCCAGCAAGAATCCCTGGTAGAAATTCATAAAATATTTCGTGTGAGAAAGCAAATTGCGATGTTCTTTAACCACCATTGAATCAATTAATACAGTATCGGTTCTGTATTCATTTTCGTCATAAATTATTTCAAAATATGATTCCAAAACTTCATGGTCAATATTCTTTAACGAATCAAGTTCAGCCAATTCTTTTTCGCTACGTTGTTGGAGATTATATTCTATGTTTTTTTCGTAAAACAAAGGCAGAAACATCGAAATACGGAATGTGTCATCCTCAAGAATCGTAAAATGCCTGGTATCGACACTAAATGAATCGGACTGTACTTCGAACTGAACGTCAGCAAATTCAGGTATTACCCAGTCTATCGAATCGGTCAATTCGGTACCGCCGACTTCCGTTTTTTCTGTGTCGGCTACTTTTTTTGGTATATAAATGGTTTCGCCGGCTTTCAACCCGCGGCTCTTTAATTCAGGATTTAGCGCTTTTATAGTTAAAATTTCGACGTTATACAGATGTGATAGGCTATAAAATGTTTCACCCGCCAATACCTCATGTTTAATAAACTTTCCCGAATCATCGGGTCTGACCGTTATCTTCTGCGTTTCGGTGGTCGGAATTTTTATGGTTAAGCCGGCAAGCAAGCCATCTTTGAGTTGCGGATTTAACTCAAGCAGCTGTTCTTTGGTAACACCAAACCGTCGTTTATAACTGTAAAAGGTGTCGCCACTTTCAACACGGTGTATAAAATATTCATCACCGGCCTCAGCAACAACTTTGTCCTCTTCCTCTGTCCTGTATTCTTTAGGTATTCTGAGTACAGCTCCAATTTCAAGCTCCTTCTCGACAAAGGGATTAAGTTCAATTATTTCGGAAAGTGTTTTATTATAGCGTTTCGTCAAAGCATACAGCGTTTCACCTGCCTGCACCTGGTGGTAATAAAATTGCCCGTCTTCGCGTATCAGTCCGTCTGTAGCAATTTCTTCATCATCAACTGGAATTCGCAATATCTCGTTTTCCAAAAGTTCTCCTTTGGCTTCAGGATTAAATCGATAAATAGCAGCAATTGAAATATTATACTTTCTCGACAACGAGTAAACCGTTTCGCCTTTCGCAACAACATGATAGTTAAAATCGACAGAAGAAGCCTGTTCTAACGTTGATCGTTCTTCATTGCCAGAAGCAGTTTCAACCTTTTTCACATACGGGATTTTTAATGTATCCCCTTCTTTCAATCCAAAAATCAACTGTGGATTTGCCCCTACCAGTTCTTTTTGTTCAATATCGTATTCTTTACATAACGAAAAAATAGTTTGTCCCTTATCTACATGATGTAAAATATATTGATTCCCTTCGATCATCACAAAATCAGTCGAATCGCTTGTCTGTCCGGCAACTTCAGATACACAGAAAGCGAATAAAACACTTAAAAACAAAATTATTTGCCTCATTTCAATACAGTTACAGATTTAATAAAATTAGCGTTTACGAAAGTAAAAAATGTTAAGGTATTTTCTACTCCCGTTCCAAAGTTTATAACGCAATATTCATCAAAAAATGATAAAAGGAAGAAAAATACATTAATTTTGAAATGATTAGACAATTGAATTGTCCAGTAAAAAGCAGGTGGATTTTTTTACACTTTTCAATAACACCATAATACCCGACAATGTTTTTCATATGGTGGTTGTAATAAAAAATCCTAAATAATTTTAATTTAAATAAACCATTCGCTCTTTCTATAGTCAAATCAAAATTCGATAAATTTTTTAAATGCAGATTGAAAGCCTGATAAATAGACTAAAACAGGAAGACACCAAAAGGTTGGCTTTTCACGAACTTGTAAAACTTTACCAGGAAAAGCTTTATTGGCACGTGCGTAAAATTGTTATCAGCCACGACGACACCGACGATGTGCTTCAGAATACTTTCATTAAAGTATGGAAAAACATCGAAACTTTCCGAGAAGAATCGGGACTTTACACCTGGCTTTTTCGCATTGCCACGAACGAAGCACTTACTTTTCTGGCACAAAAAAAACGACGCAGTATTTTTTCAGGTAGTATCGAAAATGATTATCTAATTGAAAGCTTGGTAAGCGACGATTTTTTTGATGGAAGTGAAATACAACTCAAGCTCCAAAAAGCAATTCTTAAACTCCCCGAAAAACAACGCCTGGTTTTCAATATGAAATATTTTGATGAGATGAAATACGAAAAGATGTCGGAAATACTTAAAACATCGGTCGGAGCATTAAAAGCATCGTACCACCATGCAGTGAAAAAAATAGAAGAACAGTTAAAACAGGAATAACCGGGTTAAACCTTTTATAAATCAAATAGTCGAATAACTTGAATGTGGGATTAAGATGAAAGAAAATTTAAAAAATAGAATCAAACAATTACCGGGAAACGACAATCCGTTTACCACTCCTGAAGGCTATTTCGATCGTTTTTCGGAACGACTGATGGATAAGGTTAACGAAGAATCGGTGGCTGATACAAAGCCAAAAGTAAGTATTTTACGCATTTTACGTCCGGCCTTGATTATGGCAGCCAGTTTTGCTGCAATATTTTTCATCATTTTAATTCCTGTACATACAATCGCCCCCAAACTGGCTTCAAACAACAACATCAAAACCGAAATGATTGATTTAGTAGCTTATTACTTTATTAATGAAAATGAAATAATTGAAGCACTTGAATACGAAGAAACGATTGAAGAATATAACGATGCCGCACTTGAAGAATATCTGATGGCATCAATTACCGAATTCGATTTAGTTGATTATAAGAATTAAAGCTATGCAAAAACTCAAATTTACAATTGCCGGATTATTTATATGCATTGCATTTTTTACCTACGGGAGCAATAAAATGCAGGGCAAGTTCGACTACGATAAATTTAAAGCTGAAAAAATTGCCTTTTTTACCGATGCACTGGAACTCACACCCGATGAGGCGGCCATTTTCTGGCCTGTTTACAATGAATACGAGAAGAAAAAGTGGGAGCTTTCAAAAGATCGTCGCGAAATGGATAGGCAAATGGATAACGGCATAAAAGAGATGACAGAACAGGAATGCATTGAGTTTGCAAATAAGTTTTCGTCGTTTCCCCAAAAAGATGCCGATTTAAATAAAGAATATAATGAAAAATTCCTGAAAGTACTTCCGCCACGCAAAGTGGTTATGCTTTACATTGCTGAAATGAACTTCAGAAACCATATGCTGCGCAAATACCGCGATAAAGAACACGATAACGGCAAACAAAAATAACACTCAAATAACAAAAAGTAGTTAATTTGAGTGTTTCCATTAACTCATTAACCATTACTACATTCTGGCAAACGGCTTCCATGTTTTTCAGGGTATTTATAAGCCAAACAGGCAGATGCTAAATGGTGGTTTGATTTGGAACGAGTGGTAAAAAAGCACGCAAACCCGGTTTTATTGCAAAAAACATCTGCCCCGTAGGATCACAGACAACACAACACAACATTCTACCCACATGCCGCACCTAACGGCGCAAAAAAAACAAAATACTCTCTTATATCGTCGGTTACCCCCCTTAGGGCTAACCAGTCACATACTATTTTCTAATAACTGAATGCTGGGAGCTATAGCGACCAGTCCCGATGAGAGCAGCGATATCGGGAACTAACCAACTAATTACTAAAGACTTATTGACTCAATTAACAAATCAACCGTAACCAACTCCTGTTTTCCGGTTTCCATGTTTTTCAGGGTAACTTTACCTGCCTCCATTTCCGATTCGCCGGCCAATACCACATAAGGAATATTTTTGCGGTTGGCATAGTTCATCTGCTTTTTCATTTTTGCCCCGGCATCGGGATAAATTTCACATGCGATGCCGTT
>JAQICD010000116.1 GCA_027858715.1 Prolixibacteraceae bacterium
AGCTTAACCCGTTCTTCCCAAAATTTCAGAACATTGGGTTTGTTTGTTATGTAGTTGTATTCGCCCGTACCGGCAAGTTTCCATTCGGCATTGGTGTTTCGCATCATTGGTTCGCAATGCGAGGTCCCGATGAAAATGCCATATTTATCGGCCATTTCTTTGTTGTCCGGAGTCATATAAAACGCGACGGAACAAGAGTGCATGGCCGGCCAAAACGAATTGGCACGCAAACGTAAAAGCAATTCGAAAATTCGGGCATGTGTTTTAGGTCCTATTTCTCCTTTTTTTTGCGAAGGCTCATAAGTTAGCGAGCTCCACGGCATCAGTCCCCAGTCTTCATCGTTGAGAAATATTCCGCGATTGGCAACGGAGGGATATTTTAACATTCTAAAGCCTTCATCTAAAGTGAATGATTCTTTTTTATCAATATGCGAATCGGCCCACCATTCCCACGGCGACACTCCAATCATTCTCGATATTTCGAGTATTCCGTAAGCTGTTCCGCGCTTATCGCTACCCAAAACTATAAGATTGCCTTCTTTTACGGTTATCAAAAAACCTTCTTTGTGTTTTTTAAGCTCCAGAATATCATTTTCATCTACGAATTTTTCGGCTTTCTCGTTTAGTTCAATGGTTCCGAAATAAACAGTTCCTTTACTGCCAACAGTAAGGTTTCCGCCAAAAACTTTGGAATAATCGGTTTTAAAAAGGTCGAATGCAGTACGAACTACTTCAGCCTCTTTTTTTTCGTTAAACACCACAGCGGTTTTAGTATTTTGCCTGAAACTAAAATTTGCTTGCAGGTTAGAGCAAATAAAAATTGTAACCAAAAAAAACGGTATTGATTTGATCATTGTAGTATAATTTAGGTAAACGATTTAATGTGTGATTTTAAAAATTTTAGGAATTATAACTATTTGTTTAAAAAAATAAATTTAATTTCTCCTCCATTTGCTGCGGATTTTTTTTGCGGTGCTATCGTTTAGTTTTAAGGCGGTTACGCAGAGCGAGGTATTTATTAGCAAAAGAAATAATACTATAGCCTGTTGGTAGTTTCTTTTATTCATCAGTTTTTACTTAGTAGATTATTCCAACAATAATAGATTCTAAATGCGTAATTAATAAGTCATTACTTATACTTTCCTTGTATCATCCCAATATCCTTCAACCAGGCTAAAAAGCTTTCAGGCCAATATTTTAGCGATTCTCCTTTGGAAAAATCCATTGAAAAACCATGGGAGCCTTTGCTGTAAATGTGCATTTCGGCCGGCATCCCGGCTTTTAACAAAGATGCATAATGCTCAATACATTGGGGGCGGTAGTTAATTTATCATCGGCGGCATTGATTATAAAAATTGGTGGACAACTTTATGGATAAAAATTATTTGTTCTCTATTTTTTGTCATGTACTTAAACTTTCAGGAATTAATTTAGTGCGAGCGGTTATTTCACTCGCCTCTTAATCGCTGTTACACTCACTCTTCAAACAACTTAAATATATATTTGCCCGGCATTAATTCATATCCAACTTTACCATTACTGTTATTTATAAATCTAAGCTTTTGTCCACTATAATCTTTTTTATTCCTCCAAATTATTTTTTCTCCCATGAGAATTTTCATCAAATTGGGGTTGAATATTGTAACAGGGAAATACAACACGGCGGTAGTATTGCAAGGAATTGTTACATTTAATTCCAATGTCCGACCTTCCTGTTTCCATCCACAAACAATCATTCCATAGGGAGAACTAAATGATGTTGACACCTCATCCATCAACACTTTCGGTTCTATCTGTATTTTTTTAAAACCAGGCTCAAGTGCTGATATACCTGTTAACCCTTGATAAAACCACTTTGCGTAAGGTCCTCCAAGAAAAACATGATTATGGGAATGTCCGTCTCCATAGTGATACCTTTCCCATAATGTAGTTGCTCCTTTGGTAAACATAAAACCAAAGCTTGGGAAAGTAGTCTGGCCTACCATCTTGTAAATTATTTCATGGCGATCATATTTTAGCAGCGTATTAATAACAGGCATTTGTCCAACTACTCCGGCCGATATGTGATAATCACGTTTCTGAATATCTTCAAGCAAGCGGTTTAATACTGTTTCTTCATTCTTGGTATCAACAATTCCAAAATCCAGTGCAATGGCGTTTGCCGTTTGAGTATTTTCAGCATAATATCCCTGATTATACCATTTTGAATTCAGTGCTTTTTTGATGCTTGTTGCAAGTTTTTCATATTTTTTATGATCATCAAACTTCTCCAAGATTTCTGCAATCTGACTCATAATATTAGCACACTTGAAATAATAGGATGTGGATAAAAATGCACCATCAGTCTTCTCTTCCTGAAAAGGTTTGACCCAGTCGCCCCAACGATTTTTCTCTATTATGAAATCCGCAGAAATGCTTGAATAAAAATCCATCATCCTCTCCATTCTGAAATAGTTATCTTCAAGAAAACTCTTATCTCCATAAAACCAGTATAGTTCCCATGGCATAATGATGCTCGCAGATTGCCATACCGGATCCTGCTCATCATCCCAGGTGTTGGGAAAAGGAATAAGCTGATGAATTGAACCATTGAGCTGGATATCATCATCCATATCCCTAAACCATTTCTTCCAAAAATATTGCATATCAAAGTTGTAGCTAGCCGAAATGCCAATCTGCAAGGCATCACCTAACCACCCCAAACGTTCACGATGAGGACAATCTGTTGGGAAACCCATTAGATTTCCTGTTTGCGATAATAAATATGCCAACTGTATTTTATTGATTAAAGGATTAGAGCAATCAAATGAACCAACAGGTGTCACATCGCTGTGCACATGTACTCCTTCAATTTTTTCTATAACGACCTTACCTGCTTTGACCACCTCAATATACCTAAAACCGGAGTTTGAAAACTTAGGATTCCAGATTTCTTGATCATTCCCTTTTAATGTATATTCGAGCTTCCATTCGCGTCCTGCTGTTCTATAATTAATAGTACCATCATTATTCAGAATCTCTGCTGTACGGATAGCGATTTTATTCCCCGGCTTACCATCTACATATATTTTGGGATATCCAACTATATTCTTACCCAAGTCATACACTATTGTATCATTACCAAATTTTCGATACGAAACAGAATTGACAGTTTCTTTTTCATTTATCGGTTGTAATTGAGAATACAAGGTTATATTATTTAGGTCAATATCTTTCTCCAATGCAAATTTCCACTTACTATCATTGAATTCTGGTTCATCCCAACCTGCCAATTCCAGTCTGGCATCATATTTCTCTCCCTCATAAAGACCTGTATAAGTTATAGGTCCTCCTGTAGTAATCATCCAGGATGAATCAGTAATGATCCTTTTTTCTGTTCCATCTTTGTAGAAAATATTTAATTGCATTAAAACATAACGGTTGTCGGACTTGTACAAATGAGCATAGGCACCTCCCCCTAAGTAGATTCCAATGGCATTTTTCCCATCTTTCACAACATCAGTAATGTCGTAGGTTGCATATACTAACCTTTTAGTCGTATTGGTCTGCACCGGTTCAAGAACTCTATCGCCTACTTTTTGACCATTTAAATGAAACTCATATAGTCCAGTAGATGAAATGTTTGCCATAACGTATTCAATTTGCTTATCAATGGAAAATTCTTTTCTAACCATTGAGACATTATTACCACCTATAAGCTTAGCAATCCATTCCGATTCTTTCTGAATACCTGTTGTAAATAACCCAATTTTTGACCATTTACTAATATTATCCTTATCATCCTTAATTCTAACACGCCAAAAGTACCTTCTGTTTGTTTCTAACATTTCCGGATATAAACGATAAAAGTATTTTTCATTTTCAATCCAGTCACTTTTATAAACGATCTCTGAAAATTCTTTATCTTTAGCCACTTGTAGTTCTGAGAAAGTCTGTTTTAAAACACTTCGTCCATCATATTTCCATGAAAATTTCACATTTGAACCATCGATTCCTATGGGACTGGTCATATCCTGAACCTGTAGATCGTAAAAACGGTCTGTTACAGAATTTCTAATACAACTTTCTAAAGTTGTTAATATAAAAACAATAGCCATTATTCGTCCTACACGACAAGAAATCGCCATAAATATTTTATAAAACATAGAGTGTATTTTAACAGATGTATTTCCTTTTCTTTACCAAATTCAAAAGAATAGATAAGATAATATTACAAATGGGTTTAATGTTCAGAAGCTATTGCGAGCAATAGCTTCTGAACATTAAACCCATTAATCTAAAGAATACTAATATCCTGGAGTAGGTATTAGGTTCTCATTTTTATCTAGTTCTGCCTGTGGTATAGGCCATATTTTTCTAAACTCGGCTACATCAATTGCACCACGTTCTTGTGCTTTTGATAAAAACTTACCATGCCTGATCAAATCAATACGCCTGTGTCCTTCAAAATATAATTCCCAACCTCTTTCCTTCAGAATCCAATCAAGTAATTCATCCGCATTAGCGAAGTCAGACAATTTCACCATTTTGTCCGAATTGTGATTGAATGCTCTATCGCGTACTTCATTAATGAGTTCAATTGCTTCCTGTTCCACTGATTGCGATTTTCTGGTAATAGCTTCAGCTCTAGTGAGCAAAACATCAGCATATCTTAATATTACGATATCGTTGGTGCCGAATACAATGAGTGCTGCAGGATCCCAACCATATTTCAAACATAACACATCGGCATCATCTGGCAAAACAGTTATGCCATCACTTGTATTTTCATACTCTGTATACATTGTGTTTCGCCTTGCATCTTCAGGATCAAATGAATTATAAAACTCTCGCCTCGCACGATAACTGTCCCAATGCTGAATATCAATGCCCTCAGGTCGTTTAAAATCACCTGGCAAACAATAAGTAAGGAACGAATTGCCAATATTAAAATCTTGCAAGCACTGTTTTGCAAAAATAATTTCCTCACATTGATCATTATCAGGTGCGAAAATATCCAAATAATTGTCGACAATTTTATACTTGTTCAAATTCATAATTTCAGAAGTAGCATCAATAACTCCTTGATTATCTCCATTCAACTCATATAATTTCATCATTAATGCGTAACAGGCACCTTTTGTAAAACGACCATCATTGGCATCATCATAAGTAATTGGTAAATCAACAACAGCTTCTTCTAACAATCCTAAAGCATAATCTATTACCTCTGCTTTTGGTGATTGAGTTGGCATTGCTTTGACACCTTCACTAAAGCTCTTAATTAAAGGTACATCTCCATAGCTTTTTACGAGATCCCAGTAAAATAATGCAATCCCAGTTTTAGCTTCTGCTAAAACACGGGTTTTTACATTATCGCTTACACCTGTAGCTTCAGGCAAATATTCAATAATATAGTTACCGTCGCTAATACCTTTATAAGGCCAGTTCCAATTTTGTGAAAACAGGTACATATCAGTTTTCCATGTAAAATAATTCAATTCGTACCACATTCCACTTCCTGATGCTGGAGCGAAAACATCGGTCATCGCATCTTGTCCCATCTGGATACGATCGTTACCTGCACCATAATAGCTCCATCCATTTCCTGCCAATACACCATACAGTGTATTAACGGCAGCAATCGCTTCATTGTCATTTTGAAAATATAAACCCGGAACAAGTTTATCGTATATTTTATCCTCTAATTGATCTTCACAGGAAGAAAAGAGAATTATGCTTGCTATAAAAATGTATATTAACTTTTTCATTTTTTTCGTGTTTTAATTAAAATGTCATTCTTAAACCTAGTGAGTAAGTACGTGAATTTGGATACACGTCATTTTCGCTACCTGATTTAGTCCCAATAGCTCTTGCCGTTTCAGGATCTAAACCTTCATATTTAGTCCAAAGTATGGCATTATCAATATTTACATAAACATTAGCAGCTTTTATCCAGGAGTTTTGTATAGGCAATTGGTAGTTAAGATTAATGGTTTTTAACCTTACAAAATCTCCATCTTCAAGATACTTATTATTGCTTCCTCCATATGGATTCGCTACCGGTGTTGGAACATTAGTATTTTGATTATTGGGAGTATAAAAATTAAATGCATTCTTATTTAATCCTTCAAGTTGTAAAGCGTGAAAAGGATTCTCATGCATGATCTTTGCATTATTCCATATATCATAACCAAACATCCCCTGAAAGAATAAAGTTAGAGTTAGACCTTTATAAGTAACATTATTTGTAAAACCTGCGGTTACTTTTGGGGTATTGGAACCTAATAAAACGCGGTCATCAGCGTTGATTTTTTCATCCGGAGTTTCAACCCAATTACCATCAGCATCACGTCCGGCTACATCATTATAAATCCATTGCCCAGGGATAGAATTAGGTTGTGCACTATTAGCAATATCATCCCCTTCTTTAAACATACCAACAACCTCGTACCCGTAAATACCTCTTACCGGGCCAAACTCTTCTTCAGGAGCAAAAGGCAGACCAGCGCGATCTAACCAACGATCTTGGTTATTGGCAATGTTGAATGATGTAGACCAATCGACTATTCCAGTAGTATTTTGAGTTGTAATTGCAAATTCAATACCTTGATTTCGGATAGAACCTGCATTTTTAAGAATGCCTCCAAAACCAGAAGTACTAGGTGTTCCGAACCACAATAGTAAATCCTCGGTATCCATTCTGTAAAGATCAATGCTACCTAGAATTCGGTTATCAACAAATCCAAAATCTAAACCGAAATTGGTTTGCTTGGTCGTTTCCCATGATAAATCATTGTTACCTGGAGAAACAGGGCCAATTGGAACTCCCCGAGTGTTGCCAATAACATATTCCATCCTGCTGCCTAAAAGTGGTTGTGAATTATTATTCCCAATTGCCTGATTACCTGTTTTTCCATAGGAAGTCCTTAATTTCAAGTTACTAAATAAATTAAGGTCAGCAATAAAAGGTTCATTGTAAAGTTTCCAAGCAAAAGCTATTGATGGAAAGAATCCCCATTTCTTGCCTTCTGCAAATTTTGAAGAACCATCATATCTTAATGTAGCTGTAAGAAGATACTTTTCGTCGAATGAATAATTTAAGCGAGATAAATATGAAAAAATTGTGCTACTTGATTTTGAAGTAATCGTCTTTTGGACATCTCCACTTTGCATACTGTTGTATTTATATGCACTTGTTTTAAAACCAGTAGATTTTGCCAGTAAACTATTATATTCAAATGCCTGATAATCGGTACCTGCCATTATACCTAAATTATGTTTTTTAAAGTTTTTATTGTATTGTACTATAAAATTTAATGTTTGTGTTTCGTTCGTGAAAGAACCAACGGTTGCTTCACCAGAGGAAGCTAAATTATTTTTTGCTTCAGCAGGCACCCATGTTCTTGAATTATTCATTACCTTATCGTAACCTGCTGATAATTTCGCAAAAAGACCCGGAGCAATATCAGCCTTTAAATACCCATTTGTTATCAATCGGTTTGATTCACTATTGAAATCTGTTAACAACAATCCAGCTGGATTATTATGCTGCTGATTAAAAGGATGTTTTGCTACTTCACCATTTTCATCGTATGGCGCAATTGTTGGGTTAAATGAAAAAACACCACTGGTTGCACCTCCACGCGAAAAACCAACATCACTACTTCCAACAGGAATATTTGTATTTTTTGTAGTAGAAGCATTTAACCGTATTGCTGCTTCAAAGATTTCTCCAAATTTCTGTGATAAATTTAATCGAGTTGACAACCTTTGCATATCAGACAGCTTAATTACACCTTGATGGTCCATATAACCCAGAGATGCATAAATCTTAGATTTTTCTGTACCACTTGACAACGATATTTGATGTTTATTAATTTCACCTTTTCTCGTCAATAAATTAAACCAATCTGTACCTCCATTTTCCTTATAATTTGCTATTTCATCAGAAGTAAACTTTTTAACAACAGCATTTGTGAAAATTGGGTCATCAGGCCTTAAACGTTGGTATTCATCATAAACACTATTATATCCTAAAGCATATTCATAAGCGCTCGGAGTATCATACTCTTTGGCAATATTTTGCATGGCAATTGAACCATCGTAAGAGACTTCCACCTTACCGCTTTTACCACCTTTGGTGGTAATTAAAACAACTCCATTAGCACCTCTCGATCCATAAATAGCTGTTGCGGAAGCATCCTTTAAGATTTCAATTGACTCAATATCTGCTGGATTAATAGTATTTAAAGGATTAGGCGCCGCTGGTGTAAATACTGATTGACTGCTCAGATTTGGTCCTCCATTATTGTAACTACTCAGGTCGTTATTATAACTTCTAATTCCAAAGTTAAAAAATCCTTCAACGTTTTTCCAGTTAAGTCGTTCTCCTTGCGATGAGGGCTTAAAACATCAAATTTTTCGGT
>JAQICD010000160.1 GCA_027858715.1 Prolixibacteraceae bacterium
GGCTATTTTACCGGTACCTGGCTTTTGAAAGATTTACCGGTTTTGTCAAAAAAAAGCAATAATGACTCAACAATGCCTGAAACCTGGATGTCGCCATCGGCTTATGAAATAGAAAGTCAGGAAATTGGATGCCGGAATTCGTATGGCCATACGGTTATTGGTGGCCTCGGGCTTGGCTGGAATGCTGTAAACGCAGCTTTACGTTCAGAGACTACAAAGGTTACGGTTCTGGAAATTGATGAAAAGGTGATTTCCTTAATAAATGAATTAAACGTTTTTGGGCAAATTGAACCGGAATACAAAAACAAAATAAACATATGCCATACCGATGCCTTAACATGGCAACCCGGAGAAGATGTTGACTTCTTGTTTATTGATATTTGGGCGAAACATGCCGAAGCAACAACCTTAGGCCATGTAAGGCAAATGCAGCAAAATATAAATGCAAAATCAATTTACTTTTGGGGACAGGAGATAACCATTTATACCGAGGCAAAAAAGTTATTTCCTGAAATGGAACAAATAACCGGCGAAATGATAAAAGAAACCATTGAGAAATCAATAAAGCTACCGCTATTTATTCCTGGAAATATCGACTATGCCGGGTTAATTAATAGCGTTATTCAGAATAGAATAAAAAGAAATTTGCCTTTAATTCGTGAATAGGGCTTAGATGAAAACTTACGCATTTAGTTTTAAAGATAGGAACTTTTTGGGTGTGAGGTAGAGTTAGGTTTTATGTCTAAAAAAACATATTTTTGTTAAGGATATTACCCACAAAGACACAATTCTAAGTAATAGCTTAGCCTAAGGCTAAACCATGTTTAAGAATCGTGCGTTAATAATGCTTAAAATAATAAAACAATGCAAGCAGATTACAACATAAACTTAAATATTCCGCTAAATTTCAATCAAGTGGTTGATATTGTCAGGCAGCTTTCACCAAAAGAAAAATCAAGACTCAAAGAGGTTCTGGAAAATGAACAATTGGCAGATATTCCGGAAGAACACAAAAGCATTGTACGGCAACGTATGAAGGCAAGCCAGATAGATCCTTCGAGGCTTATGAACTGGGACGAAGTTAAACACAAAATAAAATTGTAATGCCGGTAAAATTCTCCCTCAACATTGAAACCGAGGCTTTTGACGATATACAAAAGGCAGTGGACTACTACAATTTGGCCAAAACAGGCTTGGGCGAACGTTTCTTTAATACGATCGATAAGCAATTCGATTTTCTTAAAGACCACTACTTTTCTTTTGCCGTTCGGTACGATGACATTCGTTGCATGCCCGTAAAAAAATTTCCGTACATGGTTCACTACAAGATATTGGAAACCCAGCAAACCGTAAGTGTAAAAGCGGTGTTCTGCACCCACGAAAACCCGGATAAATGGGAAGACAGGATTGGATAGTTTTTTAGTGCCAACAAAGGCGATGCAACCCCAAAAGGATGCCGAACTCATTGAGCAATTCTAATATCTCATGTCTAAAGTCTAACAATCTAATACTATTAATGGCTTCTTTAATTAAATACCGAACACAAACACAGTCAGATGAGGATTTCCTATTCAGGTTGTATGCTTCAACCCGCGCTGATGAAATGAGTGCAAGCAATTGGGATGAAAGCCAAAAACAACAATTCCTGAGGTTTCAGTTTAATGCCCAGTTGCACCACTATCTGAATAATTATAAAAATGCCACATTCGATATTATCCATAGTAAGGGGAAAGACATTGGTCGTTTATATTTAACCCATAACGATAACGATATCAGGATAATTGACATTTCGCTTTTACCCGAATACCGGGGGAAAGGTATTGGAAGTAGAATATTGAAAGCCATCAGAAAAAAAGCGGATCAGCAACAAAAAACAATTCGCTTAAGTGTTTTTGTCACCAATCCGGCAAAAAGGCTTTACGAAAAATTGGGTTTTGTTGAGGAGAATATTGAACATCCTTATATTTATATGAAGAAATGTCCTGAAAAAATTCAAGAAAAATAGTAACTTACGTGAAGTTAATTGCCATTTACCATTTGCTTAATTTATGAGAGACACCCTGTTAAAAGACCGGCAATACTTGCGAAAAAGGCACCGCTTAAGTCACCAGCAAATTGACACCTGGCTGGGTGAAAATAGAAGTACTGAATTTATAAATGACAAGCTAAAGCAGCTTGAATTGGTAAGGCAGTTTCTGAATATCACAGATAAGTTTGGGAATAAAGGCATTCCATTTATAAGCATAAAAGGCCCCTTGCTTTCGTTGCGATTATATGGCGACCCAACAGTTAGGATATCATGTGATATAGATTTATTAATAGAGAAAAAATATTTAGACAAGACAGTAGCATTGATGCTAAGCGAAGGTTATGAGTTTGTTGATAATTTTGTCTGGCCTGCTGAAAATTACAAACAGGAAATCTTCGCATTAAATTATCACCATATTGTGTTTTATAGTAGAATACTTAATTTAAGAGTTGAAATTCATTGGGTGTTAACAAGAATACTGGCAGTATCAATGAAAACCTTTAAGCAAATTATTGCTGATAATTTGACTACTATAAGGTACGCTAATAGGAGCTTTGTAGTTTTAAACAAAGAAACTGAACTACTTTATTTACTTATTCATGGTGCAAATCATCGTTGGAAAAGGTTGAAATGGCTTGTTGATATACATGAATATTTAAAGCAGGAAATAGATGTTGTTTTATTGAATAAGTTGATTGGACAATTTAAGGCTTCACGTATAATTGCTCAAGCAAACTTTTTTCTTGATAAGTATTTTCAAAGTCAATTGCCTGTATCAGGAAACAAAAGGATTCCGAAAAGATTGTTGATATTTACAGATAAAAATATTGAAAATAGAGAAATAAGCTTAATCAGTTCTTTAGAGGACAGACTTAATAATTTTTGGTATTTTTGGTTGTTATCCTCCAATATAAATTATAAACTAAATTGGTTTATAGTAACTATTGCTCGTGTTGGAAATGTCTATAATATTAAGGTGGCCAATGTTTTTTACCGCCCTTATAGCTTTATAAAAAGAAGGATATTCAATGTCTGAAAGGTTTTTCATATTTAAAAGTTTTAATTTATTCCTGAAGTTTAAGCCTTTCAGGATTGTTTTAATTTTTTTGCTAACATTGATTCAGGGATTTATCCAGGGCATCTCAATTGTTTTGCTTATTCCTTTATTAGGAATGTTAACCCCGGCCGAAACAGAAGATCAACCGTTTTGGCTTAGTACGCTCCATTCAATTTTCAACAAAGCAGGTATCGATTTGAATATTGAGGTAGTTTTAATATTGTTTACGCTTAGCTTGTTTGTTGTTGCCATAATAACATACTTCCAGCAGATTTGGCAAAGCATTTATAAACAAGAATTTTCCACATCAATCAGGCAACGGTTATTTCGAAAAATAATAACAAGCGACTGGGCATTTTTAAATGGAAAAAGTAAGCATAACCACATACAGGTGCTTACTACTGAAATACCCAAAATGACAATGTACTATTATTACTATCTTGCCCTTGCTGGGAAAACAATCTTCATTACAGTGCATATTATACTGGCAATTGTTGTTTCACCGGTTTTTTCATTGGCTATTATTGCTTTGGGAATTATAGTATTCATTCTCCTTCGAAAGTATTTAAATAAAGCACAATGGCTGGGATCTGCCAATATCCAGGTGTTTAGGCAAATGTTGAAACGGATCGATGATTTTTGGACAACCGTTAA
>JAQICD010000183.1 GCA_027858715.1 Prolixibacteraceae bacterium
TTGCCCGATACCAAATCCACAGTTTCAACCACTTTGCGCGATTTATCAATGGTTACTACCTCGGTATTAACCATTGCTTTAATACCTTTAGCATTCAAATAAAATTTAGGGTCACGAATCACTCCGGTCGGTGTACAAAGTAACTGGTTACGGTTATCAAAAAAACCACCCACGTAGTACGGAAATCCACATGATGCCATTGATAAATCAGCATCTTTCTGAATAATGGTAATATCAGCAAATTCATCGAGCCTGCGCGCTTTCGATGCTGCTTTAGGACCGGCTGCTGAACCACCAATAACCACAATTTTTTTCTTATCCATAATTCTTATAAATATTTTAGGTTAGCATATATTTACGCTGTCTATCAACTACTAAATGCCGTTTTGGGATTGATGTTCATATACTCTAATAGCTGATTTAAAGTTTTCGAGTGTTCATTAATTATAATAATCTGCAGGCTTGCCTCTGTGGCCATTTGTTGCATTTTATATCCCATTTCGAAAGCCAGCAAGGCATCAATATTTTGTTTTTCAATAAGCCAATGAAACAACTTAATGCCAGCTCCCTTTTGTATATCCTTAAACAGATTTTCAGTTATTTGTACTTTGCCATTTGATTTATCGACAATGGCAAAATAGTTACTGCGGGCAAATGTTGTCGATATTGTACTATCAAACTGCTCTTTTTCAATTGGTATAGCTATTATCATTATGTTGTGATTAGTTACATGTGAGACTACAACTATTCATTAATTTGATGAATGTTTTGGCTTGAGCATAAAGGACAAGCACCTATTTTAGATTCATCTGTGCTGTTAAATTTACTGTCGCATCGCTCGCATTCAAACCAGTTATTATCAAACATATTTTCGCCCCCTTCAATGTTTATTTTCTTTGCTTCTGTAAGAGCCTTAGCAAGCTTAAACCGAGCTTTTTCGTATATACGTGCTACCCCTGAACGGGATATCTGCATAATTTTAGCAGCCTCAACCTGCGTCAAACCTTCATAATCGAGAAGACGAAACACTTCGAATTCTTCTATTTTTAACTGAATGGCATCCGATTGTTGTTTATAATATCCAACAGGCATGAACGCCTTCGCACGTGGAGGTGATTGTATTTTGCTTTTTTGTCGTGGACGTGGCATATTTTTTATCTATTCAAACAAATGTAATGAACATACTCCCAATATTCAAGCATTTTGAGAATTAATACCAAAATTTCATTTTGCTTCAATTTAAACACTTACATACACTTATAATTTTTTTTGGGAAAAAGAAATCTGAAAGTTTTATGTTATTGAGAATATTCTCTTTATATTTACAGCAAACCATCAAACCAATGCCACGAAACAAACGACAACGGAAAGTAATATCACCTCCCAGGTTTAAGGGTTTCAAGCCATACGGCTGTAGCAAAAATAAACAATCGCCTGTTGAACTTTTGTACGAGGAATACGAAGCCATCAAACTGGCCGATTACAAACTGATGAACCATCAGGAAGCTTCCATTTTAATGGGTATATCACGTGCTACTTTTGCCCGTATATATGAGAAAGCCCGTCGTAAAATTGCCCATGCACTGGTAGAAACGCGCGAAATAACAACCAATACAGGTAACAGCTACAGCGATAAAACATGGTTTTTGTGTCAGTTGTGCCATTCACGTTTTACAATACCCCAAAAAATAAAAGAACACAAGTGCCCACTTTGTCAATCAAATACAATTGAAAACATACTATGAAGACAGTTATATCATCACAAGGCAGTAGCCTGCAAGCAAAAATCGATATGCGCTTTGGTCGTGCACAATGGTTTTGTGTTTACAATAAAGAAAACGGCCAATCTGAATTTGTTATAAACGAAAATATTGATGCCCAAGGTGGAGCCGGCACTAAAACGGCTGAACTAATGGCCGAACTTGAGGCTGGTGAGGTTTATTCGGGCCATTTTGGTCCTAAAGCCGAAGAACTTCTTAAAAAATTAAACATTGGCATGAAAACATTTTCAAACGAAGAACAAACTATAGAACAAGTTATAAACGAATTAAAATAGACTACACTATGAATAAATTGATTGCAATACCTGTTAGTAACGGCCTGCTTGATGCTCATTTTGGACACTGTAAAGAATTTGCTCTTTTAGAAATTGCCGACGGAAAAGTAACAAACGAACTTTTGCTGGGAGCACCGCCGCATGAACCCGGCCTTCTGCCCCGCTTTCTGGCTTCCAAAGGGGTTACCGATGTAATAGCAGGTGGCATGGGAAATAAAGCCATTCAGCTTTTTAAACAAGCCGGTGTGAATGTATTTGTGGGCGCCCCACAAATATCAGCTGTCGAGCTGGTTGAAGGCTTTATAAATCAATCGATTCAATTTAATGCAAACTATTGCGATCATTAATTCATGAGACGAGAATGTTATTATTGTCATAATAAAACGGTTGAAAAAATCATAAAAAGGCATAAACCGCCCTTAAAAAAAACAGAAGAATTTCAGAAGAATGCTGAAAATTACATTCAGCATAACTGGAACCTTCCCAACCCGGTTATTGCTACGCACATTCACCGTTTGGGGCGTGAATTGCTTGACATCAAGGACTTATACCGGAGAGAAAAAAAAGATGCCAATAAACTGCTGCTCAACAACTACGACTATTGGAAAGCGAAAGTAACCAACAGCACCAACCCGTTCCACACAGCGGCAAAACTTGCCGTAATTGGCAACATTATTGACTATGGTGCTCATGCTGTTCCCGAAAAAATCGAGGAATTCATTGAAGAAATGCTGGAAAAACCACTTGCCGTTGACGATTCAGCCATTCTGGAAAAAAAGGTTAGGAATGCCAATTCTATTCTCTACCTGGGAGATAACGCAGGCGAAATTGTTTTTGACAAACTTTTCATTGAAACCATAAAACATCCAAATGTGGTATTCGCGGTTCGGGACAAAGCAGTTATCAACGATGTTACCCGTAACGAAGCCCGTCAGGTGGGCATGAATGAACTTTGCAAAATTATTTCAAATGGTTACGATGCTCCTTCTACCCTTCTTGAGCATTGTTCGCCCAACTTTTTAAGAACTTACGAAAAAGCCGACC
>JAQICD010000035.1 GCA_027858715.1 Prolixibacteraceae bacterium
TTAAATCCATGTTGGATTGCAAATGACTTGCGCGTCATACCTGATTCACGCCATTGTTCTACCAATGCAAACATTTGTTCTTTCTTGCTCATATCTTTTTTGATGCAAAAATATTCCCAATCATCAAATTATGAAACATGCACGCAGTGGGGTGGATACTCCTAACTCTCCCTCTGCGACCTTCTGCGCTCTCTGGTGTTTTAAAAAAAATAGCGGTAATACATCGTCTAAAACTTTTATTTTCAAATGTGACTCGCTTTAGTCATAGGCGATTATGATCTGCCAGCTGGCGGAACCATGTTCTTGTTTTCAGTTTTGGGATACCCTCAATATCAAACTAGTTCAGCACTATCCACCTTCAGGTTTATTGGGGCTTTGTGGTTCGTTCAAAATCTTTAAACGTAAACGCCCTGCAAAGCCGGACTAAGCATTCCCGATTCACCCCCACTCCTGCCAGCATTTTTGACGGCCACCCCGCGTTTTCGCTTCGCGAAATTGGACGGCTTGCATCAAATTAGCTTGCAGAACTAAAATAATCGATTTCAGTTTTTCATTTTAATCCCACCCGGTTATCTCGTCAAAGACGGGTAACTATTTAATTGTGGGGTGGTTAAATTGCCACCATACCGCAATAGCGATTCCGGGGTTAAATACATACGCCAAACAACTATTCAACTAATTAATTTTGGCTCCACATTTTTTGCAGAATTTCGCATCATCATCATGCTGTGCATACAAACAATTGGGGCAAACCTGTGTATTCTGTTTGTAGGTAGGTTTAAGAATTTCAGCTGTAACAATACCGGTTGGAACAGCAATAATTGCGTAGCCAAGTATCATGGCAATACTTGCCATAAGTTGTCCGAACGGAGTTTGGGGGCTAATATCGCCATAACCTACCGTTGTAATTGTTACAATAGCCCAGTATATGCTTTTAGGGATGCTTGTAAAACCATTGGCTTCTCCCTCTACAAGATACATAAGTGTACCAATTAAAACGACCAAAATAATTACAAAGAATATAAACACCCCAATCTTTTCACGACTGGCCCATAAAGCCTGTGCTAAAGAACGACCAGCCCGATTGTATCGCGTTAATTTCAGAATACGAAAAACACGTAATAATCTTAAAATCCGGATAATTACCAGATTATGCGCCCCCACAAAAAACAGTCCTATAAAACTGGGGAAAACAGCCAAAGCATCAACTATTCCATAAAAACTAAAAATGTATCTTTCTGGTTTTTGAAGAATAATTATTCGAAGGATATATTCTATCGCAAATATTCCGGTAATAATCCATTCTGACGTGTGCAAAATAGCATAGTACTCTTTTCGAATAGAGGGCACACTCTCAAACATTACCAACGCCACACTTATTATAATAATAATCATCAATAAAACATCGAACGTTTTACCCGATGGAGTATCTGTTTCGAAGATTATTTCGTAAAGTCGTTTCTTTAGCTTATGCATGGTTGCTTTTTGAGTTTTAAATACTCTACGTGGTCAAGCACCCCTCTTTATACTCTGCAAGGATATTTTTCACTTCGGTAGGTGCCACGCGGCCATGTACTTTATCACCAACCAGCACAACGGGTGCAAGTCCGCATGCACCTACGCAACGCAGGGCATTCAGCGAGAACAAACCATCGGCAGTGGTCTCTCCCACTTCAATCTTCAGGTTGCGTTTCAGCTCGTCGAGTACCTGCTCGGCACCACGCACGTAACAGGCTGTACCCATACAAACCGAAATAGGGTACTCCCCTTTGGGTAACATGGTGAAATATGAATAAAAAGTTACAACGCCATACACATTGGCAGTCGATGTGTTAAGCTCTTTGGCTATCAGTTCCTGAACCTCAGCAGGCAGATATCCGAGTTTGTTCTGCACCTGGTGCAACACGTTAATTAACTCGTGTTCGTTATGATCGAAGCTTTTGCATACTTCTTTTATGGTGTTGGTCGCGTGTTCCGACAATTTTACTTTTGGCATGATTTTCAATTTTTCAATTTTTAAACATTCAATAACAACAGTTCGTTAATATTTTTTAAGTAATTGACAATAAGCCGTTTGTGTTTCAATGATTTGTTT
Source organism: Prolixibacteraceae bacterium (assembly GCA_027858715.1). Taxonomy (GTDB): domain Bacteria; phylum Bacteroidota; class Bacteroidia; order Bacteroidales; family Prolixibacteraceae; genus Roseimarinus. The sequence continues at coordinate 2,096 of JAQICD010000035.1, forward strand.
GTCTAAATCACTGACATTTAATTTATTACAAACAAAGTCTATTATCTCATGTCTAAAATCTAACGATCTGTTGTAATAATACACCCGCTTT
>JAQICD010000273.1 GCA_027858715.1 Prolixibacteraceae bacterium
CCATCTGGTCAATGTCAGGCTTTTCATCTGGCACAAATTGCAAATCCAGATGAAGCCTTGTAGAGTGATGATAAATACCGAACCGACGAATGCGCACGTAACCATCGGGCATCACATGCAGAGAGAATCGACGCAGAAACTCTTCACCTTTCAGGGATACCGGCTTCTTTTGTGCCCGGTCCCGGTAGTCCTTGGCCACAAAAGTGACGTGTGTTGAGTCAACGTTCAAAATCCTCTGGTTGCTGATGGCAATACGATGGGTGTATTGTCCCAGATACCTGATGACATGCTCGGCTCCTGCCAGGGACGACTCGCAATAGACCACCCACTTTTTTTGGTAGGCCTTTTCAATGCAGGCTTTGAAACCGTCAATTGCAGCTTGTTTTCGCAGTTCCCTTCGCATGCTGTCCAGGAATTTACCTTTAAAGGCAGCACTCAACTGGTGTACCGGGTACAGATAGTCCTGATATTTGCCAATGTGCCGCCACTTGCCCGACAAGGAGTAACCGGCTGCCGGAACAATGCAGTGTATATGCGGATGCAACGAAAGATTCTGCCCCCAGGTGTGTAACACTGCAACGGCTCCGGTTTCGCATCCGTAATGCGTGTAACCGAAGCTATGTAGCGTACGATTAACAGCACGGAACAAGATGTTGCAATAGAGCCTCCTGTCCCAAAGGTAAATCTGGTTGAGCTCATGAGGTACAGTGAAAATGATATGGTAGTGTTTCACTGCAAGCGTTGATTTCATCAGCTTTTCAACCCATAGGGCCTGTTTGGTTCCCTGACATTTGGGGCAGTGCCGGTCACGACAACTGTTATAACTGTAGTGTAGGACGCCGCAATCTTCACACACTTGCTCGTGCCCACCCAAAGCCGCCGTGCGGCACTGGACAATGTTGTACAGCACCTTGATCTGCTTGGGCGATAACTCCCCGCTCTGCAACAAACATTTTCCAAATTGGCGGACAATGTGAGCCAATTCATGCTTGTTTTTGCAGTGTTTTTCCATAAAGAGTATCTAAAGGACTGTGTGGGTTGATGTGCTGGCACTGGGCTACGTGCAGATAAATCATGGTAGTAGTGATATCGGCATGGCCCAAAAGATCCTTAAGTGTTACAATGTTTAATCCCTGTTCCAATAAATGTGTTGCGTAAGTATGCCGCAACGAGTGAAGGTTCACATTTTTGGTGATAGAGGTCTTTTTAAGGGTTTCCCGCATTACCCAGGATAAACCTTTAACACTGTAACGTCCGTCAGGCTCTTTGCCATTGAATAGCCAAACATGCGGGTTCTCAGCTCTGAGATACTTCTCGAGCCCTATGACCATTGTGGTGGACAAAGGAACAATTCGGTCTTTCTTGTATTTGCTCTGGCGGATATGGATGACCATGCGCTCAAAGTCAATATCAGATATTTTAAGATTGATAACCTCCTGCCCACGCAAACCCGCTGAATAGATGAGCGTGAGGATTATCCGGTGCTTAAGCAGCGTGGGTGCCACAAACAACATTTTTAGCTCCTGATGGTTCAGGACAACCGGCAACTTGGTGTCCTGTTTTAATGAAGGCAAAGCAATGGCCTTTTTATTCATGCCCAACAAACGGTAGTAATACCTAAGGCCATAAACCATGTGTTTGAAACTACTGCGCGAAGGCGCCTTGGGGTCGCGTGCCAAAGCTACCAGATACTCATTGATTTCATCTTCGCTAACATGCTCTGGCAATCTTTCAAAATGAATGACAAACAGGGCAATGCGCCTGATGTAATTGCTCAGCGTACTTGCGCTCTGGCCACGAAGAACAACCTGATGCTCCAGTTTCAAGGCTCTGGCCTTGAATTCAGGAACAAGTACCATGGCCTGCTCAACAATAGTTAAGCTTGTTTTCTTTCTCATAACTGTGTTATTTTAAAGTGAATAATACAGTTATAACGATTTGTGACTATAAAGATTTATGCTACTTTTGAAAGGAGCTATCCCGGAGGGATTTAGTTCAACATTTTGTATAAGTAATGGCAGGGAAAATGCTTAATTTCAATATTTGTAGCCCGCTCAGACTTCTTAGCGGTTTGACAGGAAAGAAGCCCGCAATCTGCCACTACTCATACAATTTACCGTTATGGGGTATTATGTGACGTCCTAAAAAATGGCTACACAACACGTAGCAAGTATGTATAAAAATGATGGCTTTGTAAGACGTTACAGCGAGGGTTTTAAACTCAAAATTTTAGCCGAACTTAGTACTGGTAAATACTCCAATAAGAAGCTAGGAGATATTTATGGTATAAACAGAACGACCATTAATGAATGGATCAAGAAATATGATCGTAAAGATTTAATGAATACCAGAG
>JAQICD010000059.1 GCA_027858715.1 Prolixibacteraceae bacterium
TTAGTAACTGGTTTTGAGTTATTGTTTAAAATGTATCGTGAACAAGGGTACAACGCCCGGCAGGCTGTGGATAGTATTTTGAAGAACAACATTTACGGTTTAGACATTGATGACCGTGCCATGCAATTGGCCCGTTTTGCAGTGTTATTAAAAGCAGCCCAATACGATGCCGACATCTTAAACAGGGGTGTTATTCCCAATATTTACAGTTTCCCGGAAGCGACTTTAGCCGACAGTTTTAAAGAAGAATATTATAGCAAGGAACAAGCGGATTGGAACGAACTGATGGGAATGAAATTGAAGGCACCAATTACCATTGGCAAAAAAGAATACAAAGTAGGTACCGTTCTTGATGATATAATTATTGATAAACTAATAAATGAATGCAATGAACCCATTTTAGTTGATTATTCTGCCGACCTTGAAGGTTTTTGGGGTACGGACAAAAAGGGTTTTTACTACAGTGAGTTTTTCTATGCCATTCAGCTTTTACAACAAGGTAAAAACCTTGGTTCAGCAATGAAATTAAGCTTGAGTAGTGAAACATTAAACCATATTGAACAGCAATATAAAAACTGGAACGAAAAAGCTGAAAAACTTCAATTAAACGCTTTTGATAAACTGCTATGGGATAATTTAAAACCTCACTTAGATGTGCTTTTCGTACTTACAAGGAAATACACATCAGTAGTTGCCAATCCACCTTACATGGGTAGGAAAAGCATGAACCCATACTTGAGCGAGTATATACAAACACATTATCCAAGAACGAAATGGGATTTAATGACAGTTTTCATGGAAGTTATACCCAACTTAACTGGCGATAAATCGAGATTCGCGCTAATAAATTTGCCATCATGGCTATTTCTAACTTCGTTTAATGAAATTCGAGAACTATATATTAACAATTATTCCATTGATAGTCTTTTGCATATGGGGAGAGGAATATTTGGTATTGATTTTGGTTCTGTAGCTTTTGCTATAAAAAAGACTAGTAATATTGATGCCATTGGTAACTACTTCAGGCTACATGAGCGAAATTTCCAACACATTTACTATGAAGACATTGAGAAATTATTTTTATATAGTAAAAACAACGAAACATATAAATATGATTTTTCTCAGTACCGAACTGATAAAGGCATTACTGAGATTCCCAGACAAGGGTCTAAAATGGGCTTAAAACTTTTATACCCTAACATACTTCAAAACATCTTCTCTAAAATACCGGGTAGCCCTATTGCTTTTTGGCTTGGTGAAAACATTATAAAATCATTTGACAATAATGTTATTGGTGAAGAGTTTTGTTCTAAAGCAGGTATTGTTTCAGGTAACGATTCGTTATTATTAAAGCTATGGTTTGAAATATCAAGAAGAAAAATATCTTTAAATGAAACTCAATATAAAAGAGACGAGGAGATAATTTGGGTTCCAATAAACAAAGGTGGTACTTATGTTAAGTATTATGGTAATTATGAATATGTTATTAATATCTGGGATTTATGGACGGAAGGAAAAACAACAAAATCAGTTAGACGAGGAGATAAAGACTTCTATTATAAAACAGCAATAACTTGGTCGATGGTAGCTGCAAATACTACAGCTTTCCGGTACTCAAAAAATAAAACATTTAATGTCGCTGCACCTGCAATATTCCATGAGGATGAGAACAAATTGAAAATTGCTTTAGGTTTCTTAAATTCAAATATTGCTAAAATTATATTACCTGCAATTAACCCTACAATTAATGTTTTAACTGGTGATATAGAGTCTCTTCCTTTTGTACTTGACAATAATTATGAATCCTTAATTATCAACAAAGTTGATGAACTAATTCAATACAGCAAAAAGTATTGGAATTATAGTGAAACCTCTTGGGAATTTGAAAAATCACCACTATTAAATCAGTTAAAGTCATTATTTGAAGCTTTTTGTTATTGGAGCAAGCAAGCTACAGAAGATTTCTTTCAACTCCATGCCAATGAAGAAGCACTTAATCGCATTTTTATCAATATTTATGGACTGAATGAAGAACTTTCACCAGAGGTCGCTTTAAAGGATATTACCATCCTTCAAGATGAGTTGGATCGAAAAAGGCTAGAAGAGTTAGAACCAAAATTCAGAGAAAAGGGCAAAGATGCAATTGAACTACCAATTTATAAAGATGAAGTTTTAAGCCAGTTTGTTTCGTATGGCATAGGTGTTTTCCTAGGTCGTTACCGTTTAGACAAGTCAGGATTTAACATTGCTCATCCCAACCCTACAGAAGAAGAAACGGCTTCGTATAAATACAACGGACATGCCATTGAAATTGATGAAGATGGTATTCTTCCATTAATGGGAGAAGATTGTGCTTTCCCCGATGATGCATTGGTACGAGTGAAAGATTTAATTCTTGCCATATGGGGTGAGGATACTTTAACCGAAAACCTTAACTTTTTGCAGGACTGTTTGGGTATGGATTTACACAAATGGCTCACCGAAAAATTCTGGAGCTACCATACCGGCATGTACAAAAAGAAACCCATTTATTGGTTGTTCAGTAGCGATGTTAAGAAACCACAGAATGCTGCCTTTAAAGTATTGGTGTATATGCACCGAATGGATAAATACACGGTTCAAAAAATACAGCGTAATTACCTGCACCCTCACCAAGAATACATTGAGCGAGAGATAAAAAAACTTGAAGAAAATGAAGAGAACCTTGCTAAGCAAGAGCAAAAACGACTAAAGCAATTAAATGATTGGAAATTAGAATGCCGAGATTATAACGAGGTACTAAAAGAACTGGCCAACCAACAAATTGAATTTAATTTAGACGATGGTGTAAGTGTGAACTATGCTAAGTTTGAAGGAGCGGTGGCGAAAATTTAATGGCTAAAGACCGACCATTAGTGTTGGGTTTTACCATCATTATGTTGCTTATTATCATTTAATGTAAGCATTTGCCAACATGATTTGTTGTTTTTATTTGTTTGATTGTGTATATTTGTTGGGTATTGCTAACATTATAGCTAAATAACATATTTAACGATGGGAAATACCAACATATACTGGGTTCAATTATCAGATTCTGCTATAGTAACGCAAATAGGGAATTTTGTAAAAAAAAATCGTTTGCGGCAAAATATCACACAAGCTAAACTGGCTGAAATGGCCGGGTTAAACCGATGGACCATTAGTCAACTAGAGAATGGAGAGTCTGTCAACCTGGCAAGTTTAATCCAAATTTTAAGAGCTTTAGATGTATTATATGTGCTGAGCCAGTTTGAGTTTATTGATGAAATAAGTCCATTGGAATATGCAAAGCTCAAAAAAAAGGAAAAAGAAAGGGCTCGAAGTAAAAACAGTAAGGAAACAGACCAAGAGGATTTAGGATGGTAGATGTAGCTGAAGTAAAAATATGGGGCGAATTAGTTGGTGCTGTTCAATGGAACGATCAGCAAAAATTGGCAAGCTTTGAATTTTCACCCGATCTCATAAAAAAAGGATGGGATCTGTCGCCCATTAAAATGCCTGTTTCAAATGGATCAAGAATTTACAGATTTCCAGAACTCAGAAAAGCAAACGACGCCACAGACGATACATTTAAAGGGCTTCCAGGGCTATTGGCCGACTCCTTACCGGATAAATATGGTAACAAACTAATCAACCGGTGGCTCGAACAAAATAACCGACTACCAGAAAGCATGAATCCGGTTGAAAAACTTTGCTTTATTGGAAATCGAGGCATGGGAGCATTAGAGTTTGAACCTGCTTATTTGAGTGCGGGCAAAAAAACATTTGCTATTGAACTATCCGGGCTTGTGGATATCGCAAAAAAAATGCTTTCGAATAGAAAAAGTTTTCAAACGAATCTGAAGGCAGATGAAGAAAAGGCGATGCGAGAAATTCTTAAAGTGGGTACTTCGGCAGGTGGGGCTCGTCCTAAAGCACTTATTGCATTCAATGATGAAACGAAAGAAATTCGTTCAGGTCAGACTAAAAGCCCAAAAGGTTTTGAACATTGGCTGCTAAAACTTGATGGTGTTAGCGGTAGTCAGTTTGGCGATAGTCATGGATGGGGGCATGTTGAATATGCCTATTACCTGATGGCTAAAGCATGTGGAATTAACATGATGGAGTGTCGTTTGTTGCCAGAAAACGGTCGGTCTCATTTTATGACCAGACGATTTGACCGTGAAGATAATGACACAAAGCATCATGTACAAACCCTGTGCGCATTACAACATTTCGACTATAATGATATATTTGGGTATAGCTATGAACAAGTATTTCAAACCATGCGTGCCCTTCGCCTGAAATACCCCGACGCCGAACAAATGTTTAGAAGAATGGTGTTTAATGTATTGGCAACAAACTATGATGACCACACAAAGAACTTTGGTTTCCTGCTAAAAAAGGATGGTAATTGGGAATTAGCCCCGGCGTACGATGTTTGCTTTTCATTCGACCCGGCTAACGCATGGGTAAGCCAACAAACTTTAAGCATTAATGGAAAGAGACAGCATATTACAAAAGCCGATTTAATGACCATCGCTAAAAATAATAACATTAAAAAAGGTGAAGCTATTATTGATGAAATAAACAGAACTGTGCAGGCTTGGGGAGATTTTTCTTCTCTGGCAAAGGTTACAAAGGATAAACATCAATTAGTAATTAGCAATCTTAATACGCTATAAACATGTCCGTAATTAATAAAATACAAAACCTGCAAAGTCAAAGCAAAAGAAACATCGTATTCTATTTCGATATTGATGGCTCGTTTAAGGAGGAACTGGATGATATTTCAACAGCAGGAATTAAAGTGGTTGAAGTGGATCAAAACTATTTTGAATTGAAGTACAGGTTGGAGTTTGAATGGCAAAGCCAACAAATATTTCTTTACCACCCCTTTCCGAAACCCAATGATCAGCAAATCAAAAAATACCCACTTCTCGACCTGCTAAAAGCCAATACAGAACTGAGGTTAGACGATGCTTCAGAGTTCATTGCCGAGTATAAATTAAAAGAATATCACCTGCCACTGGTTAAGCGATACATCAAACAACTCAAATCGAAAACTAACCAGAAAAAGCTGGCGAAGATCTTGGATCCGGCTCGTTTTGATGAACCTAACCTTAAACTAGGGTTGATTTCATTGGCATTAGATTTTTCTACCGTTGCAGATAGAAACAGTTGTATGGCCAAGTGTTTGTCCATGGCCAATGACGAAAAAGATTTTTCCAGATCGGAGAAAATGCTAAAACAACTTGAACTGGATGAAGATCTTTTAAACTGGTTTAACCTTTTACTTGACACAAACGTAAAAGAGTACAACAAAGAAGCCGTAATCGGATTTGCCCGGAAAATTAAATACAATATCCTGACTGCATTTATCGAAAAACCTTCAAAAGCAGATAACTATTCCAAGCTAAAAATTGCGAGGGTAGCTGACTTAAATAAACTACAGTCCTTTTTTCAGGATTGGGAAAACCATTCTACCCTAAAAGAAAGTATCGATTCCGTTTTTTACCATTTAGCCAAAGAAATTGATACCGAAAACCTGATGTTGTGGTACGGTAGCGATCAAAAATTCGGTCATTACTCCGAAGAAATGATTTCCATTGTCATAAAGGAATTGTACAACAGTGTTTTGGATCATCCTGATAAAACAAAGGAAAAATGTATCAAATGGCTTCGTTCTATTTCATTATCTGACGAATTAAAAGAACAAGTCCGGTTTATCTATCACACAGCAAGTGTTTATTTAATTTTAAACAAATACCGATCATTTAAATTTAATACAGCTGAAGACTTTATACAAAAATACACCACGGAACTACAAGGAGTAGATTACAATTACCGGAAAGCAATAATTGCTTTTGACAATGTTCAGGATCGTTTGTATGAATTTGAAGACGATGCAAGCATTGTATTCGATTCGTTAAATAAAAAATACGATCGTTTTTTGATTGAAATTAATGTAGAATGGCAACAGACATTGAACGATATCCATTTCGATTACCGCTCAATAAACATTGAAAAACAGTACGACTTTTACAGAAAAAACATAAAGGACTTTGACTTTAAGGTGGTTGTTATCATCTCCGATGCACTGCGATATGAACTTGGACACGAGTTGTATAATGATTTATTGGCTGAGAGTAAAAACAATTTATCGATTGAACCTTATTTGGCGTCAATCCCATCTTACACCAATATTGGCATGGCCAATCTACTGCCCAATTCCGGGATTAACCTTGAAAAAGGAGAAGCTGATTTAGTGTTTAAGATTAACGATAAAGCAACAACGAGTACAAATCGTCAAGCTATTTTACAAACTCAAGAAAAAGGTAGTGCTACCATCGATTATTCTGAGGTAAGAAAGATGACGAAACAGAAGAAAAGAGCATTCTTCAAAGAAAATAAAGTTACTTACATTTATCACGACTGGATTGATGCTATTGGGGATAAAAAAAGGACCGAACATCAAACCTTTGATGCAACAGAAAAGGCAGTTGAAGATTTAAAATGGTTAATCAAAAATATTACCGGGGAATTAGGAATTGCCTATGTGTTGGTCACATCTGACCATGGATTCTTATTTAATTACAATGAATTACCGGAGACCAGCAGAGAAACCTTACCTAAAGTAAAAGGATATATCAGAGACCATGTCCGTTTTGTTGTTGCCGATGATTTTGAGGGTAAGGTTGATGGTTATCAGTTTAACTTGAAGGAAACCACAAACATCGATACTGATTTAAAAGTTTCAGTACCAAGAGCAATAAACCGATATCGAAAACAGGGGAATGTGGGTATTCAGTTTGTACACGGTGGTGCAAGCTTACAAGAATTGATTACTCCGGTCATTAGATTCTATAAACACAACAACAAAAACCTTCAAACAGTTACGTTTAAGAGAATTGACAACACGGAGAAAATAGCTTCGGGTAACATGAAAGTAATTATTATACAAGATCAACCTGTATCGAACGAATATAAAAGTGCCGAACTTATTTTTGGATTGTATTCAAATGCCGGGGAATTACTTTCCAATGAGGTAGAGTTGCATTTGAACACGGTATCAAATAATCCAAAAGAAAGATTGTTCGAAGTAATACTTTCACTAAACAGAGCTGGTACTAAAGCCAGCTATGCCTATTTAAAAGCTTTTGATAAAAAAGATAAATCCAGATTAAATCCGGTTGTTGTCAACGACCTGATTAAAATTAGTTCACTCATGGAAAAAGATGAATTTTAACTATGGAACTAAAAACAAAAATACTCCAACATTTCGATGGTAAGGTCGTCCGAAAAGACCTTACAAAACTGGTAAAAGGAAATGCAGTTGTACCCACCTATGTACTTGAATACTTATTGGGTCAGCATTGTGCCTCTTCAGATGATGAGATTGTTAAACAGGGTGTTGAAACTGTAAAAGGTATTATTAAAAAACACTTTGTGCATCGTGATGAAGCCGAAAACGTAAAGCACGACATTGTTACCAAAGGGAATCATCGTATAATTGATAAAGTATCGGCAAAACTTAACGACAAAAAAGGCACATACGAGGCCGACTTTTCAAATTTAGGATTGAAAAGGGTTACCATCAGCAATGAAATTGTATCAACCCACAAGAAACTGCTTACTTCAGGGGTTTGGAGTATTATCAACATGGGTTATGTTGGTAGTGACGACAATATGGGTTCTCCATGGGTAATCGAATCTTTGAAGCCCATTCAGATATCCCATGTCGATCTGGATGAATTCAAATTGTTGCGTTCCAATTTCACACGAGATGAATGGATCGACTTTCTGATGCAAAGTATCGGTCTTAATCCTGAGCAATTTACATTCCGTGGAAAATTAACTCAATTAACCCGGATGGTCGCTTTCTGTGAAAACAATTACAACCTGATTGAATTGGGTCCGAAAGGTACAGGGAAAAGTCACATTTTTTCTGAAATGTCACCCCATGGGATGCTGATCTCCGGCGGTGAAGTAACACAAGCAAAACTATTTGTGAACAACAGCAATGGGCAAATTGGTCTTGTGGGTTATTGGGATAATGTTGCTTTTGATGAGTTTGCAGGAATATCAAAGCGGGTGGATAAGAATTTGGTGGATACCATGAAAAACTACATGGCTAATAAAACTTTTTCTCGTGGTAGTACTCCTTATGGTGCCACAGCATCATTTTCATTTGTGGGTAACACCATGCACTCGGTTTCGTTTATGATGAAACATTCCGATTTATTTGAAGCCTTACCCAAAGCATATTACGATACGGCCTTTTTGGATCGGATCCATTGCTACCTGCCTGGCTGGGAAGTTCATAAATTACGAAATGAACTGTTTACAGACGGCTATGGCTTCATTGTGGACTACTTAGCAGAAATACTAAAAGAGCTCCGCAAGGACGATTATTCACACATCTATGGTAAATATTTTGAGCTATCAGAAGGAATAACAACCAGAGATCGCACTGCAATATTAAAAACATTCTCCGGGTTGTGTAAAATCATCTTCCCAAATGGTGAATGCTCCAAAGGCGATGCGAGACAGATTCTCGATTTTGCCTTGGAAGGTAGGCGAAGAGTAAAGAATCAGCTCATCATAATGGACGAAACCTTCAATGAAGTGGATTTCTCATATACTTTATCAGATGATGGAAAAAGTTTTTCCATTATTACCTTAGAAGAAAAACAGTATCCGAGTTTACGTAAAGTTTCAGCTGGAACTGATAAGAACTTGCAAGAATCGGTTGAAGAACTTGAAGTCACGAAACCAGAAAAAGAGAAAGCGGAAGAGCATAAGTCCAGCAAACATATCGTAATAGAAGAAAACTCAAAGGGAATAAGTTATGATAAGCTCTTTGCTCCCTACATCAAAGGAGCCTCAAAAATCACGGTTTTAGATCCATACGTTCGTCAATTTTATCAGGTGAAAAATTTTATGGAATTCATTCAAACGTTATTGAAAAATAAACAAGAAGGAGAGGACATTGAGCTAAAACTATTCACCAAATACGATGAATTCAGAGAAGCTGAGACAGAAGACAGGCTGGAACAGTTAAAAGAAAGCATTGATGGATCCGGCATCATTTTCGACTATGAATTTGACCAATCACATAGCTTCCATGCACGCAGCATTGAAACCGATACCGGTTGGAAAATCAGCATAGATAGAGGTCTGGATATTTTCCAGCCCTATGATTTCAAAAACCCATTCAATTTGGCCAATAATATACAGGAAGAACGGTTATGTAAGGGATTTGAGATTACTTATTTGAAGGGGGTTGAGTAGATCGTATATATAAAGACAAATGACGCAACCCAAAAGTATCTATAATGTTTATAGTGATCTTTTTAAGAAAAAAAAGAACTGGAGATATTATTCAAGGATGAGCTTCTCTGATGTTCCTTTTCTGGATAAAGATACGGCATGGAGGTTTATTGAAACCTATTTCATTTCAGGAGCAAAAGAATCTATTGTTAAAGGCGATGTCTCCAGTATAAAAGATCGAATTTTGCATTCTGTTTCTGTTTTTTTCCTTGGTATCTTCCTGTCGAATAGATTACTGGATAAAAATTATAAGGAAAACGAATGTCCGCCAGATTTTCGTTATTTATGGTTTTTGACCAGTCTTTATCATGATTATTCCTACTTTATTGAAAAGGATAGTAAGCGACTTATTGCACAAGGTAAATCCACTATTGAGGATATCAAAAGACATTTGTTGATCGAGCCAGACTATGACTTGTTGCGTGATATCGGTGTAAATCGCTTTTCGAAAGAGGACATAGAAAAATATTTTGACTATAAAGTAGCGAGCCTAAATGAATTAGGAAATTTAATTATCAAGGCGGGCGAAAATGATAAGAAACATAAATTCCAAGATGATCCATTCCTGTTTCTGTTAATTCTTGCGGACACTCTTGAACCCTTAAAAGCTTTTCCAAATGAAAAACCAGAGAAGTTGCTAAAGAAAATTGGAGTTGAATTAAGTGATAATGCTATTCGAATAAAAGTACTAGACAATTCTTTAGATTATGAAAGATGGTTTAATAATATTGAAGATATACAGACTTGGATGAATCTTGCAATTAAACGAAATGAATCTGAAATAGAGATTATTATCAATAGACAAGGTTTCTTATTCTTCTAATTGATAACTAAACTTTGTTTAATTTTAAACAAACTAAATCGGATTATCATGGAAGAACAAATCTATTCCGAGTTAAAACAGCTTCGACAATTATTAGCTTGAAAGATTTAATGGCACTCAACAAAAAGTTAAAAGCCAGAAAGATCAACCTTGAAACCTATATAGATCTTGAAGCTGACAAAGATAAATTTCATAAATACCTTGATGATTTAAGACAAGGGAAGAAAAAACGTTCCCGGTTCAAAATACCAGACGATTTAAGGGACATTAATAGTCAACCCTATAATCACCCTCCAAAAGAGAAGATTTTGAATCATATTGAAGGTTTAATGAAAGAATTTGAAAAGTACAAGTTAGTTGAATTTATTGATATTTTCCAAGAAAGCTATGCCATGGTTAAACACATCTATTACTTCGATTGCTACCTTGATCCGGTTAAAAGAAAACAATGTGATAAATGGTGCTTTGAATTTAACTATGCTCAGACTGCTTTGAAAGAGATATAATCTCATTCCCCGCAGGAAAATATTATTGACAGGCTTACCCGGTTGTGGTAAAACTATGACAGCGCAAGCTCTGGCAGGCGAGCTTGGGTTAACTGTCTTTATTATCCGCCTTGATGGATTAATATCCAAATTCATGGGAGAATCAATCTCAAAACTGAGATTAATCTTTGAAGCAATGCAAAATCATAAAGGGGTATATCTCTTTGATGAATTTGATTCAATTGGTACCAATCGAAATCATGGACAAGACGTAGGTGAAATCAAAAGAGTATTAAATAGTTTTTTAATTAATATTGAGAAGGACGAATCAAATAGTATTATCATAGCAGCAACGAATATGCCTGAGGTTTTGGACAAAGCATTATTTAGAAGGTTTGATGATATTATTAGATACCCACTTCCAAGCCTCAAGGAGGTAAAACGTGTTTTAGAAAAGAATTTATCGGGTATTTCATTTGACGATAAGAATAATATAGATGTAATTGCAAAAGAAGCAATGGGGTTAAGCTATGCAGATATTGTGCGTGCTTGTGAAGAAGCGATAAAGGAGATAATAATTTTTGGCAAGGAGAGTGTTTCTGTTTCATCCCTTATTGATTCTTTGCAGAAGCGTAAATCATAAGTATGCCAAACAATCAACTCCCCCACATTACCATTGATGATTTTTCCCAGAGTGACAATTATGTAAGTCCTAAATCAGGGCAGGGACCAGCAATTAAAAGACAAAACAGAGCCATCCACGGTAACAGAATAAGAGAACAATTATTGGAAATTAAGGAAGAATTTGATGTCCTGAAAGATGCCGTTTTACCTGAAAATATTGTAAGAGAGAATGCAATTTACGTAGAATTCGTTTCTGAATTGGACTTCCAGTTGGCTTTTGATAGTTTAAATAGTGACAAGAAAAATCCTGAATATCAGATTCTAAATATTAGGAAGGAAATACTGGAGGATAAACTAAAATATAGAGTTAATGTAATAAAACCCGATGAAGACTTGGAAACCTTTAAAAAGAGGATAAATAAAAATTCAAGAGAAAATGAGACTGATACTGGTTATACTGGTGAAGATTGGATGATTAAGCCAAATAGCCGCAATAAAGGATCCATACACAGGGATTTCTGGATTGGTTCTGGGGCTGATCTTTCAACAAGGAATTGCATCGCTGTTTACCCGACATCAGGCTGGTATAAAACTCGAAAAAAATTAGAAAAATACGACTCAGTTGTAAGATATAGCCTAATCGTAAGTATTGAAACTCCTGAAATTGAAGTGGATATTTATACTCCTGTGAGAAATCTTGTTGCTATTGAGGTATAATATTTTGAGTATTGCATCTGTTTGGAAAATCGAGTAGTAAGCCGGTCATTTTAAAAATGGGGAAATGCCTTGAATTATAGAATACTAGAGGATTGACATTAACACTAATATAAATTCTGAAACAGTTTGAATTAAACAAACTGCTTGCAACTTTCAACTGTTAGGTGAGCAAAAGAAAAGCTGATCAAATTTTGGTCAGCTTTTCATATTTATATACTTTTCGTTTTGATAAAAAAGGATCGTTTCAAATAAAATTTGGTATTGTGAGAATAAAATTGATTTTTGCCTGGTATGACTTATGGATCGGTGCATTTTGGGATCGAAAAAAGCGATGGTTGTACATTTTCCCGATTCCAATGTTTGGTGTAATTCTAAAATTCGGATCAGATTCAAACACCAAATCTGAAAAACAGGATTGATTGCTTTAATTTACATTCGAAGGGTTTCAAACATTTTCCCCCTAGGGTAAAAAGAATAATTGAGGCAAGTAAAACAAATATTAAACTGATTTTTTCCATTTTAAAGGTGTCTGATAGGGTTCATTTGAGTACTTGTCCTTTTCGCTTTGATTACACATACACCCAAGCCATGTATCAGTACTGTTAGGGTCAATACATATTACTATATGGTTTCCAAAAACTTCTGCATAATCAATATCTAAAACCTCATCTCCATTATTAATTATCTGGATTATCAAAATCAAACATCCAGAGACAAGAATTCATGAATATAGAAAACACAAATACTATAAATAAAACAGCGATTATTTTCATAAGTCAAGGTTTATCATGGGAATGAAAAGCTGCAATTAAATTACTTAAATTTCAAGTGAAAATATAATTCTGACCTTTACTATGTCGGATACACCGATGATGTAAAAAGAAGACTACAGGAACACAATCTGATTTCTGAATACAGTTACACTTCAAAACATCGTCCTTGGCAGCTCGAAGCGGTATTTGATGTTGGAAATTCCCGTTCGTTAGCAATGAAAATCGAGAAACATATTAAAAAACAAAAGAGCAAAGAATACATCTGCGATATTATTCGTCGAAATTCTATTTCCCGGTTAATCGAAAGATTTAGCTCTGCTGGTTAGAGCGGTCCCGACGTACATCGGGATTAATCCGTAGGTCGTAGGTTCAAGTCCTACCTGGGGAGCCATACAGGACAAGAGATCAGAGATGGTCTCTTTTTTTTGTACTCATAAGTTTGTAACTATAACAATTACAGTATGTCGGAAAAAGTTTCAACAGGTTACAACTTTTGAGCCTATTTTTTGGATTGAAATCTGAATAGAGAAGTTTATTGCCAGATTACCTTTGCTTTAGGGGGTTCAAGTATATTCTGGTATTATTTCCATAGTGGTTCATCTTCCCAGTTCTGTGGAAAACCCATTGCTCTTGGATCAATATTTGGAAATTTTTTTAATAGTTGTTTTACTCTAATTACTACATTATTTTCTTGTTTGATGTTATTCATCAGATAGATTAGCATTGACAAGGCAAAATAGGTAGTGTTATTCACATTCAATTTTGAATTTAACCATTGATTACGTGTCTTTCTTGGAATAAGAGGTTGGATACTCATAACACGGTTCCATAAACGGGTATGGTGTGCACAAACATTTCTTAAGTAAACAATTGAGTGTAACCAAGAGGCTAGAACTGTGTCCGTTAAACCGAACGCCTTAGCAATTTCTCTCTTCTCAATTCCCGGTATTAAGTTACTATATGCTTGAGATAATGAACCGAAGGAAGTTACTTCAAATAACATCCAACAGGGAGGAAGTGGATTGCAATATTTCTTTTTGAAAGAAAGTATAAATTCCTCATCATTGCGTTTATATTCAATATAAAATTTTTCAAGCAATCGTTTGTGTTTGTTCGAATTTGAAAATAATTGATCATTTTCATACCAAAAGGCTCCGTGGCGATGAGACATTATATAAATAATTTTGGCTCGAATGGCAACCTCAATCTTCTCCAGTTCTGCGAGAACCAAATGTCTAAGTTCTCTATCAAAGCAATAAATTTTGTATGCCGTTGAGAAATTGGCCCCTTCTTTAAAAAGATGTTTCTCTTTATCTTTTAATAATGGAAACCAATAAGCACTGAGGCGATAATAACTCTTTACTTCAAGAAGATGCAAGAAGTAATATTCATCTTCAATTATTAATCCTCTACTTTTTAATTGTTGAAGTTGATCCTGATAACTTAGTGGTGGTTTATTATAGGACTTAGGCATGGGGTAAAAATAAAACGCTTACCCTGAGCGCGCTGATCTAACGGGAAGCGGGGTAAGCATGTTGCTGCAAATATATGAAATATTTTTAGCCGGCAACACATTTGTGTAATATTTTATTTTTTAAGTCACTGGAATACAACGCACATATGCAATTTAATTAGTTTAAAATTAAACAACCAGGTTGCAACTTTCAACCATTAGGGGAGCTGAATCAAGCTGGTCAGATATGATCGGCTTTTTTTATACCCAAATCTAGCATCCATGTTTTACATTTACATCCTATACTCCAAAAAATCTGACCTTTACTATGTCGGATACACCGATGATGTAAAAAGAAGACTACAGGAACACAATCTAATTTCTGAAAACAGTTACACTTCAAAACATCGTCCTTGGCAGCTCGAAGCGGTATTTGATGTTGGAAATTCCCGATCCTAGTGATAAAAGTTGATTTATGCCGGAAAATTAAGTAGCTTGTTCGCTCAAATAAGGAATTAAGGTGAAAAAACTCATAGGCATATTAACAATCAGTATTCTTCTCTATGGTCAGAGTTTTGGCCAACAATATGAATTCACCAATTACACCATAAACGACGGTATTTCTCAAAGTGTTGTGAATTGTGTTTTTCAGGATTCAAGAGGATATTTATGGATCGGTACACAGAATGGATTAAACCGCTTTGACGGTGACGCTTTTGATGTTTATAATTACAATCCGTTCGATACAAGCTCCATTTCAAACAACTGGATTTATGCAATTAGTGAAGATAAGGATGGGAATTTATGGATAGGCACCAAAGGTGGACTGAATAAATACCTGTATAAACAGAATAAATTTGAGCACATTTCTTATCAAACCGATTACCTTCACAATGTAAGCAATTACTGTTATGACAATATGTACTTAAGCAATGGAAACATTCTGCTTAATACACCTCCTGTTATTTCTTTTTATGATCCTGCAACAGAACAACTCACCCATTTTACCAGCCAACTAGGCTACGACGGATCAGTTAAAGACGTTAAACTTCCAATTCTGGAAGATCGCGATGGCACAATTTGGATTGCTTCCACTACAGGCATTTGTAATTTCTCGCTTCAAACGAACGAATTCAATTATTTCCCATTCCGATCTGTCAATGGCGATTCGCTTGTTAATGTGAATGTAACGGCCTTGCACCAGAACAAAAAAGGAGTGCTTTGGGTGGGAACCACTTCCGGTTTATACCAATACAATTTGAAGGCGCAGTGCTTTGACGAAGCTCAATTCAAACTACATTCCACTGAAATATTTTCGTTTGAAAACGCTTTTATCCGAAGCATTATTGAAGACAAAAACGAAAACTTAATTGTTGGCACTGAAGGCAATGGTTTGTACGTTTTTTCGGGATCCTCTGAAAATCAGCTTTCGATTCAAAACTACACTTCAGAAAACAGCAACATTGGTCATAACATTGTCCAATCATTGATGCTTGACCGCTCAGAAAATCTATGGATTGGCACACTAAAGGGAATCAGCAAAACCGATCTGAAGAAAAAAAAGTTTACGCTTTATCGAAAGTACAATTCACCAAATTCAATCGACCTGTTGGGAAATGTGATTGCGTCCTTGTATAAAAATGATGATGGTGTATTATGGGTTGGAAATTGGGGGCAAGGGTTGAATCTTTTCAACAGGAAAACCAATACAGTGGAACATTTTTCAACGCAGCACTCCGGCAACCATTATATTCCCAACGATTTTATTCATGTGATCTTTAAAGACAATAATAGCCGGATGTGGTTGGGAACGAGGGATGGAATTCTAATTTACGACAAGCCGGAGAATCGCTTCACTCCTTATTATGAATACTTTAAAGACCCGGCCTTGCCTGCATTCCACAACAAAAGAATATATTCAATCATACAGGATCAGGCATCCAATTTTTGGATAGGAACACAAAATGGTTTGTATCGAATCAATCTGGAAACATCGGAAATTGAAGTTTTTCAGAAAGAATTGGATGCAAATCATCAGTTGAGCGCCAATTTAATCTACAGCTTATTAGAAGATTCTGAAGGACTCATTTGGATTGCAACGGTAAGCGGATTGGATCAATATGATCCCTCAACGGGAAAACTCAAACACTTTAGGAAAGGTAAAGATGGATTGAGTGGTGATTTAATTATTTCGCTTTGTGAAGATCGGGAAGGCGATATTTGGATTGGTACCAGCACCTATGCAAACCGTTACAACAAGCGGGATTCCACATTCACCTATTATTCTGATGCACAAGGACTACCAAGCAACAATGTCTTTGAAATTCTCAAAGATAACAACAAGGAGTTATGGTTTACTACCGGCAAAGGTTTATGCAGCTTTGATGAGGAACAAAATTCCTTTCGCACCTACACCCTTGAGGATGGATTACAGAGCCTTGAATTCAATATCAGGGCAGCCTATGCCTGTGATGATGGAGAGCTTTTGGTAGGTGGAATGAATGGATTTAATTCGTTTTATCCCGATTCAATCGCAAAAAACCCCTTTGTCCCCAATTTGGTATTTACTGCTTTTTATAAAACGAAAGGCAGCGCAAAAGAATACCTTAATTTGGAGCAAACTCCAATTGTTAAATTGAATCATAAAATCAATTCGTTTACAATCGAGTTTGCTGCGCTGGAATACACCAATCCGCAGAAAAACAACTATGCCTATAAAATGGAGGGGATTTCAGATGAATGGATCGATATAGGAAACAGAAGATTCGTCCCCTTCCCCGCACTTCAGCCCGGTGAATATACTTTTGTGGTGAAAGGTTCAAACAACGATGGCGTGTGGAACAATCAGGGAATCAGCATCGAGATCATTGTTCTTCCCCCCTGGTGGAAGAGTATTTACGCGTACCTGGCTTATTTGCTTGTCATTGGTTTGTCTGTTGTTGGTTTCATTTCTATTCGGGTGAAAAAACTGAAACATGATAAAATGCTGCTCGAACAGAAAGTTTTAGAACGCACAAATCAAATTGAGGAACAAAAACAATTGATCATCTCCCAAAATCAGGAGCTACAGGAATTGAATGTTACCAAGGATAAATTTTTCTCCATTATTGGACACGATCTGGGCAATAAGTTTCATATCATTGTTGGATTCTCCGAATTGTTGTTGTCTGGTTTTAAAAAGATGGATCAAGAAAAAATTGAAACCAATCTGACCAATATTTATAAAGTGTCAAAGCACGCTCGTGAACTGCTTGAAAACCTACTGACGTGGGCACGAATACAAACAAAGTCGATTTATTTTAATCCAAAGAAATTCAACGTGAATAATAAGATTCTCGAATCAATTGATTTTCTGGATGGAGCAAATGTGGAAAAGAACATAAAAATTGAATTATTTGCAAAGGATGAAATCGAAATTTATGCCGATGAGAATATGTTTTCAACCGTGTTTAGAAACCTGATAGCCAATGCCATAAAATTCACTCACGAGAAGGGGAAAATTGCAATTTACATCAAGAAGAAAAAAAACTTCTGCGAAATCTCCGTGAAAGATAATGGTGTTGGAATACCGGCAGAAGACATTCCGAAGTTGTTTAAGGTTGCCAGCAATCATTCCACCATTGGAACAAATGGTGAAAAAGGAACAGGATTAGGCTTGGCTCTTTGTAAAGAATTTATTGATCGGCACAAGGGGGAAATATGGGTGGAAAGTGTGGTAGGAAAGGGCAGTAAATTTATTTTTACGCTTCCTTTAAAAGAAGTCCGGAAGAGTAAAAATACCAGGAAATAAGCCCATCTCAGTATTTTATCCGAGTTATGGCAACAGATTTGTTTTGGGCAGATTGATGGCAATTTTCAACTGTTAGGGGAGCAAAAAAGCGGAGCAGGTATGATCGGCTTTTTTTATACCCAAAACCAGCATCCATGTTTTACATTTACATTCTCCACTCCAAAAGCACATTTGTTGTGCAATTTCGGATAAAAAGTGTACCGAAGGCTATAATATGAAAAAAGAGTGGCTGAAAAAGGAGTTTAAGAATGGCTATGTATTTCGTCGGCTCGATGCCAAATGGCTTTTAAAACAAGGGTTTGAAACCTACGAAAGTACAGCCACCGGATTCAGCTTACTGGCAAAAAAGATAAATACCAATGTTATTGTATGTATGGACAGCAGATTTGATAAAATTATGTATAAACACAAACTATGCAACTAATAACCAAACGTTTAAAACTCAGACCAACGTTGAAAGGAGATAAAGCAGCTATTTTTGAATACCGATCCGATAGCGAAACCAACCGATTTCAGGGGTGGATTCCACAAAGCCCCGACGATATCGACCTGTTTATTTCAAAGCTTTCATATGAACCGAATCAGCCGGGCTCGTGGTTTCAGATTATGATAATTGAAAAGAAAACCGGTCAGATTATCGGCGACCTGGGGATGCACTTCTCCGATGATTTAAAACAAGCTGAAGTTGGCTGTACACTTAACAAAATCTATCACGGCAAAGGCTTTGCCACCGAGGCTTTATCAAAAGTGGTTGACTATCTTTTTAACGAGTTGGACAAACACCGCGTATTTGCATCGGTACATCCCCAGAATAGCAGCTCGATAAATCTGCTCGAAAGACTCGGATTTAGGAAAGAGGCACATTTTGTCGAGAGCTATTACAACAACGGCATTTGGGAAGATGATGTGATTTATGCCATACTTAAATGCGAATGGAATGCTACTCTCTAAAGTTAATTGTTTAACTTTATTCTTTAAATCTTTTTAGAACATGAAAATCCGTGTAATCTTACTATTCTTGTGCTTTTCGGTTACAACAATTTCTGTTAAAGCACAAAAAACATATCAGGTTTCGACACAGAATATATATACATCCGATTCGATAATATCACTTTTTATGGCAGCAGCCGAGGTTGACAGCTTACTTTACATCGAAGATGTTTGCCCCGAGCTTGACACTACTGGTCGCAAACCACTTTTTCTTATTCATGGATGGAGTTTCGAGAATGTGCCAGCACCTCCAAGTGGTGGTTACTGGAACTTTTTCAGAGAATATCTGCGTAACGATCCTGAACTTCGCGCCAATTTCAAACCTTACTATGTACGATATTGGTCGAATTACGTGCCGGTAGTGCAAATCGCAGCCGAATTACGAAAAAAGGTGGAAGAAGCCGGTTTTCATAAAAAAAGAATTGCCATAATGGCACACAGCATGGGTGGACTAGTATCACGTTCGTACATGGAAGAACAGCGTTTTACTGAAGGCCCCCGCAAAGGAGAAAAGTGCGGCATATTGGTTGACCAACTCATAACGCTGGGGACACCCCACCACGGCTCACCAATGGCCAACTACAACGCACGAAACGAGTTTTATAACTGGTTCTACAAGCAAGTTATAGGGCAGGTTGAACGGCTTGCTTTCAGCGATTTAATGTACAATAAAGTAAACCGGAGCGACCTACGATGGGACAATTATAATGGTTTGATGAATTATTCGAAATTTCCCGATGAAGCCAATCCTTGGCTGCTACAACTAAACAACCAAAGCACCTTCCATCCGAAAATCACCTGCTACTCGGGAGCTATCAACGGCCAATTTACTATTCCTGACACCGAAAATATCGACGAGATTTATTCGTTTCTGGCTTTCATGCAAACCGAGGGATTTAATTATCCAAATGACGGCATTGTACCAATAAACAGCGCTCAGTTCGACGGCCACGAAGTTGAGGAAATACGCCATTTCAGCGGCTACAACCACGCCGACATTAACCATGGCAAAGAAGGACAGCGCGAGGTGCTCTTCGATTTTTTTAAAATCGATTTAAACCGTTCGAAACCTCTTAAATTACTACAACCCGGTGTGGGCAATAAAGAATATCTCAAATACAATCAGCGTTTCGACATTGTATGGGAAGCCCCTGCGCATGTCAACAAAGTGAATCTTTATTTCTCGCATGATAATGGGAGTTCTTACTCCGAAATTGCAAATAATATTGAAGCCCGGGAGGGATCATACACCTGGACTGTGCCCGATCTTAATGCCGACAATTGTCGTATTAAAGTAACCGATGCCGATTTTGAATACGAATATGCATTCTCCAGCTCATCGTTTACCGTATATAATAACAAGATAAACTTCCTGCTGACAGATAACAGTTACTTTGTAAACTACCGCAACGATACAATTAAATGGCAATTCGAGGGGCTTATCTGCACCGCTACGGTTTTATACCACGATGCCAAAAACGACACATCATTTATTCTTACCGACAATATAGAATTACAACACGGGCAGGAATACTCAGCTGTGTTGCTGGCCGACACTACCTTGCAGCCAACTGACAAGGCGAGCATCGAAATACAACTTAACGAGATGGAAGAACGTTACGGCGACACATCGGCATATAATTTTAACTCAGAAGACATTCAACATTTGGGCAAACCGGATATCAGACTTATGTCTCCATCGAGCTTGCAGGTTGGTATCGACCAAATTGAAGGAATGCCTTACGTTGTAGATAAGATTGTCCCGGTGATATTTGAAGCTGAAGGCGAAATATTACATTTCGAATTGTATGCTTGCGATAGTGTTGGAGATGTTTTCGACACAGTTTTTGTAGGGGCAAATAAACCGAAAATATTAGCAAACCGTATTATGCCCTGGCGTGTACCCAATTATCGTGGTAACAACTTTTATTATTACATAAAAGCAGGCGTATCTGCCGATTCAATTTTAGCAGAAAACTATTCAGATTATCCTTTCAGAATAAACTATCAGACCGAAATCACAAACCCCTTTGGAGGGCAGCTCGACGCACATTTACTTCCTTGTTTTGACGTGGAAATTTTCGACGGTGCATCTGAGTATGCTTATCTTTTACGATATGCCAACGCTGCCGAAACCTGGGGGAAGTATTACACATCGGAGAACAGCAAGTTGTGTGTACCCAATTTACCATATGAAGAACTTACACCGGGCAAGCGGTATCATTTAACGGCAAAAGCCAAAGTTGATAATTTATGGACTTACCCTGACACAATAATATTTACATCGGAAGCCGTGCAACCTTACGATTTTAACATCATAACCCCGGAGACAAACGATTCGATTGAAGGCGATTCGGCAATCGTTGTATGGCAACGTGCCGTTGGTACGGAACACTACAAAATAGATTTGGTACAAGGCGTTGTAGTTTATGAAAGCGACAGATTTGAAAAAACAGACACGACGGCAATTGTTGATATTTCGGATTTGCAGTATTACACGAACACCGATGTTATTGTTTATGCCTACAACCAATACGGGCAAACCACAGCTATTAATACCATTATGCGAAAGTTTAGAACGAACGCTGAACAGATTGATAGTACACGGCCATCGGAATTAAAAATAAAACCAAATCCGGTAAGCAATGATATCAAAACATTTATCGAAATAAAAACACCGCAAAATATGCCGGCTGCTGAACTGACGCTGTATGATGTTGCCGGAAAACGTATTGGCAAATTAATTCCTGCACTACAGCCAGACGGAATTTACCGGGTAGAATGGCAACATTTGACCAAAAATAAGAAACTTCAGTCGGGCACGTACATCCTGCAATTACGCACATCGAATGAGATTTTAAGAGAGAAGGTGCTTGTAAAATAGGTATTCTGAAAATACCAATGAAGTAACTTTCACTCAGCCCGCCCGGGCCGGACGGAGGCGGAAAGCCTGACGAAGACGCCCCCGACGTTGAGCAGGACTGTAGGAGCGACCGGGGGGAGCTACCTGCAGGACGTGCGAAACACGGGGGCGCCGAGACAGATTGCAGCCGCAGGCCGATTAGCCCGCCAAATAATAAAAGTTGTTAAACACTCCGGCATAACAATAAAGATGGCATTTCGTTTGTTATATTGACACGGCACCGGGTGATGGTGCTCTTAAACTGAAATTTTATGGATACAAAAAAATACAGAATACTTTGGGTTGATGACGAAATTGATTTACTGAAACCACACATCATTTTTCTGGAAAACAAAGGATATGATGTGGATACAGCCACAAATGGTGCCGATGCCATTGACCTTGTGCGGGAAAACATGTACGATATAATTTTTCTGGACGAGAATATGCCGGGTTATACGGGGCTAGAAACGCTGGGGCACATTAAAGAAGTGAATAGCCTGGTGCCGGTGGTTATGATAACAAAAAGCGAAGAGGAATCGATTATGGATGAAGCCATTGGATCACAAATGGCTGACTACCTGATTAAACCGGTGAATCCGAAACAGATTTTACTATCGATTAAAAAGAATATCAACAAAAAAGAACTGGTAACTCGACAGACAACATCGGCTTACCAAATGCAGTTTGGAAAACTGGGCATGCAGATTAACGACTCGCTGACGATTGACAATTGGAAAGAAGTTTACCGCAAACTGACTTACTGGGAAATGGAGCTTGATAATTCGGACGACAAAGCAATGGACGAGGTGCTGGAAATGCAGAAAACCGAAGCCAACAACGCATTTTGCAGATTTATTTCGCGCAATTATCTGAACTGGCTCAAAACCAACAGTGATGACCGACCGCTAATTTCGCCCGACTTATTCAAGAAGAGAATATTCCCGGTGCTCGACGAAGGCAAAAAGGTATTTGTGATGATTATCGACAACATCAGATTTGACCAATGGCGTGCACTTAGTCCTATTATCAGCGACTATTACTCGGTAGTTAACGACGAGATGTACGTAAGTATTTTGCCTACGGCCACCATGTTTGCCCGCAACAGTATTTTTGCGGGATTGATGCCGGTTGATATTAAACAGATTCATCCCGATTTTTGGTTCGACGACGATAACGAAGATGGTGGAAAAAACAATTTTGAAGAGGATCTGTTACGCGAACAAATGGCTCGCAACGGTCGTAAAGAAAAGCTTTTTTATGAGAAAATTACCACATCGAAACCGGGACGCAAAGGGAGCGATAACATTAACCAGATATTGCATTCGGATCTGTCAGTGATGGTGCTTAATTTTGTGGATATGATTTCGCATGCGCGTACCGAGATGAAAATGATACGTGAGCTGGCCAGTACCGAAGCTGCATACCGATCGTTAACCGTGAGTTGGTTTAAACACTCGGGTCTTACTGAATTAATAAAAGAACTGGCTGCGAATAAGTTCGAACTGATTTTAACTACCGACCATGGAACCATAAGGGTTGACAACCCGCTAAAAGTGATAGGCGAACGTAGTACCAATACCAATTTGCGATACAAACACGGGCGTAATCTTAATTACAATCCAAAAGAAGTTTTTGAGATTAAAAAGCCGTCGGAAGCACGTTTACCAGCAGCAAATGTAAGTACATCGTACATTTTTGCTATGAAACAGGACTTTTTTGCATATCCGAATAACTACAATTATTACGCGAACTACTACAAAAATACATTTCAGCACGGTGGTATTTCAATGGAAGAAATGTTGATTCCTATTATCAGGATGCAACCTAAATAGCATTTGAAACTTTGAACACTCCGGTATTTTCGACTTTAGCCTGTTGTGCAATTAAGGTTGCCATTGAATCGGTTTCGTTTTCGAGACAATTAAGGCATTGGTCGAACATACCTGCTTGTCGGTTAAGCTCGGCTTTCAGCACAGGCAGCTGAACACATTCAATTAAACGTAACAAGTTTTGCTGGTAAAAAGCTTCGAATTTTTTGTTGCGCTCCAATAATTCGCATCCTTTGGAAGTGTGTTGGGAAGCATACCAAAGCTCGCGCCGTATGGCTACTTCTTCGTCAAGCTCCATATGTAGCCTGGCTCTTAAATCGAGCACCAGTGTGCCGGCTGTTGGTGCCATAGCTTTTTTAATGTTGGGGAATTTTTCAAGCAATTCATCAAGTGTTCCGAAGGCAATCTGTTTGCCTTTTACGGGCATGAAACCAAGTTCACAGGTTACACAACCAATTACCAGCGGTGTGCGCCAGTGTATATTGCCATCTTCAATAAAATAGCCATCGGAGAACAGGGTGGCTGTCTCCGATGGTGAATCAGTTGGCGATGAAATGATGTATTGTTCGCCACACTCAGGGCATTCTAAAACGGCATATTGTGGTTCGGTCATTCTTGGTTAAGTATTGTTTGAAAACTAAGTGTATAAGAATCGCTTAATGTTCCGTTTTGGTGTTTTCTCAAACTCTTCTTTTACAATTTCAACTTTAAAAAGTTGCTCGTACGAAGCTACTTGTTTGTTATATGCCTGACGGTTTTGATCCATAATAGAGGTCAACGAATCGTTGGCAACACCATCTGCTTTCATTGCTTCAAAATCGGGATACACTAGTGCTGTTAACTTGTTTTCGCGCTGAACAACCACACACTCCTGTATATAAGGCAGGTTATTCAAACGAGCTTCCAGTTCTTCGGGATAAATATTTTGCCCACTGGGTCCCAGCAACATATTCTTCGAGCGTCCTTTTATATAGATAAAACTATCGCTATCGGTAACACCCAGATCACCGGTTTTCAACCATCCGTCTTCGGTAAAGGTGTTACGGTTGGCCTCGTCGTTTTTGTAGTATCCAAGCATTACATTTGTGCCTTTAACCTGTATTTCGCCAACAATATTGTGTGGGTCATCGCTTTCGATACGCACTTCCATGCGATCGACAAGCTTACCTGCCGATACCGGACGGCATTCGTTCCATGGAGCATAGCTGATAAGAGGGCCACATTCGGTCATACCATAGCCAACTGTAAACGGAAATTTAATTTTACGCAGAAGCGTTTCAACTTCAGCACTTAATGCAGCACCACCAATCACCACTTCCACGAAATTACCACCAAAGTTATCGACAAGTTTATCTTTAATTTTTTTATGCAGCAACGAGTTTATGCCCGGAATCGCCAGTAATGTCTTCATCACCGGTTTACTTAAGGTAGGCAAAAGCTTCTTTTTGTAAATTTTTTCGAGAATGAGCGGTACGAAGAAAATCAGATGAGGTTTGATTTCGCCGAATGCTTGAAGCAACACTTTTGGGCTAGGAGTTTTTGTAAGAAACGTAGTGTGACAGCCCATTGTTATTGGAAACAGAAATTCAAAAGCAAGTCCGAAAACATGTGCCATGGGCAGCAAAGAAACAATGCGGTTTTTAGCGTGTAATGGCATGTTTTCGCGGGCATATACAATATTAGAATGGATACTGCGCTCAGGAATCATCACTCCTTTTGAAAATCCAACCGAACCTGATGTATATGAAAGAATCTGTAATTCATCGGCATCTTTTTCAGCAAAAATAAAGTCTTCTTTTTTAACATGCTCACCTTCTAATATAGCTTTACCTTCGGCAGCCACCGCTTTGAGATTCTCATTCTTACATTCAAGAATACTAAAATCATCAATGGCTATACATCCCTCGATGCCTTTTAATTTAGTATGATCAATGTCGTTGTAAAGCGACTTCTGGGCAAACAAGAATTTGGCCTCAGAGTGTTCAACAATATTGTAAACATTTTCGGCCTTAAAATCCGGCAGTACCGGCACAGCTACAGCTCCATAAGCCATGGTTGCTAAAAATACTTTAGCCCAATTTGACGAGTTACGCCCATAGATGGCAACTTTTTCGCCGGGTTTAAGTCCTGCTTTTTCGAATGTAATTTTAAGGGCATGTATCGACTGTGCCACTTCACTGTATTTGAAACACTCACCGCCGTAATCGGAGAATAAATCGAGATTCCAATATTTCCTAAATGTCTCGGTATAAAGATTTCCTAAACTTTTGCTTTCCATAGTTATAGTATTAGTTGTTATTTTCCTTTTCCAATCTTAACTTTAGGGGGTTAATCTCTTCGCCCCAATAAACTGTAGTATGCGGGAATGGTATTTCAATACCTTTAGCATCGAAGGCATTCTTAACACGCTTGCGGTATTCGCGGCCTATCCCCCATTGTTCGCCGGGCTTTGTTTTAATACGGGCACGTACTACTACAGCACTATTCCCTAATTCGTTAACGCCGAAGATCTCTATAGGCTCCAAAAATTTATTGTGGAAGTCCGGGTCGTTCTGAAGTTCAGTTCCCACTTCAGCCATAACGGTTATCACTTGTTCCGGTTTTTCTTTATAAGCTACACCTATGTCGAGTACCACTGCCGACCACTCTTTGGTCATATTTGCCAGTGTGTTAATTTTTCCGTTCTGAAATACATGAACAACACCTGAAAAGTCGCGCAGGGTTACGGTACGCATTTCAATTCTTTCAACCAGTCCGCCGATGCCATTAATAATGGCTACATCGCCTGTACGTATTTGGTTTTCAAACAAAATGAAAAATCCGGAAATAAAGTCACGCACCAACTCCTGTGCTCCAAAACCAACAGCCAGGCCAACAATACCTGCACCGGCCAAAATGGGAGCAATGTCGATACCCAATTCTTTCAGCAGCATCATTATTGCTGTTAACCAGATAATAACTTTCCCTACAGCAGTTAAAATACTTAACAATGTATTTATACGTTTTTCGGCTTCTGTTGAATCTTTAGTTTCATCGTGCTTGGTACGGTTAATTGTAAACTTCGATAAGCGCTTCATGAAGAATTTCAACAGCTTTAAAGCGACAAAGAATATAACAACGACTAAAAGTATCTGCGGTAATGATTCTACTGACCATTTTCCAGTTTTGTCAATAAGATTCGTCCAAAACTCCTGGCTAAAAAAATTTTCCATAAAGTATATCGTTTTTATGTTTTCATTATGAATATAGGATGGATATCTCCGTCTTGAAATTGTCTCCCGTTACAACATTTTCAATGGAATTTGTTAGTTTATCTACAATGAAATCCAGCCCTATAGTTTTGTCGTCTATGCAGCTAATCTACAAAAAATAAGTCGAATTTTATAATGAGATAAAAATCAGGTCTTTTGCTTTTTCTTTTTTGCCGATGGAAACAACACATTATTAAGTATCAATCTGTAACCGGGAGAATTCGGATACATATTCAGGTCGGTTGGTGGATCGCCCACTGCATGTCGGTAATCTTCGGGATCGTGACCGCCATAAAAAGTCCAGGTGCCGTTACCAAACTCTCCATGGATGTAGCGAGCCTCTCCGGCGTTTTTATTCTCACCCATAATTAAGACTTCAGGCTTCACTAAATCTTTATTAAATGCTGTAGTTTGCCCCATAAAACCTTTAATAATTCGTGTATGGTTTTGGGTTAACATTGTTGGAACAGGATCCCATTTTGCAGAAAAATCAAACAGTGTAAAATAATCATTACTCATATCAACCTTTCGGTTATCAGTAACATCAATGTCTGAAAACTCGTACCTATAAGGATCTTCAACAACTGAAAAATTGTGAAAAGCAAAGGTTCTTGAAAAATCAAGTTTTTCATTCATGTCTTTATCTGCCGGATCGCCATCGTACATCGACTCACAGATATCGGTATGCTCAGCTGCCAGGGCAATATCATAAGTATCGGTTGCAGCACACATGGCAAAAAGAAAGCCACCGGAAGCTACATAATTCTGAATGGTTTTTGACACAACCATCTTCATTTCAGACACCTTCAAGAAACCCATTTGTTGAGCCATTTGTTCATTGGTTTGAACTTCTTGCTGGTACCATGGCATGTGACGGTAGTTGCGATAAAACTTTCCATACTGTCCGGTAAAATCTTCGTGGTGCAAGTGCAGCCAGTCGTAATCAGACAACTTCCCTTCAAGAATTTCTTTATCATATATCTTATCATAAGGAATTTCGGCATAGGTTAGAACCAGCGTTACAGCATCGTCCCATGGTTGTTTACTAAGCGGTGTATAAACCGCAATTTTGGGTGCTTTTTGCATCGGAACCACATCCATGTTTTGTGATGGACTTGAAATTTCGTTTAATATCTGATTAGCCTGTCCATCGGCAATTACCTGGCAACTCACCCCCCGAATTAAGCACTCGTCCTCGATTTCTTTTGCATATTGCATAATAAAACTGCCACCCCGGTAATTAAGCATCCATTTAACTTCACCCCCTCGCTCAAGTGTCCAATATGCTATTCCATATGCCTTTAAGTGATCACCCTGGCTCTCATCCATGGGAATCAATATTTGTGATGCATGCAAAAATGTGGTATTTGCCAACAATAAGATAACAAAAACTATTCGCCTCATAATCAGTAATATTAAATATTAAAATGGTGGATCATTATTATCCTGTAAGTTTCCAAACGGATTGTCGCCCATGGGTTGAATCGGAGGCGACATTGCCGGTGCGCCCTGATCCTGATTCATTTTCGAACTAAAAGTCATACCTTCTCCCGGAGATTCAAAATCTGTTGGGAACTGCTCAAGATCCATAAATCGTGCCAGCTCCTTTCTGAAAGTTAAACGTACATCACCAACAGCACCGTTACGATGTTTTGCAATAATTATCTCGGCAACATTATGTAGTGAGTTTCCTTCATCGTCCTCATTTATTCCATAATATTCGGGACGGTGAATAAAAATAACCATATCGGCATCCTGCTCAATAGCACCCGACTCGCGAAGGTCTGATAACTGCGGTCGTTTGCCTTCGCGCGATTCAACCGAACGGTTAAGCTGCGACAATGCGATAATTGGCACATCAAGCTCTTTAGCAATGGCTTTTAAGGAGCGTGAGATCAAACTGACCTCCTGCTCACGGCTACCCGCACGATTTTCAACACCAGCGGTCATCAGCTGCAAGTAATCGACCAAAATAATACCAATATCATGTTGCATTTTCAGACGTCTTGCTTTCGCTCTAAATTCGAAAATAGATAGCGCCGGTGTATCGTCAACAAAAATCGGTGCTTCGTCGAGTGTTTGTATGGAACTGTTGAGACGATCCCAATCGTCGCCAACAAGATTACCCTTTTTAATCTTATCGGATCCCAGTTCAGACTCAGAAGATATTAATCGGTTTACCAACTGGATGGAAGCCATCTCGAGTGAGAAAATGGCAACCGGTTTTTTCCATTCAACAGCTATATTCCGGGTCATCGATAAAACAAAAGCTGTTTTACCCATAGCAGGACGAGCTGCAATAATCACAAGGTCGGTTTTTTGCCAACCCGATGTTATTCGGTCAACACCAGTAAAACCCGATGGAATACCAGAAAGACCGTCTGCCCGTTTGCTGGCTTCTTCAATTAAATGAACGGCTTCTTTCAGTATAGGTTTGATAGCCTGGGTTTCTTTCTTTATGTTTCCTTCAGATATCTTAAAAATAGCCGATTCGGCCTGGTTTATTAGTTCATCAACATCCTTGGTATCGTCGTATGCATTTGTCTGTATTTCTGAGCAAGAACGTATCAATTCGCGTTGAATATATTTCTGAGCAATAATCCGGGCATGAAATTCGAGGTGTGCAGCTGATGCAACTTTACTCGTTAACTGTGTTATATAAAGCGGACCTCCAACTTTGTCGAGTAAATCCAAATTTTTCAACTCCTGCGTAACTATAAGCAAATCAACCGGCTTATCTTCGAGTGAAAGCGCCTTAATTACCTTAAATATTTCGCGATGTTCTTCCTTGTAGAAACAATCTTCAGTTAACACATCTGCCACGCCCACAAATGCATCTCTTTCGAGCATTAGTGCCCCCAAAACTGCTTCTTCTACTTCAATTGCCTGGGGTGGTAATTTGCCCAATTGCGCATTAAGCTTATCAATGTCCGATGTTGCTTTACTCTTGTATTTCGTGGCCATAAAAATTTATAAAATCACAGGTGTATATCCATTTCTTGTTTATAAAAACGATACAATATCACGATTTTACAAACAGGAATTTCAAAATTAAGAAAAATGAAGCAGCTAATTAAATTGTCGGCAACAATAATTAAATCATTTTTTTAGACCCGATTCAATAATCGTTGTAACGATATCGGATAGATTTAGACCCATTGCATCGAGCTGCTGCGGTATAAAGCTGGTGGCAGTCATGCCGGGTACTGTATTGATTTCAAGAAAATAAAAAACATCATTTTTAAGAATGAAATCGATACGCGCAATACCTTTACAACCGGTTAACTGGTACAATTTCACCGTTAATTGCTGACATTGTTCAATTTGATGTTGCGGAATACGAGCCGGAGTTATTTCTGTAGCTCCACCTATATTATATTTTGAATTAAAATCGAAGAACTCTCCTCCCGGTATTACTTCTGTTGGTAAAAAAGGAACTACCTCATCGTTTATTTGGCAAACACCAACAGCCAGCTCTAATCCATCGATAAACTCTTCGCACAAACAATCTCCGCTTTCGTTAAATGCAAATTTGACAGCATCCATTATTTTTTCCTTTGCTTTAACTTTGGTTATACCAAAACTCGATCCACCGGCACTTGGTTTAACGAATAATGGTAAGCCCAGCAGTTCAACAACTTCATCAGGACAAATAACATCTCCCTTTTTAAAATACAACGACTTAGCCATATCGACATTAAATGCACGCAGAAAGTTATCGCAGTAAAATTTATGAAATGTCAGGGCTGAAGCATAAACGCCACTGGCTGAATAAGGAATTCCCTGCAAATCGAAATACCCTTGAAGTACACCATCTTCGCCTGGAGTACCGTGAATCATAATGAACGCGAACAACGGCCTAATCTTCTCGCCTTCAATTATAAAGCTAAAATCGCTTTTATCGACTGTTGCCAGCACCTCATTTGTATTAACAACTACCCATTCAGAAAAGCGTAAACGAACCATCCATGGAGTGAATTGTTTTTTATCAATACAATTAAAAATGTTTGCAGCACTTTTCAGGCTCACTTCATATTCCGACGAATCGCCACCACAAATTACAGCTATATTTATTGGTTTCATTATTCAGATATTATTTAGGGCTGTAAATATAGCGAAAGTAGGTGTAAGAATAAACAGGCTTTATTTATGGATCATATCAAAATGACAATGAGTTATTCCAAATATTAATGCTATGGACATCTGTGACATTCTAACCAAACAGAGCTAGAAGATTTCTGAATCCTTTTTTTTCAGATTATGGTTTATTATCTCGCATTTTATGCACAAAAAGAAACCCCGACTCAATAAAGAATCGGGGTTTGGATAAGTTGGCGGCGACCTACTCTCCCACATTTCTGCAGTACCATCGGCGCTATAGGGCTTAACTTCTCTGTTCGGTATGGGAAGAGGTGGGGCCCCTATGCTAAAACCACCTAAATATTTTAAATAAAACATATTGGAAATAAAAACTTCA
>JAQICD010000147.1 GCA_027858715.1 Prolixibacteraceae bacterium
GTTCGCTTTAAAAGTATTGTTTTGCAATGTCTCGCCACAATAATTATCGTTATAAAAGCCATATTCAGCATTCGTTACCCGGTGCAATTCCGCCAGTCCGCGACCAATTTTCTCGTCACTGTTTTTTGAATTTCCGGGTTGCAGATAATCGGTCAGAAGATACCCGGACGTATCGTCAATATCTTTGTAAAGCAAAGGTTTAGGGAACAACACAAACTCGTTATTCGATTTGTGAAACTCGTTGAGTGCTTCAGCTTCACGTACAAACAAATCGCGTGATCCGCCACCATTCCATTTCATAAAAAACGATCCATGGTTGGTCTCTAACTTCAGTGCATTGTTAATACATCCACCACCCAAGACATAGCTTGTTATGATCTCTATTTTTTCACCGTACTGCTCTCTGAAATTACGAATAAGATGTTTTAATATTTGTTGCATCACTTCTTAAAAATAACATTTTGGTCAAATTTACAAATTAATAGCAGAATTGATAAGGTAGCAATGTTTGAAAAAGATCAAGCCTGTCACCCTTGGACTTTGACCAAATAATAAAATAAGGATAAGAAAACCACAATGAAACGAGCTATATAAAACTACAGACATTCTATCAAAAAGCCCGGTAATTCCGGGCTTTTTAATTTCATCAATAATCAGCTATTTGTGTTTTGATTTAAAGGCTCAAACAATTTATCAACGGCTTCTTTATCATCCATAACATCCATTAAGTGCTGATAAACTGTTTTTCCTTTTTCCTTCTCATATTTCTTAAGGTATTCGGCTATTTGATTTTCATTTTGCCGGGCAATTTTCTGAATGTAACTTTTCACAAAGTCAACATTATCTTCTTTTAATCAACGCTTCATAAACTTCGCATTTAAACAAAGTGTTATCGGTTTCATTATACAACCACAGTTCGTTTAATGTAAGTTTATCAACTCTCATTGTTCCCAAATCGCCATCATAAACAATTTTGACTGATTCGTTGTCACCTGCCCAATACCAATCGTCTCTTCTGAGGTTTCATCCTGAAAAATGACAAAGCTTCATTATTTTAAAAATAGAATAAGAAAAATATTTTACCTTTTGGACTTAACTGAGCTGGAACATCATAAAATTCAAAAGACATTTTGGTATATTTTGAACCTGCTAAAACATCATCAGCATCCTGATATTCTGTTTTACTTTTCCCTTTGCTTTCAATTAGTAAACCCAATCCCAATTCAGTACCAATAGCAATATTTTGTGTAATAAAACACTCAATTCCGCCAAAACCACCAATTCCTAAACCAAATTCTCTTCCAGCTGTTTCTTTAAGCTTAGTACCTGCAACGGGCTCTTCTTCATATTTATATACATCGGTATTACCAAGATAATTTAAGCCTACGGAAGGACCATAAAAGGCTTGAATTCTTCCATTTCCGATTCTTTTTTCTAGTCCCAAAGCTAAGTATATTCCAAGCCCCCTGTCAATTTTGATATTTTGATCTTCATTACCCAAAAAAGATTTAGTATATGTACCACCAAATCCCAACCCGGCTCTAACTGCACTATTATCACTTAAAAAGTATTTACCCGATACATTATATCTTGAAATATTAGCAGTTGGTGCTATATTAGATGATGACTTACCGAAGAAGTTTCCTACATATTCCAAAAATGGGTTCGCCGATATTCCTACTGCATAATTCCCGGCAACCGGTCCATACTGTTTGTTTCCTTGTGCGTTAACTGACATAAATAGTCCTGCAAAAAGAAATACTACTAAAATTTTCTTCATAGTTTTAAGATTTAAAATATTATTAATTGATTGTTTATTGAACTTTAGCTATCGATTTTACATCATTATTTCTTTTTGCAAACTTATACGTTGGTTTATTTTCCAATACCAACAGAATAACTCCCTTAGAAGAAGAAAAACACCAACGACAATAGCAATGATTATTAATAATGATTCGATATTACCAAGAAATCCCATAGCTTTAAATTTTTAGGCTAATTTTTATTCTTATCATTGTATAATTAATTTTTCACAATTAATTTAATAACTATATTTCTTTCGGGAT
Organism: Prolixibacteraceae bacterium; assembly: GCA_027858715.1. Taxonomy (GTDB): domain Bacteria; phylum Bacteroidota; class Bacteroidia; order Bacteroidales; family Prolixibacteraceae; genus Roseimarinus. Next base: position 2,067 of record JAQICD010000147.1, read on the forward strand.
TAATTAAATAATAAACTATCTGTCGAGGTATCTATTCCGCCATTTTATTTCATCAAGAATTTCCGGGATAAATGAACTATTGGGATACTTATCGATAAATTTCCTGAATTTTGCAATATCCTTCCTCACTAGTTCTTTATCACCTTCATAACCATAAGGCAATGATAGATATAAAGTTAAAAGATCACCGCGCTCTCCATATATATTTATAATTTTAACTGGAGGAATTATATATCCAACTTTGCCTGTATTTGTCTTAATTTTGAGTGTATATTTTGATTCCGTGTCATTTTTGAAAAGATATAATATCTCGACCATCTCACCATCTTTCAAATATGATTTTACACCGTAAGGATAACCTATCGGTGTTTGAATATTAGAATATAATTCAGTTTGACTAAATATTTTCGCTGTAGCTGCAAGGCTATCATTGCCCAACAAGCTTTTTAATTGCTGCTCTTCTGCAAGAGATGAAGATGAATTTGAAGAAGGTGTATCTTGATTAAGTTTTAGTGTATAATTATTTTCTCTCGAATTGCTTAAACCCGAAATTGATATCATTATAAAGAATGCAATGAATATAATTTTGCCAAAAGTATTGGGAAATTCACTCAATTCAGTTCTTTTAGTAGAGACACTTCCAACTTCACTAATCTTCTTCTTTGCATAACTATCCCATATTGCAGTTTTACAATCAGAGAATTTTTGATTATAACCACCCCTCAAAACAGACCAGTTGTGTTTGGTGTAAGCTCCAAAAAAGCATTTTATCTGACCTGACACGCAGATTCTACTTTTATTTTCGTTATATTTTTCAGTATCATTACTAAAAATAATATCACTTTTGTATAACTTGTCCATTTTTTAACTCTTTAGCTATTATTCAACTAATTAATAAACATCTTGATTCCAATATAGCCACGTATTATCATCTATAAATTTCTCTTTACTTAAAACCTATTTTAATAGGATCATAAAGGAGCCTCTCCTACATGCAGTTCTACACTATTCCTGCGCTTTATAATCGTAAGATCTATATTATCATAAAAGAAGAATTCTTCATATTCTCCATCCTTGTATGATGATACCGGGTCGCCATATTTTTCTACAAAAGCTTTTGTTAACATTTCAGATTTACCTTTTCCCCGGTTATATAAATCAATTTCATATACAAAGCGAGATGGTTTTCCTTCCCCATTAAAATAATATTCTGTATCGGTATAACTCCACCAGCCATTGCTTTTCGTTACTTGCTTAGCATTAAAAGCACTACCTGCCACGCCAAAATTTATCATTGCATCTTTACTGACATTTGTACTTGTTATGTATTTTGCTCTATGAGATTCTTTAGAAAAGTCGGATTCTTTTAAATTAAACTTTTCTTTTATCTCATTGAAAGTCATTATAAGTGATAATTTTTTGGGATGGTTATTTATATCTATTGAATTGACAATTGTGTCAATATTGAAATAGTCGGATTTAACATGACTGTAGTACTCATCAATATCCATACCTATATAGTAATACAATCTGGAAAACATTACCCCTAAATCAAAATAAAATTGAGGTTCTACAATCACTTTACCTTCAATGTCAACCAACCCATATCTGTTAAAAAGGTATTCATCATTGGAATAAAATGCAATGCTGCCAAAAAATGGTGTTGCATGTTTAAATTGGGGATTTATTTCAAACTTTCCGTCACGGTTAATGTATCCCCATTTATCACCTAAAGCCACAGGAGCTAACTCAGCACTTCCAAATAATAAAGACTCATCAAACTGCGGCTTAATAGCAATATCCCCGTTGTGCCGCATCCAACCAATTTTACCTTCATTATTTCTAAATGAAATGAGATCAAGGTCATTATATAAACGCTCATAAATTGGATTTATCGTATAAATACCATCACTACCTATTACTCCATTTTTTTCAGAATCACTGACAATTGCATGTTTTTGATTAAATGGATATGCTTTTTCAAATAAGTAGTTGATAACTAACTGACCTTCTTTTTCGATAAAACCATATTTTTCATCTTCATTCATAACCGGGCATAATCCTTCTCTAAAAAAAATGGGGTCATAAAATTGAGGTTCAATTTGCACTTCTCCCTTTTTATTTACAAAACCCCATAATTCGTCTTCATCAGTATCGATACTAAATGCTGCAAGACCTTCACTAAACTGATGAACCTGTTCTGCCTGCGTTAATGTAAACATCACATAGCCTTCTTTATCAATGCATGCAGGCGCTTTCCCTTTTTCAACTACCCAGGCAAGGCCTTCTCTGAATTCGGTAGCTTCTTTGTATATTGGTTGAATAACAAAGTTCCCTTCCTCATTAATAAAACCATACTTATCGTCACCGCTTAGCCTAACTAAGGCTAAGCCATTGGTAAATAAGCTGGCCTCTTCAAATTGCGGATTAATTACAATTTTTCCTTCTGTATTTATATACATCAGTTCACCGTTTGATTCAAGACTCACGGGAAACAGTTTATCGACTGGAATTTTATTGGTACCACTGTCACACGAGAATAATAGCACCATAGCAACAATACCAATCATTATTTTAAAATGCCTCATAGTTAGTGTTTTATATTACTTAATCAATTTAATTTCAACCCTTCTGTTTTTTGCTCGTCCCTCGTCGCTGTCATTTGAAGCAACAGGCTTTGATTCGCCATAGCCAATAGCCGTTAGTTCACCCGGAGAGCACCCCTGATTAATAAGAAATTGTTTCACAGTATTGGCTCTATCTTCCGATAGAACCTGATTTTGCTTATCGTTTCCAACATTATCCGTATGACCGCTTAATTCGACCTTAAGGTTATTATCGATAATTATACTGGCAACCCTTTTTAATTCAGGAATTGACATAGGAAGTAACGTGCTTTTCGCAAAATCGAAGAAAAGATTATTAACTGATACTGTAATGTTTTTATTAATCATTTGCTCGAAAGTGACAATCTCAATATCTTTTTCAATATTTACAGGCTTATCACCTTCCCTTAGATCGATATTATTTGATATCGGGTAATAATTTTCTTTATTAATGAAGTATCCGTACATTTTGCCGAGGGGTAATGTTATGAAGTAGCTTCCATCAACAGGATCAGTGCTTGATTGTCCAATTTCAATACCTGTTTCAAGATCTTCCCATCGAATTTGAGCCGATACAGGTTTGCCTTCAATATCGTTAATTTTTCCGGATATTGTGGCTACCAGTCCGGGACGCAGATATAATGGTAATTCAATCCATTTTATATCGCGGTTGTTGCCGGCCTTGCTAATATTAAAAATATCCTTGCTGGCTGCTTCAAAAGTAGCTCCTAAGTTATCAGTTCCCATTGAAGGATAAAACTTACCTCCTGAAAAAGATGCAATTTGCTGCAAATCACTATAAGCTTTACTTCTTGAAGAAACATCATAAGCTATAGTTTGTGTGCGGAACAAATAATTATTGCTTTTAATGTTGCGCTGAATTGCATCAAGAGTACTACAACCATTATCGTCACCATCAGTCATTAAAAGAATAACCTTATCGGTACTGTTTTTACTCGATTGAAATTTCATATAATTACACGAGTATAAATATGCTTCGTACATTGGTGTACCTCCATTTGCATATAAGCTATTTACATATGCTTCTATTTTTCTAAAATCCCGGGTAAATTTCAAACCCTCGGAAATAGGGGATTTGCAGTTTCCTGAAAATGCCATAATGGCAATTTCAGCATTATTCTGCAAGGCCGTTTCACATGCATCAATTGTAGCTTTTTTCAACGATTCGAGCTTATAGCCTCGCATACTCCCTGAAATATCAATTAAAAAAACAATGCTGGTCTGAGCATTCGAATTATCCGAAAAAGTAAAATAGGCTTTATCACCAGATGTATTAATTTTATAGCCGGCATCCGACTCAACCGTATTAATTTCTTTCCCAAGGTTAACAGGTTCGCTCCAACAATTCCAGCATGAGTCTGACAAACGAGTAGTTTTAAAAACATCCATTTTACCCAAACCACCGTGGCCATCAGAACTAAAGTATAATGTTTTCATGTCGGGGTGTAAATATGGCATGCGTTCGGAATAAGCGGTATTTATTACTGATCCGAGATTAATCGCTTCTCCCCATTCGTTGTTCTCATCAAGTAGCGAAATATATAAATCAGTAGGATACAAATTATCACCATGATATATTTTTTGCTCTGTATGTATGTTATATCCGCCTTCCATTGTCGAAGCAAATAAAAGTCCCTGCCCATCTCCTGTAATCATTGCATCTGACTGCCATGATGCTTTATTAATGTTATAAGGAAACATTTGAGGCTCAGCCCATCCTGTTGATATTTTGTCGGAAAAGAAAAGCATTCCTTCCTGAAAAAGAAGCATTCGGTTGCCATCGACAGAAATGTTTAAAGGAGCTTCATTGGAAACAGGCAAAGACAAATCACTCAATAATTGTGCTTTATCCCAGTTGCCATTTTTATTCTCACTTACAAATATGTCTTCACCACCTATGTTATCACTTCGGTCTCTCCCGCAAAAATAAAGCAACGATTCATCAGCTGTAAGAACAGGCATGTATTCTTTACCGTTTTTCGTATTTATTCCGTTTCCTACAGAATTTACTTTAATTGAATTGTCATAAGGTCTTTCTAAAATTGAAATTAAATCGAGCAGCTTTTTGTTACTTTCACCAAAATATTGCAAAAACTGGTTGATAGTAGCTACTGCTGAGCCCCATTTTTTATTGGCAATATCATGAGATATCATCCGTTGTAGTGCTACAAAAGATAGCTCTGAGGGTGCAAACGTTTTAATATAGTCAGAATATCTTCCCGATTCACTTTCTTTATATTTTAAGTGTAAATAGAGTTCTTCCCCCATATCTGCTTCATGATATACTTCATCAATAACTGACGGTATAAGATTTCTACCATATTTTTCAAAAAACAGGTTTAAAGAAGATTTTTCACCATCCTGCGAATAATATTCCAATAATTTCAATAAAACTTCTTCTCTCTTTTTTCCGGTTAATTTATTCGTACAATATTGTAGCGCATCTTTCGAATTACGCTCAAGGGCTATTGAAAATATCGCATCAAGGGCTTTATTCTTCCAAACATTGTATGGATATTGTTCTATAAAAGATTTGTAACTTTTCCAGTTGCCAGGCTTTGTGTTTTCGGTATACTGCAATTTTTCCAATGACTGAAATGCTTCATTAAAAAACTCTGAGTTAGGATATTCTTCTAAATATTGCTCATATGCTTTTATGGTATTCTTTTTTCTGGTAGATTCAAATTTCAGTAACGAGACTTTTTCAGTTGCTTGTTTTATTTGCGAAGCATGTGGATATTTTTCAATAAACGAGTTAAAAGCTTCAATGGTATTTACAATTAAAGCCTGATCGTAAGCACAGGCATTTCTTCGTTTTATGGCTTCATCAAGTTGAACTGAATTAGGATAATTATCAATAAATTTCTGGTAGCTCTCAACATTATTCAAAGAACGTGCACTTTTATAGGCAAGTTCATTTCGCATCAAAATAACTCTATCAATATATTTTTGGGGAGCGGTTTTAAAAACATTTACATACTGATTACATGCTTCAATGGATTGATCTTGTAATACTTTGTTCATTGCTTTAAAACAAACAGAATCGCTTAATTCAGATAAAATATTTTTGGTAATTGATAATTTTTCCAGATTCTTTAACTCTTTATTATCAAAACTTAATCCAGCATAATCGCGAATGGCATAATTAACATATTCGTATGCATCAACAGGAGAATATTTCTTATAGATTTCGTTTATTAACAATAAGGTCATGGCGTAATTCTGACCTATATCTTTTGGATCTTTTTTCAAAGCCTTTTTAATTTTCTTTTCCGCTTTTGCATATTTTCCACGTTCTATTAGCTTCAATTCTTTTGATTGAGCATTAGCCGTTGGTATTATGAATAACAATACTACAGTGAATAATAATAATTGAACTGCAAAATGCATCAAACACCTTGCAGAATAGTTAGTTAAAATATAATCTTTACACTTCATAGTTGCCGGATTTTATGACAAAAAGCCTAATGCATAAATTTTATACACACCTTTAACTCTCTTAATTAAAATGGTTCTGGGAGAAATATTGGTTGAGCCGTTAAAACGAATTTCTTCTTTTATGTTATTATATTTTCCACCTTCAAAATATGATCTTTTTATGATAGCATCTTTTATGCCTTCTGAAAAAATCTTATCATACCTATATGATAAATCTTGTGGACTCCTACAGTGATATGATTCAGCTTTATTATAAGCATTATCACCATAATAGTCAGGTAATGGGAAAGTACACATTTCAGCAATTGCATCTTTGTCGTTTAACATTACTGCTCGTCGAAGATCAGTAATAAATACATCAATATTATAATGATTGTCGAAATGATATAACGTTGAAAACTTTCGATATCTCAATTCCCTATCTACCTTTTTCACAATTGCATTCTTATCAATATTATTCATTCTCACTTCCTCGTTATCGCAGGCAAACAAGTTTGTAATATGATATGCTGTAATATCTTTTAATACTTTTTCATTAACAAGTATCAACGTTCTTCCACGTATTCCTTTCTCTGTTGAATTACCATCCTCAAAATATTCAATTACATCAATTACATCACCTCTTATTGAGCCGTAGAATACACTTTTTTCAACACCAGAACCAGTATCACTGTTTGCAGTTTTAAAACTAGCAACACCATACACTTTACTATCATCAATATACAAATTAAATATGCTGTGACTTTCCTGATTGTCAACATATCCAATGTTTGAAAAACAATAAATACTATAATCTCTATGTTTCTTTGTTTCAGTAATCGGTTTTTGCTTATTAAAATCAGGAAGCAGTTTTTGGGCTTCTTCTTTAAATGTACTATTCGGATACTTTTCAAGAAAAGCTTCAACCTTTTCTCGTGTAGGATCATTTTTGGAAATTTGCCATGCAATTAGTTCATTTTTGAAATAGGTGACAGTATCTATTTTACTCGATTCTGGATAATTCGCAATAAAATTATTGCACAACTCAACAGTTCCGGTTTTCAGCGTTTTTTCAAATGCCAACATTTCTTTCTCTAATTCCTCACTCTTCAAAACCTCTGGTTTTTCTATGTTATATTTTTGCATGAGGTTTAAGAATTCTTCAGAATCTCTTATCTCTTCTAAATCTTTTGTCTTCCAAAAGTAATAAGGATATTTATGTCCATTCTTTATTGATTTCTCAAGATTCTCAAGTGCCAGTTCTTTGCTGTTTAAGTATGAATAAATACTGGCCATATTATAATAATATTCTTTCTTTTTGTCTTTTCGCAACAACTTCTTCATTAATTTAACGGCACTACGTAATTCGCCTGTAAAAAGTAAAGCAAAAGCTTTTGCTGGTGATTTTTTTCCATTTTTTATAATAAAATCAAAATCTTTTTGGGCTTTCGCTGAATTATCTTTTGCTATATATGACTTTGCCCGGATGAGGTAAGCATCATAATTTTTCTTGGGTTTTTTAGTTATCGACATCGTCGAGTATTGAATGGCTTTATCAAAATCTCCTTCTGAATATGCTTTTCCAGACTTAATTAAATATTCAAATGCTGGATAATAGTAAAAGTCAGTTCTTGATTGAACTTTTTGAAACCAAATATTGGCTCCAACATAATCTAAATGATAAAACTTAATTATTCCTAAATAAAAAGCTGCATTATTAACCCTGCCCTTAGGAAAAATCTTTTTCACATTCTTGTTTTGCTCGTAATATTGTAAAAATTTGTGAGTGGCATCTTCATATTTACCGGCATTCATCTGTTTAATGGCCGTTTTATACATTCGCTTATTAACCTCATTTTGCGCAAAACAATTAACTACAACCAAATTAAGAATTACAATGATTAATATACGGTATTTATTCATGGTAATTAGTTAAGCTAGTTAAAAAGTAAAACAAATATAAGCACATTAGCATCAGGTAAAATTTTAGAATGCTTCATAAAGTTTAAAAAAACAGGAAATCAATAGCATTTTGATTACTATCTGAATATGAAAATTAAACCTTTGAGCGTTCATTCCAAAACTCTCCACCCTTTATCGTATTTTTTTAATTTTATCTCCTTTTTTCTTGCTTTTTTATAGCAATCTTTCGATGGACACATATACGAATAAATTGGCTCAAGAGGAACATATCCTAATGTATATTTAACAATCGCAATATTCTTTTCTTTGTCAACTAAAATCTCATCTATTGTTTTTATATGTTTACTATACATAGCGAAAGAAGCCCTTATATCGCGACTGTAATTGCTATAAGTAATTGATTGAATGAAATCTTTTCCCTTCTCTGTTGGTTTATACCATTTCATGACAGAATTTTGATTGTCAAGATATACGTATTCACCTGAAACTATTTTGTTGATTCCTTTAGCTTCAGTTGTCCCATAATCATAAGTGTCATAAAATATATATGGTTCGGGATATTCTTTATACTCTGAGATGATTTCTTTTGCTCGCTCATTGTTTAATTGTTCTCCACACGAAATCAGGATCAATGCAATAATTATAACTCCTACGAATAACCAGTTCTTTTTCATGCTCAAATTTTTTAATTGTTTTTCAATGGTGTCTGCTAAAAAAATGATATTGTCATAGATTGCTTCGTTACGTTCACAATGACTTCATTATATGATTGTTAATCACACTAGTTTTAGAATAAAAATGTATTTATAAAAAACATGCTAAATACATATATAAATTTTGAAAATAACATTTTGAAAAGTAGACAAAACCCCAAAAACTAAAAAGCATTTTATAAAACCACACCCACTAAAGCCTAAATTTACACCCACCTTATAATCTTTTGAACCACCCAATTCTGTCGTGAAAAGCAACTACATCTGTTATTGAGTTAAATGTAATATGGGGATAAGAAGATCGGGCGATATTTAAAATTCCGTTTTCATTTTTGCAGTCCGAAATATATTTTTTAATCGTGTTTCGCGGGTATTTCAGGGCATTGGCACAGGTAACTGTTGTAGCATTTTTATTGTTTCTGTAATGCAGTAAAATTTCTTGTTGTACAGAACTTACAATAAAAGGTTTTATGGCATAGCGTAATTCTGATAACATTAAATTCCAGTCGTCATAATAGTAACCATCATAATATATTTCTCCGGAAAGTTCTATTGGTTTCTTTTCTTTATACAATCTCACCACATTATATGTGTTAATATGTGAAATCATATTATTATGCTCATCAAATTCTAATGCCCGTGTTTCTTGTGCCACCCAGTATATTTTTTCATCTTTAAATCGCATAGGTAATGCTATTTTAAATGCAAACTTATGCAAATCATACAGTTTCCCAGTCTGTGCAAAAAACATGTAAGCTGCTTTACCCCACGAAAGATAATCTTTCAAATAGATCCAATCCTGCGATCCGTCATCAATAAACGAGTGAAAGTCCATTAAGTCAAATTCCTCTTCAATTCCAAGATATCTATCCAAATTGTATGAAAAAAGAATATCACCCGCCACTCTTTCTATTAAGTAAAATTGCTTGGGAAAATGTGGGTCACAATTGGACGGAAGATTTTCGATTTGTTTTTTAACATTTTCGAGTTCATTCGTACTCAAGCGAATTGGTTCACTATAATTTCTTGTCAACTCCTGTATAAAAACAAACAAATCTTCAAATATTGACTCTAATTCAGAAAAAGACTTCATAAACTTAAAACCCAGATTGTCCAACTTTTCAAACCACCACACATAGTGCTTTAATCATAAAATAAGAAAATACGAAACACAAGTGATACTTTAAAGGAAAGAAAATTTTATGGATTTTACAATTTATTCAATACTCAAAACCACACCCCCACTTTAATATACCAATTGCGGGGAGCACCCGGGTAAAAATACCGTGGCAGGGTTGCACCAAAGGAAGGCGCATTGGGCAAAATCATTGATACGTATTGGTCATCAAAAAAGTTATTTATGCCGACATCGAATTTTAAGTTCAAGCGCTTGATAACGTTCAGTCGATAACTCAATTTCACGTTACTAAGCCAATATCCTTCAACGTTTTGTGTATTTCCATCATCCAGATATTGCATGCCACTATGGCGCATATTCATATTGAATAGTAAACTTGATAACGGCTTCCAGCTAATTCTGAAATTGAAAGTATTATTGGGCACTCCAGTCAGATTTTTTCCGGAATAGTCGTTGCCATCATCTTCAAACTGAACAAATATATTTTGTGCCAGGGCTGCTGTTCCTTCAAGTTTTAACCAACCGGGAAAATTTCTGGAATTTAAAAGCAGGTAACCTGCCTGCAGCTCGACACCTGAATGCGAGCTGCGACCAGCATTAATTCCGGTAAAAACGGCCTCGGATATACGTTTTGTCACCAATAAATCGCGAAGTAAAATGTGGTAAGCTGATGCATCAATAAACAAACGGCCATCGACACTGGCAATTCGGCTACCCAGTTCAAACATCCAGCCCTGTTCGGGTTTCAATTCCGGATTCTTTTCTCCGTCGGGCAACAGGGTTTCTTGAAGCGAAGGAGCCGAAAATCCATGACCAGCCGATGCATATAAGTTCATGCCTGGTATTACTTCGTAATTTAACCCCATTCGGGGTGAGACAATAAACGGGAAGCGATGCTCTCCTTCATCGTTAAGTTTGCCGTGGCAACAGTAATTCAAACGGTTGACATTAGCACCCGCAGTAAGCAATAAGCGACTGTTCACTTTGTAGTTAAACATGGCAAAAATATTACCGAACAAACGCAGTTCATCAATGTCATTCACGGTGGTTTCCCCGGAGTCGTCATCCAGAAATGTACGCCAGTGATGATTTTCGCCAAAAAACTCAAAACCTGCAACAGTATCGAAATTCGATATACTGTAAAATAGCCTATTGCGCAAACCATAGCGCACCGATTCTTCCTCGAGATTGTTAAACGGCCGTTTCTCAAATTCGCGATGCCCGCCTCCAAAGAAAGTAGCTGTATTCGACCAACGGGGATTGAACCGCGCTTGAACTGACACACCGGCCAGCAAACGACGTTGATTCTTGTAACCTTCTACACTCAGCCAGTTCGATGCTGCACGTTGAGGTACTGTTTCATACACATCGCGACTTAGCGAACTGGGAATTTGCGACATCAGATCGGAATACACCAGTGTAAATCCAACATTTGCTTGTACCACTTTTTTATCGGCGGTTAGATAAACCGAGTTTCGTTGGTAATTGCTGTTTTGGCGATAACCGTCGGAACTGGTATGATGGAATGACAAGGTCGCCTGTCCATTTTTGTATCCAAAGCCAGTTCCCGCATTAATTTTCATCGTATAGAACGAACCGTAATGCAGGCTGCTTTGCAAAAGTTCATTCTGCCGTGCAGTCGATAGCTTTATGGTACCACCCAATCCGTCACCGTACAATGCCGACGATGGTTCTTTTATCACTTCAACACGACCGAGTCTTTCTACGTCAATATCTTCAATAAAGGTGACACCATCACCATTGGTTAGCGGAATATCATTTAAATACGCACGCACACGGTTGGTAGAATATGGAGTCCGGCTTCCGATACCACGAATTACAATACGATTGGTATTATAAGTACCACTTTGCATCTGAACACCGGGTATTGTGTTCAGATGCTCAGTTATTGCCAGTTCACTCAGCGATGAAAGTTTGTCTGCATTAAGCAACGATATATTTCCGGAGATTTTATTTAACCTGCCCTCCAAAACAGTTGCCGACACATCAACTGTAGCAATTTGAACGGTATCACTTAATTTTGATATTTCAACCTGTTGTGCATTCGTCTGAGCATTTGATAAAAATAAAATTGCAAACAGTAAAACATAAAAACGCAATCTATCTGCCATAAAAGATTGGCCATCGTTAGAATTCAAATGTGAGTACGAAATATATATCCATCCGTTTTCCTCGTAATCGGGATGCAGTTTTAAATCGAGCAATCCGCCCTAACCACGAGCACGAATTGGTGGCAACCCTTCAATCTCGAAAAGCTGACCTTTAGAAAACCGATAAAGCACTCCCGAACGTTCAGAAATGAGCAGATCTCCATCGGTCAAAAATTCCAATCCCCAGGGCACATCCAGTCCGCTTACAACCGACACTAAATAAAGAAACACAAAAAACAGCATAATTATTGATTCATTTTTCGGAAAGTGCCGGGAGTAACCCCACAAACTAGTTTGAAATTACGAATCAACGACCCCACAGAAGGAAATCCAACCTGTTCGGCAATAGATTCCAATCCCGGTTCTGAATCTGATTTTTCTGAAAGAATTTTCTTGGTTTCTTCTACCCGGTAACGATTTACATAAAAACTAAAAGAGCAACCAAATTCCGAATTTATCAACCGCGAAACATAAGTGCGGTTGGTATTGAGCATTTCACTTACATGCGTTATTTTCAGGTCTTGCTTTCGGTAAATATTCTCATGCTCGAATAAATTTATCAATTGCTTTTTCAGTAAAGGATTTGACACATCGCCCTTAATGCTTTCCATCCCTGAAACAATTTCAAAATATTCGTCGTTTTCTTTTTTATCAACTTCTAAATCATATACCGAATGGCTTTGTGTAAAACCCCAAAAGCCCAAAATAAAGATCAGTAAACTAAAAACCAACACTGGAAAGAGTAGTAAAGCATCGTGAGCGTTAAAATATGCCCGACCGATAATATTGGCAAATGTACTGGCGATTCCTGTTAGTGTAAAAACTAATATCAACAAGCGCACCCAGCTAACATCCCGTTTTTCAGTATCGGAATAAAATTCAAGCAAGCGTTTTTCATATTTTCGTATTAGCTGTAACCCTTTTGTTAAAAACAAAATTATTTGCACAAAGAATATCACTTTGGTTGAAACAAGCAGGTATTTTTGCAACATGTAGAGTGAATTATTGCTCGTAATATCACCTTCAGCATAATGGTATTTATGTACAAATTCAACACCATTTTCCATTAACAAATAAACTGTTGCAACCGACAACGACATCACTACTGCCGGAATGAGGTTAATAAATATTTTGGGGTTAAACCGATAATCGCTTGTTAGCATTTTAATATATTCATAATACAGCGGGTAAACCGAAAGCATGGCCAACACATAAAATGAATCGCAGTAAACGTATAATTGATATTCGCTTGAAAAATATACAGAATGACTAAAATATAAAAGCGATGTTACAAACATGAAAATGCCAAGAAATTGTTTGGCTTTGTTACCCTCACCTCTTGTCAATAAAAGTACCACCATCCAAAACAGCGACACATACATTGGCATAAACACAAGCAAATCGAAAAAAAAATCCATAACCACACCACAATAACAATTGAAAAAATATACAAAATCAACTTTCAATTTACGAAATCAACATGAAAAACCGAAAGAAAAGATACAAATTTGTAGAACTGAAATAACAATTACATTTCAGGCTGATATTTTGGTTCCCTACCATTATCATATCTTCATTTTGCACTTTTCTAAATGCAAAAGAAGAACAATGAAAAAGCAAAGCAGGTCGGTTTTCTAAAACCATCACCTGCTTTGCTTGTGTTTAATAATAAGCATCATACCAACTCATTCCGAAACAACCTGTCCCACGTTTTGAGTCACAAGCCATTCTCGCACATCTGAACTTTCAGTTTTAAACGTACAGTTTACGAATTCCACATAATCGGTATGACGAACAAAGAATGCCCAAGCGGGTGTATTACCAAAATAGCTACCCTCTGGATATTTGCCATCGTATTCCATTACCGACTGATCATATCTGGTTTCGCCGCCTTTTAGAGTAAGGTTTATATTTTCAAAAGTAACATTTTGTACATTGTGGCCTTCGATGCCGGTAATTATTGAAGGATACTGCTGTGTAAAGTTTTCTCCCGTGATATTTTTAAAATGAATATTCGAAATTGTGCCAATACGTGGTTGTCGTCCGAGCACAGTTCGTTTACGGTCGCCCAGCAAAATAAAAAATGCCTGCCCGCAATTTTTTATCTGGCAATCCGAAAAATTGAGATTGTCAATTACTGCACCGTCCATCGATTCAACCACCAGCGCGGTGTTTTGAAAAGCATTTTTAAGCGTAAGCCCCGACACTTCAAAATTCATGAAAGAGCCCAGTCCGTCGGTGCCAAGCTTAAAGCAGTTGCCTGCCCGAACGTTGAGCTTGTCGATGGTACAGTTTTTCACTATCACATTTTTACAACCAAATTCACTCCCACTTTTAAAGCAAATGCCATCATCCTCCGATTTTATGTCGCAATTTTCAATCAACACATTATGGCAATCCACAATGTCAATTCCATCGCGATTTGGCGTAAGAGTTCCCGAATTGATGGTTAAGTCGCGAATAGTAACTGTATCGCATTCGATATACACCTGTGTCCAGCATGCCGGGTCAAGCAATGTTAAACCCTCGACTTTAATATTTGTTGATGCCACAAAAGCAAAAATGCCGGGACGATCTTTTTCGGTTCCCAGCTCTTTGGTATTCATCCACGGGTTAAAGTCGCCCTGTCCGTCGATTGTACCTTTGCCGGCAATCTCTACATTGTGCAAATGGCTTCCGTATATCAAACGTCGCTGACAATCTTCGAGCATGCGATTGGGATAGCGGGTTTCAATCAACTGTGACGGATAATACTGCTGCTGATCGTTTTGTATGCCTAGTATCGTTGCTGTTGAATCGATAAACAATGTCATATTGCTTTTCAAGTTCAGCTGCCCGGTAAGAAAAACTCCATGGTGAAGATACACAGTTCCGCCGGATTCACCACAAGCATCAATGGCTTGTTGAATAGCTTTCATATCAATGGTTTCACCATCGCCTTTCGCACCGTAGTCGAAAACATCAAAAACAGGCTCCGAAAGTTGTGCCATCGTAATTCGACCCCAAAAGAAACATAACAAAAGAAAGACTATTTTCACTTTAAACATTTGCATCGGTATTTTAAGAAATTATTAATACACAACAATAAAATCATCCATGGTGATCACACCCTCTGGTAACATATATAATCCATCTATCAAAAATACAATATTTACGAATAACTATGCATAATTATTGTTTGATAAATACAGGAAACATTTGTCCACCATATTTACACAATACTGAAAGTCAAAATTCATATCACGCAAATTATGTAGATTCCTTTTATTTATCTTGCGCCAGAATAGGGCGTTTTTATTTAGCATTTTAAATTTCTTTTATCAATTGAATTTTGCCGATATTGTTTTTTACAGAATCATTATTCCTTACAAATAACAACCTTTTTTTATTCATTATTTATGAAAACTCAGACACAAAAATTAAGCATTCTCGAAAAAATTGGTTACGGATCGGGCGATGCAGCGGTAAACGTGGTTATTTCGTCCATGTTTCTGATCATTACCTTTTTTTATACCGATATCTTTGGCATTAAGCCGAAAGATGTTGCGCTGTTATTCTTATTGGTTCGATTTATCGATGCCATAAGCGATCCGGTAATGGGACTCATAACCGACAAATACAAATCGCGTTGGGGACGATACCGACCATACTTCCTGTTTTTATCGATTCCGTTTGGAATTTCAGTTTTTTTAACTTTCACGACGCCCGAATTCGATTATGCCGGCAAACTCATCTACGCTTACATAACCTACATATTTGTAACCCTGATGTTTACATCGGTAACTATTCCGTACATTTCATTAATCGGGGTGCTGACCAGCGATCCGCAGGAGAAATTATCAGCCAATGGTTATCGCTTGTTTTTTGCTAAAGTAGCCGCTTTTATGGTGTCCATTATTGTTCCTATTATGGCCGAAAAACTTGGCAAAAACGATATAGCACGAGGCTATCAGCTGGCAATGGGCTTAATGGCACTGATGGGCACCTTATTGTTTCTTTTTAGTTTTTTCACTACCAAAGAACGAATTGATCACAAAGTTGACAAGAAACCCCTTTCCCAGCAATTTAAACTGCTGTTCGAAAACAAACAATGGATGATTTTATTTGGCTCTTGTTTTTCAGGAACCACAGGTTATGTAATCCGAAGCTCCGTTGCCATTTACTACGCCAAATATTTTCTGGGAGGCGACGCAGGAATTCAATCTTCATTTTTAGCCACGGGGGTTATTGCTTCGATTTTAGCCATGCCGGCTTCTACCTTCATAACCAAACGATTCTGCAAAGTAAAACTCTTCTGGATATCTCAATTAGCCGTTGGTGTAATCAGTGTTCTCATGTTCGTTTTGGTTCGCCCCGGCGATTTATTATTGGCTTATCCACTATATTTTATAATGATGTTTATCGTTGATATACACGCGCCGGTATTTTGGTCGGCTATTGCCGAAGCGGTCGATTATGGACAGGCAACATCGGGCAAACGCGTTTCAGGACTTGCTTTTGGAGGAATTTCTTTCGCTCAGAAAGCAGGAATGGGAATTGCCGGAGCCATTGTTGGAATTCTACTTGATGCCTTTGGTTATTTACCCGATGTAATACAATCGGAAACAGCTTTGCTCGGTCTGGCGTTGATGCTCACTCTCATACCGGGACTTTTTCATGTTATCAATGGCTTATTGATTCATCGTTATAAAATCACGGATCAATATTACGAAAAGATAAAAACCAAAATTAATATTTAGTATGAATCAAGGAAACAACCAACCCATTATTGAACAAAGAGCCGATCCTTTTATTTACAAGCATACCGATGGCTTTTACTATTTTACGGGCTCAGTTCCTTCGTACGATTGTATCGAACTTCGAAAAGCTGATACCATTAATAGTTTAAAAGATGCCGAAACATTTATAATCTGGCACAAACATCAAACAGGGCCAATGAGTCAACACATCTGGGCACCCGAAATTCATTACCTCGATGGCAAATGGTATATTTATTTTGCTTCCAGCCAGGCAGATAACATCTGGAAACTGAGGCCTTATGTGCTTGAATGCAAAGGCGAAGATCCGTTAAAAGATGAATGGAGGGAACTGGGTCAAATGCAAGCGGCAGATGGCGACAACAAAAGTTTTATCGATTTCTCGCTGGATGCTACGGTATTCGAAAATAACGGAAAACGATATTTTTGCTGGGCTGAAAAAACAGGTGGTCAATTCGCAGCCTCCAACTTGTATCTAGCCGAAATGGAATCGCCCATTAAGCTGAAAACCCCTCAATTTATGCTAACAACTCCCGATTACGACTGGGAACGAATTGATTTTTGGGTAAACGAAGGCCCTGCGGTTATCAAAAACAAGGGTAAAATATACATCACCTTTTCGGCAAGCGCTACCGGTACTTGCTACTGCATGGGCATGATGGAAGCAGACGAAAATGCTGATTTAATGGATCGGAATTCGTGGAAAAAGTCAAGATACCCGGTATTGAAAACCGATTATCAAAAGAAAATATTCGGCCCGGGGCATAATAGTTTCACCATAGCCGAAGACGGAGTAACTCCTTTATGCGTTTATCATGCCCGCGACTACGAAAAAATTGTTGGCGATCCCTTACACGATCCCAACAGACACGCCCGGATTATGGAAGTGAAATTTGATTCGGAAGGCAAACCGGTTTTCGAATTATATTAAGGCTTTGAATGTTCATCGTAATTGTCGTTACAGTGAAACGACAATTACAAAAATTAGAAAAAGATCTGAAATCATAAGTAATGTAAAAAGGGAGCATTCAAACCGAAGCTCCCTTTTATAGTAAAAATCTACTAACCAGGTTATTGCACCGAAAGCTTAACGGCTTTTTGCCCGTCGGATGCTTTAACATGAACAATCCAGAGTCCCGGACTTACCTCAAACTCACAATTGGTGTTCACCAATACCGATTTCATCATTGTACCGTTAATGCTATACAAGTCGATACAGGTATTGCCTTTCACGTTTTGCACCATCAATTTTCGGTTATGTGTAAAAACATGAACATCGGTTTGAGCCTGCACAAAATCAATTCCAGTCTCATTGTCGTTTGCCACCAGTTCGGGTATCGGATCCCAGCTATCGCTTCCTTTGGTAAAATTGAAGGTGGTAATTTCTGTTCCATCAATTAACGTAGGTTCGCTCAACAAGGTAGCCCACGAAGCCCTGAGTGCACGGTTATCTTCGTTTGAAAGCTCATTGGTTCCAAACTCGTACATTTTTGGCGACTCACCACCCAGCGAGCTGTTCCACCCCATAGGAGCTATCATCGATTTCCCCTCGCTTCCTGGATAATTGGTTCCATCAATGGTGGTATTGTAGAATACCACTTCGCTGGTAGTTGCCTGCCACGGACGGCCAAAATAGCCGGGCTTGGCCAGGTATTGCGAAGCAGTTTCGACGCCCGGTTCGGCCGAAGTCACTTTACATTCGTACATTAAATATCCTCGACCACTGCTTTGCTGGGCAGCAGTAAGATACGATGCATCGTTGCTGGCATCGCTCACATTCATTACCAGGTCGGTTTTGTAGAATACAGCCGTCATTGCTCCAAATAAATAATCGACAGCACCCATAGCCGCTCCTTTGTATATTACCACCCGACCGGCAGCTCCGTAAAACGAATCCTGACGCCCTACTACACGGCATTTATAAAGCAATACCTTGTCTGAAAGAGTAGCAATAGCTGCGGCACGTTCAACATAGGTTCGTTGCTGAACATCGGAATTACCGTATTCGGTCGGGCGTTCGCCCTTGCTTCCCGAATCCCACATTACCACAACATCTTCGCTTTCTTTTTTCGAAATATACTGATTGAACGAGTTTTCAAAAATGATGTGGTAAGCTTCAAATCCATTGGCACTTATCACCACCGTAGCATTCCAGTACGATCCGTTTGTTGACCCCGAACCGGCATTTTCGTAAGACAGGTAACCGTTTTCTTTATTTACACGTAAGACTTCTGCATCCCATTTCTGGTTGTCGCCCATGCTGTAATAGTTGTACCCATGTCCGTAATACGAAGTGATACGAACAGCATTATCTTCAATATTTACACCTTTATCTGTCAATCCGATGCCCGGATTGACAGCCGCATTTTTCAAGGTGATATTCGGAACATCAACCACCAACATCTCTTCGTAATTGCCCGGATCAATCATTATGGTAACCCGCTCATTATTCGGACGAATCATTTCGCGTAATGCGTCAAGAGCACCATTAACCGTTTGATAATCCTTATCTTCGCCCACATACAATACTTCGGCAAAAGCAACCGCATCGGTAATCAATATTTCGATAATATAGCTGGTACCTGCTCCGTCGCCTATGGTTATGGTTACAAAACCGGCCTCGGTGCCGGTGTAAGTATATTCGGCATATTCGATGGTGCTGGTACTGCCGCTCGACGTTGAATAGCTGTTGCCTTCAATCGAGAAATCGGCAGAATAATAATAGCTTACCCGAATTTTATCACCAACATTTACCGGTACCTGTATGGTAGCTTCGGGCTTGGCCGACAAATGGCCTTTGGCAACCTCGTTCGAAACATTACCAGTAAACACCAATCCGCTGTAAGCTGTTGCGCCTCCAGCAATAGCTTTATCGTCGAACGACCATTTTTTAATCGGGCTAAACACCAGTGTTTTTGACACATTAGCACCCACCACTTCGAGATTCGATGTCAGTCCAAGATGAACAGCATAGTCATCCAGACCGCTGTACTCAATGGAATAAACTCCATCGCGCAAAGCAATATCATCAACCGATTCGAAGGAATAAACATAGCCATCCTCATTCAGGTTGGTAAATGTAAGCTGCATTTTTGCCAATTGTTCTGGGCTTAATCCTTCGGCAGTAATGGTAACATCGTAAAGAGGTTTTGCCTCAAATACAATATTGGCTGCCTGATCGGCTGCTTCAATGGTAATGGTATTGTCGGGCAGGTAAAAATCGTTCACCCCTATAGCCGAAATTGAATATTCGCAATTGGGCTCAAGCTGAACACTGTAAGTACCTGCCGAAGAATCAATCACAGGTTCGGGTACAAATATTTTATTCAACGAAGGATCGGCCGTATAAACCAAAGTAAGGTTTGAAAGCTGATCTCCTAAACCGCTAACAGAACCACTTACCGAATATAATTCTACTTTTTGGATAATCATCTCGTGGTTCATATCCTCACCTTCAACATTCAATGTAGCTCCGTTGCTGATTACATAGCCATTGGCATCTTTCAAACTAAGATTGTACGCATAGCCTGCCGGCACAGAAACGCTATAATTTCCGCTGCTCACCTCTGATTGCCATGTTTTTCCGGCTTCGTTGGTAAACTGAATGGCATATCCATCAGGAATACCTTCGGCTGAACTCACATCAACCGTTCCCGAAATGGTTTTATACTGAGCATCTTTGCGATATATACGATAATAACTGGGTTTATCCATAGTATCGAAAATGTGATAAGTACCATCGTATTTAGCCACAAAATTTACTTCGGTTAAGTCTGAAAGAATAGAAGCAACATCGGTTTGCGCAGCCGGATCACCAACAAACTGGAAATTCAACTGGCCACCTCCATTTTGCGAAAGAGCAAAGATGGTTACCTCGTCATCTTCGCTTAACGTAAGACTCATATAGCGACCAGAGTTAGCCGATGAGTTTACATAAATACGACCGGTATAAGCACTTACCCCCGAAAGATTTTCGTCGTAACGTGTTAAATTGGTATTGCTGGTTCGCAAGCGGTCGTTTCCTCCACCAACCCAACTAAGCATGCCTGCGCTTAAATTAGGAAGTGTATTGCCGGCACTACCAACCTCAACCGATTCGTCGTACCATGCATTGATGGCTTCCTCGTTAAGCTGGTTGTTGTATTCTTCTTCATCAAGTTGCTCAGCGCCAAAATCCCACACGTCCGTTTTGCCATTTCCACTCACAACTTCAGGTGCATTTTCAATGGTTACCCCATGAATATATACCTCGGCCGACGCATGAGCTTCGCTTTTTAAGGTTGCTGAAATAAGGCCTGCGCCTCCCACATAGCTAAAACTATTGGTTCCACACGATCCGCTACCAATATTTTGCGCACCGGTTTGCCCCAAAACAGTACCGTTTGCATCGGTGAATTCAAAAATAGCATCGTCGGCATTTCCATACTGGCATGAGCCAAATGTTATAGTTGCATTTCCGGCTACCAGTATTTCCATCGAGTTGCCGGGAAACAACACAGCTCCGTGCGATGAGTCGTGATAGCCAAACTGCATCGATTCTTCGTCGGTGTTGCTGTTTAAGGTAAGAATACCGTCGGAGGTAACAAAAGTAGCATATCGTAGCGAGGTATAACCTGTTTGCGGTAATTCGCTGCCATCGGCAAAATTGTAGATATAGGTTTCTCCTGCTTTGGCTTCAGTTTCATTCTGTGCAAATACAACATCAATTAAGGGGAGATAAACATCACTACCATCGCCGGTTGCAGTAAATGTAAGCGTGGCGGCCGGCCCGTCGTAAACAAAATCGTAGGTGTCGCTCAAATCGTTTTCAACCTGGGTGTTTTGATTTCCCAGATCACCAGCCTCAACTGCAGTTCCTTCTATACTCAGCGAAGAATAAGCCGATCCTAAGAACTTCAAAGTGCAACTTCCTTCTACTGAAATAGCAATGGCACTGCCCGACTTCATATTTAAACCATAGGTTTCATCATGATGGCTATAAGTTCCTGAAAGAACAAGTGATCCATCGTCACTCTGTCCGTTAGTAATAATGGTTCCGTCTCTGAAATCGTACGAAACAGCCCTTGCGTTATACTGAAAAGCAAAGGTCAGTATTACGGCAATTAGCGTAATGTAGAGTTTTCTGTTCATAAGTATGATTTTTAATGATTTAGTTACTGCTTAAAAGTAAACAGAACCTTACTATAGCGCTTGTATTATTTACCGCAGAACTTGTACATATTACCACAACCGAAAAACAGGATGAATTGCGATAATTTATCGCCACAATGAAGACTATACGATTGACTTTTTCTTTTTCACGGCTTTCGCCAAAATTGTGTAATTTGCAACGTTATTTTTTATAATGAATCATCGCAACGAAGTAAACCATGCCGAAAAGAGCCACACTAATTGTACTGCTTCAATTTTTTTGGATATCGTTAAGCGCTAGTCCCAACTGCACATTCGAACATCTTTCAACCAGCGATGGATTGTCGCACGGCAGTGTTTCGGCAATGATAAAAGACAGCCGTGGATTTATGTGGTTTGCCACCTGGGATGGCATTAACCGTTACGACGGACACACCTTTAAAACCTTTAAACCCGGAAAAGATAAACCTGTATCGAATCGTATCGAAAAAATAAAAGAAGATGCTTACGGTAACATTTGGGTTGTAACCTACGATTCGAAAGCATTCAGGCTAAATCGCCAGAGCGAAATATTTGATCCGGTTCCTGCACTTTCTGACAGTTTATCAGCGCTTGCTATTCAAAGTATAAGCATACTGCCCACGGGCGATGTTTGGCTGCTCACAAATACACATGGCACGCTACAAATTATTACCGATACTCTTACAAACCAATTTAACACGATCGACCACCACACAGAAAGCGAAGCTTCGTTACCGGGAAACTCAGTGTATTCGGTAAACCGGGACAATACCGGAAAGATTTGGATTAACACCGATGAAGGATTGGCTTGTTACTTGCAAAATAAAAAAAACGGCATTGAACCAGAAGCATTACCTGAAGGCATAAAAAAATTATTGAAAAAATATTCGATAACCGTCTTACACGATACACCATCAAACCTTTTCATGGGCACAAGCGAAGGTTCTCTACTAATATTCAACCACTTAAATAACAACCTTGTTAATTTCACTTTTAACAACACCCATAGTATAAGTCACATTTCGGGTAATAACCATAAGCTTTTTCTGGGCACAAAAGGAAATGGTTTATTCTTTTTCGACACATTTACCAACAAAATTAACCAGCACTACAAGCAAAACGAAATTAATTTTGTACTAAAAACATACCCCGACACACACGGTATGCTTTGGATTGAATCGTCATTACCGGGTATTTCAAAAATAGATACGCAAACAGGTGCTTTCAAACACTACGAACAAAAGCTAAGCGTTCCCTCCGATATCAGAAGCAATGCCCAATGCGGAATTATGGAAGACGATCAGAACATAGTATGGCTAACCTTGAAAGGAGGTGGTTTTGGCTACTACAACCACAAAACCGACGAAGTTGAATACTTTTACAACGAACCCGAAAATCCGAAAAGCAAGGTTTCGAATTTTGTAAACTGCTTTTACAAATACAACGATGTACTGTGGATGAGTACCTACTTTAAAGGCATTGAAAAGGTAACCTTTATTGACGAACATTTCCGACACATACAGCCCGCACCGCAATCGAACCTAAGCATTGCCAACGAGGTAAGAGCCATTATGGAAGATTCGAGAGGCTTTCTGTGGGTAGCTACAAAAGACCAAACGCTGTATATTCTGAACGAAAAAGCAGAAACTGTAAAAACAATTAAAAAACTCAACGATAAGCCCATTGGTCGAATTTATACCATGACTGAAACATCAAACGGAACAATTTACCTTGGAACAAAAGGCAACGGTTTGTTTACCCTTAAACGCGAGGGTAACAATAATTTCGACACGAAACATTACACACACAATGAAAACGACCATTATTCGATTTCCAACAATAACATTTATACAATCGTTGAAGATCGGAACCATCAAATATGGATTGGCACTTATGGAGGCGGTGTTAACTTGTTAAAAAAAGAGCAGTTTATTCATTTTAAAAATGAAATCACAAACTATCCGGCCAATCACGCTTTGAAAGTACGGAATATTGCCACAGCTTCAAATGGTGATTTATGGATTGGCACTACCGAAGGCTTACTGACAACGAAAACTGATAGCAGCAGCATCATTAATTTCACCTTATTCAATCATGAAAACAACAACACCAACGGATTGCAAGGAAACGATATATTCTGTATAGTATGTGATAGAAACGGCGACATGTGGCTTTCGTCGATGGGAGGAGGACTGGCAAAAGTTTTAAATGATCCTTCGAAAAACAATGTACTTGAATGCGAAACCTTTACACGCAACAACGGTCTGCCCAGCGACATGGTCTTCACCATAATACCCGATTCTAAAGGCAGACTGTGGATGTCAACCGAAAACGGTATTGCAGCTTTCAATCCGTCTAATAACCATTTCAGCACCTATGAACAATACGATGGTATGCGAACCCCGGGTTTTTCGGAAGGAGCAGCCACACAACGCTCCGACGGAAGTATATGCATGGGAGCCAACAACGGAATGTACCTCTTCTACCCTGCTTCGTTCGTGAACAGTGCTACAAAAACAGACATCTTGTTCACTGGGTTCAGTTTGTTTGGCAAAGAAGTTTTACCCGGAGAAAAATCACCTCTTAAAAAATCGATTACCGAAACACAGAATGTAAAAATAACGCACAACCAGAATGTGTTCGGAATTACCTGGGCTGCACTTGATTTCAAAAGACAAGACAAATTTCAGTTCGAATACATGCTCGAAGGTTACGACAACGAATGGAGGTTTGCCCGTGCAGGTAATATGGCCGGATATACAAGGGTTCCACCCGGGAACTACACCTTTAAAGTACGCTTCGCTTCCCCTGCAATTACTGAAACCAACGAAGTAAAAACGTTGGCAATTTACATCAGTCCTCCATTATGGAAAACAAAATGGGCCTATATTATCTACCTGCTGCTAGCAATTATTGCTGTTGAAATGGCAAGGCGAATTATTACTACAATGATACAACTGCGCAACAATGTGGTTATTGAACGCGAAATCACCAATGCTAAACTCGATTTCTTCACCAACATTTCGCACGAACTGCGTACCCCAATAACTCTAATACTGGGGCCGACAAAAGAACTTGCCACAAAAGAGCAACTCACTGAAAAAGGGAAAAGTTATACCTCAATTATCAACCAAAACGCCCTTCGTCTATTGAAAATGGTGAATCAATTGCTCGATTTAAGAAAAATCCAGCATCACAAAATGGAACTCTCGCTTACAAACGTCGATATCCAGGATATTGTATCAGAAACATTTAACAATTTCAAACAGGCTGCGTTCGATAAAAATATTCATTTCGTACTGAAGCAAACCAGCAAGAATCTAAAAGCCAACATCGACCGCGAAAAATTTGTAAGTGTTCTTTTCAACCTTTTATCCAATGCACTGAAATTCACCAACGATAACGGAAAAATTGAGGTCAACACACAGGAATACTCCAAAAACCATTCGGTCAACATTGAAATTTGCGATAAAGGCACAGGCATAACAAAAGAGGAAGAAGAAACGCTATTCAAAGCATTTGCAAGCCGGCCATCGGGCAACAACCAGCCCGGAACCGGCATTGGACTTGCCTTGTCGAAAGAGTTGATGCACCTGCACAAAGGTGACATTAGCTACCGTCCAACCCCTGGTGGCGGAGCTACGTTTACCATTACACTGCCACTGAGCAAAACCCCGATCACTGCCACCGAAACCCGCCAAATGTCACCGTCAGGCCGCCCAGCAGCCATGCAAACAAAAGCATCGACATCAAAACCACCATCGCACCCGTTATTACTTATTGTTGAAGACAATACCGACCTGCTGCAGTTTTTGTCTTTACAATTAGGCGATCACTACCGCGTTGAAACAGCAAAAAACGGCATCGAAGGGTTCGAAAAGGCATTGCTCCTTCAGCCCGACCTAATTCTATCGGATGTAATGATGCCCGAAATGGATGGAATTGAAATGCTCGACAAGTTGAAAAACAATTTCGAAACCAGCCACATTCCAATCGTTTTGCTCACGGCAAAAGCATCGGTCGAAAGTAAAATCGAAGGGTTAAAATACGGCGCCGATGCCTATTTAACCAAGCCCTTTAATAGCAAGCAATTAAGTGCACAGCTCAATAACCTGTTGCTACAACGCAACCGACTGCGCGAAGCTTTTTCAGGCGCAGAGAAACGCCCTACTGTTGGCAATAAGCTTTCGATTACCGACGAAGATGCCCATTTTTTAAATCTTGTACGCAGTATTATTGAAGAAAACATTGAAATACCGGCTTTTAAAACATCCGTTTTTTACACACAAACAGGAATGGGACGCAGCAAATTTTACAACAAGCTGAAAGGATTAACCGGCTTATCGCCTGTCGATTTTATTCGGGAAATTCGTTTAAACAAAGCACACGAGATGTTGCAAAACGGCCGGTACAATGTTTCGGAAACAGCTTCACTCAACGGTTTTTCGGATGCCGCCTATTTTAGTCGTTGCTTTAAAGAAAAGTTTGGCATGCCTCCCTCAAAAATTATTCGTTGACATACCAATCATCAATCGGTTTTGCATTTTAACTGCTTAATATCGTCCTGCATTTTATAAAGCATCGACGAAATTTGATGGATATCCATTTCGTCCGGTTCGGGTAATTCAAACGTGAGGTATCCCAATGCCTGCCATATTTCCAGCACGCTATCGGCCGTAACACGATAGGGCTGGTATTCCTCGTTGTCCGATTTCAACAGCAAAGTACCATCCTCTTCAACATGATTATAAACACGCTTATACACAATTCCATCGTTGGCTGTAATCACAATGTAAGGCTTACCGTTTTTAATGCCGCTAAACGACTCGAGGTAACTGCAAAAAATATACGCTCCCGGGGGAACGGGCAACATACTATCGCCCTTTATTTGGAAAACACGGTAGGTTAAGCCATGCGACAATTCGCTTACCGGAAGTGCAAAATGAGGTAGTTCAGCCACATAATCGGGATCGGCCAGTCCGTTAAGATAACCTGCCAAAGCCTTTACAGGCACAATGCTGATACGCTCCTCGTTATTGGAATCAACCACCGTTGCTAAAACCCTAAAATCGCCGGCTGGCAACACTTTCTCCTTCGACAAATCGATCGTTAGCAAACGATCGATGCTAACACCAAACAATTGCGAAAGTTGCTGTATAATTAACAATTTGGGAACTGCTCGTTCTTCTTCGTAAGCGCCAATCAACGAACGCTTAATCCCAAGCTTTTCAGCCAGTTGCCCCTGTGTAAAGCCTTTATTCTTTCGCAAAAAACGGATATTTTGTTGCAGGTAAATCATGGAATTCAATTTCATATTCGTTTAAACGGTAAAGATAAAAGAATCTTTTATGAAAAAAGCGATTTCAGATTAGCAAAGCCGACAAAAACCACTCTCACTAACATAGTTCCGGCATTCACTCGTCAAATTGGGCTTGCTTCCAACGGCACTTCCACCTTCACAAAACCCGACAAAGGTGCATTTTGCAGCCAAAACTGTTCATTTTTAGGGGTTAAAATAACAGGCATTCGCTTTTTGGAGTTATGAATTTCGCGCATTATACCTGTTGCTTCTGTTGTTACAATGCTGTAAGTGCGAACAATTTCGCCGGTTACTGTGCTTACCCATTCCGACCAAATTCCGGCATAAGCATATAGTTCATCGCCCGGCAATGTTACCAGGTATTTCTGCTTTCGTCGGCCTTTCGAGTCAAGCCATCGCCACTCGTAAAAACCGTCGGCAATTACCAAGCATCGCTTGCTAACCGAATTTCGAAAAGACGGCTTTTTGTGCAAGGTTTCGATTTTGGCATTGAGGGTGTATTGCCTTATTTTCTCATCTTTTGCCCAATGCGGAATAAGTCCCCACCGAAAATGCTCAATAAGCCCAGGGTTTTCGTCCGTAATTACAGGTGTTTGGGGGTATTCAAAACCATTGTAATGGTCGGTCGGACTATAGTTCAGCATATCGTTCACTACAGCGTTGAAACGCTTCTCGACCTTTGTAGCATCTTTCGATTGTTTGCTGTGAAAACACATAAACTATCCAATTTTAAAATTTAAAGCTCCCAAACAAACACATCATTTCCTGCACCACCAGCTTTTTGGGTAGTATCGCCATACCTCACCTGAGTATGATTTCCGCTCAGCGATTTAACCACTGCCTTTTTAAGCTTGCCATTATCCCATTCCATGTCCACTTCGAAATTGCCACGGGCTTTCAGTCCTTTTACACGACCAGCAGACCAGGCTTCGGGCAAAGCAGGCAATAAGTGAATTTCACCGGCATGACTTTGAATCAGCATCTCTGCTATGCCGGCAGTAGCGCCAAAGTTCCCATCAATTTGAAAAGGTGGATGTACATCGAACAAATTTGGTAAAGTAGATTTTCGTAACAAGGCCAGCAAATTTTCGTAGGCTTTTTCGCCATCGTGCAGACGAGCAAAAAAGTTGATAATCCAGGCACGGCTCCATCCGGTATGACCTCCGCCATGAGCCAGCCGGTAATCAATGGTTTTACGGGCTGCTTCGGCAAATTCTGGCGTTTGAGTAACACTGATCGCGTTTCCCGGATACAAATCGTATAAATGCGAGATATGCCTATGCCCCGGCTCAGGTTCTTTAAACTCCTGAGTCCATTCCATTATACGACCATCGCTACCAATTTGCAACGGACTCAGACGTGGTAATATTCCATTGAGCTCTTTCCGAAATTTCCGGTCGGTTCGCAATATTTCAGATGCTGCAACCGTATTTGTAAGCAATTCGCGTGTAATGCTCATATCCATGGTTGGTCCCATGGTAATATTCGATATTTTACCATCAGGCGTTTCAAATTTGTTTTCGGGCGAACTTGAAGGTCCCGTTACAAGATATCCTGTTTGTGGATCTTCGATAAGATAATCGACAAAAAACAGCGAAGCTTCTTTCAATATGGGGTACACTTCTGCCAGGTATTCTTTATCCTGCGTAAATAAATAATGTTGCCATATATGCTGACATCCCCATGCCGCACCCATTGGCCACATGCCCCATTCGGGTTCACCAACGGCGGTAGTCCAATACCATGCGTCGGTGGTAAAATGCGCTACAAAACCACGACTGTTGTACATTTTTCGTGCTGTTTCGCGTCCATGGAGGCGCAAACTGTCAATAAGCGCTACAAAAGGCAGGTGACATTCCGAGAGGTTAGTAACTTCGGCCGGCCAGTAGTTCATTTGTATATTAATGTTGATATGGTAATCGGCACTCCACGGGGGTGTTAAGCCATCGGCCCAGATTCCCTGCAGGTTAGCAGCCAAATCGCCCGGTCGCGACGAGCCAATCAACAGGTAACGTCCAAAGTTAAAGTACGTCTCCATCAAACCATTATCTTCAGCCCCTTCCCGAACCTCCTTCAAACGATTGTCGGTAGGCAATTCGGCACGGTCATCACCGCCCAAATCGAGCGATACACGCTTGTATAACGAGCGATAATCATCAATGTGAATTTGACGGGCTGTTTCGTAATCACTCTCAGTGGCTTTTGCCAAATCAGCCATGCAGACCAATTCAGGTTCACCGCCCCAATAGTCAGTACCTGCGGTGAGTACAAATAGCACTTCGCTCGCATTACTCACTAAAATACTGTCGCCAGCAACGGATCTTTCACCATCGGAATTCAATACCTTCAATGTAGCATAATATTTCACTCCGGGGTTCACATTATGCATATCGACACCCCCGGATGTTACCTGTCCCTCCATTGTTATCATATCATCAACAGCCTTAACGACAGCATCTTTCGGGCGTTTCAACGAAGCCGAAATATCTAATACACCAGGCTTATCAACCCACACTTTGACATACAAAGCGCGTCCGGGGTGACTTGAAAAATATTCACGGTTATAGGTTACATCATTAATTTTATAACTTGTACGTGCAATTGCATTTTCGAGGTCAAGCTCGCGACGGTAATTTTCAACTTCGCCGGCATGTTCTGTCTTCAAAAACAAATCGCCCAACATTTGGTACATATTCCAATTTTGATTACCCATAAACATATCCTTGCAAAGCTTTTGTGCTTTGTCGTACTCTCCTTCAAAAAGCAGACTCCGAATTTCGGGCAGCACCTTGTAAGCTCCCTTTTTATCGGTAAAATCATACCGTGAGCCGGTCCAGATGGTTTCTTCGTTGAGCTGAATGCGTTCGTATTCAACATTTCCAAAAACCATTGCCCCCAAACGACCGTTACCGACAGGTAAGGCCTCATTCCAATCGCGTGCAGGCTGTTCGAACCAGATTTCATCCTGGGCATTCATAGTAAAAAACAATGATGAAAGAATGAGTACAAAAAGAATAGGTTTCATAAGTATTCGAGTGTTAAGTTTGCTCAGACAAATATAACTTTATTGGTGCATGGTTTATAGCAAAAATGTATCGCATTTATAGGCCGGATGTTAAAATTATACAATTTTTCGTCCCTGCCAGGTATTGCGTCGTTCAAGTTCCTTTTCAAGCTTAGCAACAAATTCGAAATTTTTCAGTCCCCATTTTGGTGCAACAACCATGTCAGGAGGCGAATTACTAACAAAACGCTCAACAATTATAGCTGGGCTCAATAATTCGAGATATTGTACAACCACATCAATATACGCTTCGGGGGTTTCAAACAGGTTAAACATTTCATGAGTTTCATTATACTGCATGGCCATTACCGTTTCTTTGTGAATCTGCAACTGATGCAGCTTAATATTTTCAATGGGTAACTGCGATAAAGTACGTGCCTGTTCATAAAAATCGTCATGTGTTTCGCCGGGCAATCCCAAAATCATATGTGCACACGAATGAATATTCCTGCGCGACAATTCTTCAATAGCACGAACCGATTCCCGAAAAGTATGTCCGCGGTTAATTCTCTCAAGCGTTTTGTTGTTACACGATTCAATCCCCAGCTCAACCATCACATAACATGATTTCAATTTTTCTTCAAGATAATCAAGCACGTCGTCGGGCAGGCAATCGGGACGCGTAGCTATAACAAGTCCTGACACACGCGGATGCTGCAAAGCCTCTTCGTACAAATCAATTAAGTTACCTAAAGGTGCATGTGTATTGGTATATGCCTGGAAATAAGCTACGAAATCGATTGCTTTGTAACGGGCAGAAAAAAAATTTACGCCTTGCTCTAATTGATCACTCACACTGTTTTCGAGATTACAGTATGTTGGCTTAAATGTTTTATTGTTACAATAAGTGCAACCACCTGTTCCTTTAGTTCCATCGCGGTTTGGACAAGTAAAACCGGCATCTATCGACACTTTTTGAACACGACCTTTAAATAGTTTCTTAAAGTGTGTTGAAAAATCGTTGTATCGTTTTTCATGCCCCCAAGGAAAATTTTTATTATCTTGATACATGCAACAAAAGTAAACAATGATAAGATATTTTTAAATGTTAATATCTTTGTAGGCTTTATTAATTAATAAGGGTTTTGAAAACTACTTTTGTTTTTTACTTTTGATGTTTCTGAACAGAAAAAATATGTTTACGAATAAAAACTTAGAACAAATTAAGCAGCAAGGCATTACGCCTGAAATAGCTAAAAAGCAGCTGAAAGCTTTCGAGCAGGGTTTCCCTTCGCTTGAACTTATTGAAGCTGCCACACCTGCAAATGGAATAAAAATTCTATCAGATGATGAAGAAGAAAGGTACGTTTCGATTTTTGAAAATGCTTTATCATCAAGCCTCGAGTCCTTAAAATTCGTTCCTGCTTCGGGTGCTGCAAGTCGTATGTTTAAAGATTTGTATCAATACATTGCGACAGGTACTGAAACGCCATTTATAAAAACATTTATCAGCAACTTTGATAAATTTGCTTTTTATAACGATTTAAAAGCAATAACGCCCGATGCAACACCTCTGAATATGGTTGAAAACTTGCTTTCAGAACAGGGTTTAAATTACGGCAACCTGCCCAAAGGGTTACTTGCTTTTCATAAATACAATGGCAAAATACGCACCCCGTTTGAAGAACATCTTGTTGAAGCTGCTGCTTACTGTGCCGGCTCAAAAGGAATTGCCCGTGTACATTTTACAATATCACCCGAACACAAGAATG
Source organism: Prolixibacteraceae bacterium (assembly GCA_027858715.1). GTDB lineage: Bacteria > Bacteroidota > Bacteroidia > Bacteroidales > Prolixibacteraceae > Roseimarinus. The sequence goes on from JAQICD010000147.1 coordinate 34,060, forward strand.
GATTTGAAAAACTGATTAAAGAGGTCGTTCCTGAATATCAGAAACGTTTTGGTATTAAATTCGATATTTCTTTTTCGGTTCAACATAAAAGCACCGACACCATAGCAGCCGACATGGACAACAAACCATTCGTTGATGCAAGCGGCGATCTGGTTTTCCGGCCGGGAGGTCATGGAGCTCTTATACAAAACCTCAACGGGCTTGATGCTGATGTTATTTTTATCAAAAACATCGACAATGTAGTTCCTGACAAACTGAAACATTATAACAACCGTTACAAAAAAGCGTTGGCGGGATTATTGGTATCTGTTCGAAATAAAAATTTCGAATACCTCGACAAACTGAACAAACCTGAATCTGAAAAAGATACGACTCTAATAAAAAATATTGAAGCATTTATTACCAAAGAACTAAACGTACATCATAACTTCAGTTTTAAAACCGACATTGAAAAAGCAGATTTCTTTAAGTCTGTTTTGAACCGACCCTTGCGAATATGCGGAATGGTAAAAAATGAGGATGAGCCAGGAGGCGGACCATTTTTAACAAAAAATTCTGATGGTACTGTTTCACTTCAAATTGTTGAAAAAGCACAAATCAACATAAATAATCCGCAACAGGTTGAGCTATTGAATAATTCAACACATTTCAACCCGGTGGATATTATTTGTTGCATAAAAAATTATAAAGGTCAAAAATTTGACCTGGTAGAGTTTATTGATCACAATGCCGGTTTCATTTCTGTTAAATCGAAAGATGGCAAGGACATGAAAGCTCTTGAATTACCGGGATTATGGAATGGCTCGATGAGCAAGTGGAACACAGTTTTTGTTGAAGTACCAATTGAAACATTCAATCCGGTAAAAACGGTGAACGACCTTTTAAGGCCTGAGCATCAGCAAGCATAAAACATCTAATCTTCTATCAATAAAAAAAAGGAGTAGAGCGTGAGTTGGGAAGACGAAGAGTTTGATTATTATCAAGAAGAGGAAGAAATAAACGAAGCCTTGAACCGTTACGAGCAAATGCTCAAAAATGGTTATAAAATGTATTTCGATGTAGTACAAATCGAATACATAACTGAACGTTTCATCGACGAAGGCCGTTTTGTTCCAGCCTTACAGGCTGTTGATCTAGGGCTCGAAATGCATCCTACATCAATCGCATTGAAAACCAGAAAAGCTAATATCTTATTCAATTTAGGAGAAGTAGAACAAGTGCTAAGAATTTCGAATCAACTTCTGAAAATTGAACAAACCAATCATGAGCTTTATTTACTGAAAGGTTCGGCACTATTGCTTTTAGGGCACAAACGCGATGCCGATACTGCATTTCAACTGGCACTTGAAAACTCGCTCGACGATACCGAAGAAGTACTTTTCAATATTGGTTTTGCATACGAACAAAATGGAAACTACAAGCATGCTATACATTATATGCAAAAAGTGTTTGAACTCAATCCTGAAAACGAAGGAGCATTGTACGAACTGGCTTTCAGCTACGAAAAATTAGACAACAACGATAAAAGCCTCGAATACTACAACCGCTATCTCGATATTGACGCGTATTCCGATTCGGCATGGTTCAATATGGGTATCATATTTACAAAATCCAATCGTATAGAAGAATCAATTGAAGCTTACGAATTTGCACTCGCGGTAAATGAAGATTTCCCGAATGCATGGTTCAATCTTGGGCATTCGAATATGATTCTAGGTAAATACGAAGATGCAATTCAGTCATTTTTTAAATACACCGAATACGACGACTCAAACGACGAAGTGTTCTGCCTGATTGGTGAATGCTTCTTAAAATCGGGCAATATTGATAAAGCTTTCGACCATTTTCAAATTGCAATTACCTTTAATAAAACCAATGCGCAGGCATATTTTGGCGTAGGTCTTTGCTTGAAATTAAAAAACGAGTTGCATCAATCGATGAAATACTTGCAAAAAGCACTGAATTACAACGAAAACAACAGCGATTACTGGTATTTGATGGCTGAAGTTTCAAGCTCGCTCAACTATCACGATCTTTCAGACGACTCGTATCGCGAAGCATGTAACCTATCTCCCGAAAACCTGAATAACTGGTTGGGCTATGCGCAGATGCTCTATCAGAAAGGTCGGGTCATCAGAGCCATTTCAGTACTAAATGAAGCACAGGAACACCATAAAAACAATGCATTGATTAATTACAGATTGGCTGCTTATCTACTTGAAAGCGACAATGAAAGCAAAGCCATTAAACACCTCGAAAAAGCTTTGAAAAACGATTACAGCAACTATAATTACTTGTTTGAAACCTACCCCGATGCAAAATTCAGCGAATCGGTAAACAAACTGATTTCAAAATATAACCCCATAAACTCTTAACAAATGAAAAACATCATTAGCCTGTTTCTGAAAGGAATGGGAATGGGTGCAGCTAATGTGGTACCAGGTGTATCGGGTGGTACAATTGCATTAATAACAGGGATCTTTGAAAAATTAATCGACTCGATTAAATCATTCAACATTAAGGCTCTAAAATATATTTTATCAGGGCAATTTAATTTATTTGCAAAGCACGTTAACCTGAAATTCTTACTTGCTGTATTTACTGGAATTGTAGTCAGCATCATAACTATTGCACGCGTCTTCGGATATCTACTTGAACACCACACTGTTCATATTATGTCCTTCTTTTTTGGACTTATACTGGCATCAATATATTTTGTAGGTAAAACAATCGATAAATGGAATTTAGCTGTAGTTATTAGTTTTATTACAGGTACAGCAATAGCTGTTTCGTTGTCGATAATGGAACCAGCACAGGAAAACAGTTCGTTGTGGTACTTATTTATTTGTGGAATTGTTGCCACATGCAGCATGATACTACCGGGGTTGTCCGGTTCGTTTGTACTCATACTAATGGGCAACTACCAGCTCGTTATGATAGACGCCGTAAACAATCTGGACATAAAAATACTATTACCTGTAATTATAGGAGCTATAACCGGCTTGCTTATGTTTTCAAATCTTTTGTCATGGCTATACAAAAAGTTCCGCAATCTAACCATTGCTATCCTTACAGGTTTCATACTTGGTTCTTTGGGTATAATCTGGCCATGGAAAAACGTAATACCCGCTAAAAATGAGCTGGGTCAAATTATATACAAAGATGGAGAAACCATTGTTAAAGGTTACAACTGGTTTTTACCTGAACATTTTAATACAGAGGTTATTTTAGCTATCGTTTTTATGATTACAGGGATTATTGTAATTTGGGTCACCGAAACATTAGCTTTAAAAAAAGAAACAAAAAACTGAAATACAATATTTATATGAAAACATTTGGTTTAATTGGATACCCGTTAGGACACTCGTTCTCAAAAAAATACTTCACCAATAAATTTGAAAAAGAAGGTCTTACAAACCATCAGTATGTTAATTTTGAGATAGAAAGCATTGCTAAATTTCCCGGTATTTTTGATCTGAATGATAACATTTGTGGACTTAACTGTACAATTCCTTATAAGCAACAAATCATGTCGTTTTTAAACGAAATTGATAAAGAGGCTAAAGAAGTTGGCGCCGTAAATACCATAAAAATAATAAGTACACCTGAAGGTATGAGATTGAAAGGTTTCAATACTGATGTAATTGGTTTTGAAGAATCGTTGAAACCGATGTTGAACGAAACACACAAAAAAGCTCTGATTTTGGGAACAGGAGGTGCATCAAAGGCTGTAAAGTTTATATTATCAAAATTAGGTATTGAATATATTTCAGCATCCATTGAAGAAGAGCTCTTTGAAAACGAAATTCGCTACAGCGACATATACAAAGAAACTATTGCTGAACGAACAGTAATTGTCAACGCTACACCGCTTGGCACTTACCCAAAAGTTGATACATGTGCAGACATTCCTTATGAAGCAATCACCGATAATCATGTTCTTTTTGATTTAGTATATAATCCTGAAGAAACACTTTTTATGAGGAAAGGCAGAGCACAAGGTGCCAAAGCAAAAAACGGACTTGAAATGTTGCACAGACAAGCCGAAGCTGC
>JAQICD010000173.1 GCA_027858715.1 Prolixibacteraceae bacterium
TTGTGTCGGGCATCAATATAGTTGCATAATTACCATCAGGTGAACCAGCCGGTTCCCAATTGTCCTCAATAACAAAGTTATTGCTGCTTGTTCCTGTCCAGGTCATATCAACCTGTGCATTTGCAAAGTTTACAAAAGCTACAAGCCCTAAAGCGAGAGCAATGCTTTGCCAACGTTTACGGGTTTTATTGCCCGTATTTAAATGTAAAAATGTTCTCATAATTTAAAAATTTAAGATTATTTAAGATTTGTGTTCATTGTATTATTCAAGTGGTAAAAACCAGTTGTTTCTGTCTTGTAGTTTTGTGCGCACTGCCTCACCATCAAGACCCGCATTGTTTAGCTTTTCGGCCACTTTATCGGCAAGTATCGAATTATTACCGTTTCGTATTGCAATACGTACAAGGTCGCTCCATCGCTGACCTTCGAAAGCCAGTTCGAGTGCACTTTCTTCAAGTATGTGTTGTTCGATTTCGCTTAACGAATCGCTTTCAATTTGGTAATTAGACAGGCTTACACGATTTCGTAGTCCTATATTCCGAAACCATGGCTGGCGCAACCCGGGTGGAATATCGCCCGAACTGGTTGAACGTGCATCAAAATTGTATGGGAATGGCAGCTCGGTTTGATGCTTGTGTGTATAGTCGTTGTCGGCTGCATCGGGGTCTGACCCCGGAAAGTTAGCTCTTATGCCGTTGTTCAAGAGGGCATAGGCTACTCTGTGTTGCCCGTCGCGGTTGGCTGCTTCGCAGTAACGAAGGTGCATGCCGGCAGCACGCCACAAAAACCAGCGTCCCGATTTGTCGAGCAGGTCGAATCCCTGGCTGTACTGGCTGTAATCGTAAATGTATTTCATAATAACAGGGTCGCCGTTATCAATGTCGTACGATCCCGGCAAACCAAATGTCGAAACGTAATCGAGTACGGTGTATTCGTTGCCGTCGTTATCATACCATGTGTAACCTTCGGGCTTGAAAAAATAGCCTCTGAAATCGCCTTTAAATGAGTTTTGTTGCACTTGGCTGTCCCAGTTCTCAATGGCTAGGTTTGAAGGTTTCAGCATATAATTGCCGCCTTCTTTGGCAAATAAATCGATAAACGGACTTTGTTCGTTTATCTGATCGAAATAAAGCACCCAAAGCCATTCATTGTAATAGTTGTTTGTTTCGATATCGAAAAACATATACGGCCAGTTGTTGCGAATGCTAAAACGGTCGTTTCCGTAATATCTTGCATAGCCACTGTTGTACCTGCTGGTTGAAGCCGACAAAGTTGCTGAAGCATCGAATGGTATTTTGTACCGGTCGAATGGGTTGTTAATGTCTTCGGTTGTACTACGATCCATAATATTTTTGAAACTTGAAGCGGCCATGTAATAATCGCCGTTCCACAAATAAAGTTCGCCCAACAGGTATTCTTTATCAATGTACATGTATTGGCTGTTGAATGTTGAAATTGTTGTAATCAGCGACTCGTCAGTTATTTTCGACTTATATGGAAGGTTTACCATTGTGTTCAGCAGGGTATCAACCATTACTTCAAGGGGTAGGTAGGGAACATTTTCCAGTGCTGATAAATTGAGGTCGTCAACTTCGTCGATGGGATTTGTAAAATAGGGTACACCCCCTTTTTCCTTGTCTGAAAAATGGAGTGCGACCTGTAAATATGCCCATGTGCGGACTGCGACAGCTTCGGAATATCTAACGTTAAAATCTTCCCTGTTAATTTTGTTCTCCTCGTACATCAGTTTGAAATTTACAGCCGCATCGTTACAGGTGTTGATCAACGAAAAGAAGTTTGACGGGTCGGCCCACTCGTTATCTGCTGAAGCAGTCTCGTGCCACGAGATTTCCATTAACGATTGGTCGGCATTGTTTGTCACGTCCATTAAATCGGCACGCAATTCGTTTAGTACCACGTATTGTGGAGCACAATCCATAAGCTTTCCGTAAATTCCCCTCAGGGTAGTATTGGCATCGTCGAGGTTGCGATATACCTGTTGGGGAGTAAGCGCATCTTCAGCTTCAGGATTTAAGATATCGGTACACGAAGTGGCAAAAACCGATAGCAAAACCCAGGTTGTTAATGCTGTAAGTGATTTATTTAGTCGTTTCATTTTAAAAATGTTTTCTGTTTTCATAAAAATATATTCGCCCAAAATTCTGTTTAACCAGGTTTTATAGCTGTTACAGGCCTATTTTAACACCCAGTAATATCATTTTGTTTTGTGGAATCATGCCCAAATCGATACCCTGCATTAGCGCTGCACCATCGACACTAAATTCGGGATCAACTCCTTTGTAATTTGTAAAAGTCAGCAGGTTTGCTCCTGTGGCATATATTTCGGCATACTTAACAAGGCTTGTGTTCAAAGGAATCATGTAACTGATTGTGACGTTTTTTAATCGTGCATATGAACCATCTTCAATCCAGCGGTCGGAGAAACGTGAATTGCCCATCGGATCGCTAAATACGGCACGTGGCATGTTGGTTTGCTGTCCCTGATACCTCCAGCGATTAAGCACAGCCTGTGTTTGGTTATTGGTTGTGCTCATGTTCTCGAGTGAATAGCGCATGTAATTAAACACTTCGGCACCGTAGCTAAACGATAGCGATGCATCAAGTGTTATGTTTTTGAATTTCAGTTTGGTATATATTTCGCCCATGAAATCGGGTGTAGGATTTCCAATAAGCTGCATGTCGTTTTCGTCAATTATTCCATCACTGTTTTTGTCGTCAAAAATTACATCGCCTGCACCAAACGGAATAAGGTCTTCGTTATCCATACGATTATCCAGACCAGCTTCATCGGCCTGGGCATCGGTAGCATACACACCATTTGTTACGTAACCATAGAATTGAGAAATAGGGCTGCCCACTTCTGTTAAGATATTGGCGTTGTAATACGTTTCGTAACGCTTATCGTTGTAAAGTTCGTCGATTGTTGTTGTAAACGTTGAATAAACTATTCCTAAATCCCATTTAAAGGGCTTCGTATTTACCACACGGGTATTCACCGAAAAGTCGAACCCTGTAGTTGTTAACCCGCCGTAGTTTCCGTAATAACCGTCGAACCCTGAATAATCGTTAACAGGGATATAATCGAACATGTTTGTTGTTTTGTTGCTGAATACATCGGCGGTTACCGTAAGGCGTTCTCTGAATAAAGCCATATCGATACCGAGGTTAGTTTTGGCTGTTTTTTCGGGTCCCAGAGCCGGATTCCATAAGGCAGCCAAAACAGTACCCTGGTATCCCAGGAATGTTTCGGATGTATAATATTTACGGGCAGTATAGTTACCTATGTCGTCGTTTCCTGTTAAACCAAAGCTTGCACGTAATTTCATTACATTAATTACATTCAGGTTAGCCATAAAGTTTTCGCTTGAAACAAGCCATGCACCCGATACCGAAGGATAAAATATGAAGGGTGTGTCGAACATGCTAATTCCCTGTACATTATCGCCAAATCGTGATGATCCGTCGAGTCCCATATTTAACGAAAGCAGGTATTTGTTTCTGAAAGCATAATCGGCACTTAAATACCAGGTTAGGCTCGACCACTGGCCAATAAAACCACCTTTTTGACGAAGCAGAAAATTACCATTACCCAACGAACGCATCTGATCGTTGGCCGAATTGTAATCGGCGGCCCAGTCTTCTTCAAGGTCGTTAATTTTTAAACGCGCACCGGCAATGACTCCAAGTTTGTGGTCGGCACCAAATTCGTTTTTGTATTTCACTCGGAAGTCGTTGTTTACTACAAAATTACGAAGCACTCTTGTTTTCATCTGGTTGGTTACTTCGCCATAGTCAACCGAATCGGGCACAACACCCTGGCGAGGAATAAAAATACGCTGACGGTCTTTGTCGAATGTTAAACCAATAAGGTTGCTGGCTGTAAGGTTTTCGGTAATTTGCCAGTTGAAATTGAAAGAGCCGAACAGGCGATAGGTAATGTCTTCCTGTGTCATGTTATTTACCAGGGCAACAGGGTTGCTAACATTCAGAAAATCGTAATCGCTAAGCACCGGACTGGCAATACCTTCTTCGTTTTGTTCATATTCGAGCAAAAAAGGTGCTTTTATTCGGGCAATATATACCGGGTCGTAATAATTTTCGATACCCGAACCGGTAATGTCTTTGGTTGTGTAGTTGAATCCTATGTTTGAATTTAAGGTAACTGAGTTTGAAAAGTTGATATCGGAGTTAAACCGGAAGTTAAACCGTGAGTTACCCGATTCTTTTACCGTACCGTTTTGTTGCAGAAAACTAACCGAAAGGGCGTACAAAGCAATATCATCACCACCTTTGATTTTCAGGTTGTAGTTGGTTGAGTAATTGTCTTCAAATACTTTATCCTGCCAGTTGTTGTTGTTGTGGTAGGTATAATAATTAGGTGAAGTTTGATCGGTATTCAGAAACTGCATTTTTGATACAGTATTAAGTCCATATTGCTGAACCATTAATTCGTTCAGGTAGGTACGATAATCTTCGTTGCCCAGTAGCGGAATGTTATCTGGAGCCAGTTCGAGGTTGCCGCTAACCGACAATTCGATTGATGTTGCTTGTTTTTCGGTGTGGCTGGTTTTGATAAAAATAACACCATTTGCGGCTTTAGCACCATAAATTGATGCTGCATCGCGAACAATAGTAACATTTTTAATGTCGTTTACGTTGATACCGCCGAGTGGATTGGCATAATATCCATTTATCAAAGAATTTCCATGATTTTCAGTATCGAAAATCATTCCGTCAACCACTACCAGCGGTTGGTTGTTCAGGTACAATGAAGAATATCCACGAAGGAAAAGGTTTGAGCCGATGCCTTTAATGCCGTTACGTGAACGTACATCGAGGCCGGCAATCCGTCCATCGAAAGCTGCATCTCCCGAGCCTGCATTCATTTTGCTAACGCTGGTTTGATGTTGCGGGTTAATTGATGCAAGCGACTGGGTTGTGTAAATTTTCGGTTTACTATCGTATGCCGAGTAAGATAATTCGTGTAACGAATATGCCGAAACCGGCTGTAAATATACGTTGATTTCCGAGCGTCCTTTTACTGGTACATCCTGCGAGTGAAATCCATCGAATTTTATAGTTATAACATCGCTTTGCGAACGAACATCAATTGAGAATTGTCCGTCGGAATTGGTGAAACCCGATGAAAATTTCCCGCAGCTTACTGCTGCTGCTTCAATGGTACTTTGGGTTGATGCATTATAAACAACACCTTTTACGGTATTTACCGATCGCTGATTTTGTTGCGCGTTTGCGTAAAAGCCAGATAGGACTAATATCAGTGCTAGCAGTATAGTTTGTATGTATTT
>JAQICD010000080.1 GCA_027858715.1 Prolixibacteraceae bacterium
GATAGGTTTTTTATCGTAAGACCCTGTATACCTGTTTCATTTATTAAACTTAGAGCTGCTTCTACTATTTCTATTTGACGGGCTGTTTGCATAATTTTCTAACTAAACGTTCTACAAAGTTAGTTAATGTTAACTAACTTGCAAATAGTATTCAGAAAAACTCAGGAGCCAGACACGAATTTAAATTTTTGTTTCTTACAATGCCTGTTCACCTTATTTCATTAACTTTGGTTATCTGGTGCGACATTGACTTATTGCATATGCAACCATGGATATTTTATCTTGACCAATGAAAAAATTTTACATTCTTATTTTACTGACAATTACAACTTTTACACTTCCGGCGCAGGAGTTTTATGGCGGGATGCTTGCTGGTTTTAACGGAAGCCAAATTGACCACGACACACACAGCGGATACCATAAAATGGGGCTTATTGGCGGAGCTTGGGTGCAACGCGACTTGTCGCCCAACTGGTACTGGGGCATGGAGTTAAAAGTAAATCAAAAAGGAATGCGCATCAGACCAACTAAAGATAATGGACAAACGAAATACGTTTACAGGTTGAACTATATCGACTTGCCAGTGTTGATTGGATATAGTTATGACCCAACTTTTTCTTTCTTTGGCGGACTTTCGTTCGGATATTTATTCAACAAAAATGCTTACGACAATTACGGAAAAGTTTTAGCGGTTAACGATGACAACATCACCAACTGGGAACTAGGCATGTTTGCTGGTATTAAAGTGAATTTTAAAGAGTTGGTCAACCAATCATGGGCCGAACGTCTTACACTTGAAACCCGCTTTCAGTACTCGGCAATGTCAATTGATGAATATCATGATTTTTTCACCCGGTACAAAAGCAGCATTGGAAAATTTAACAATGTTATTTCAACCGTTTTGTATTACCGCATTGAATGGGGAAAAAATGGCGGAAATTATTAATATACTAAAAGAATCATTTTAAGTAAAAACGTTTTGAAATACACAACCCAAAAATTGAAAAATATGGCAAAAAAGAATAAAAAGAAAAACCGGATGCAAAAGGCTACCGGATTAAACAAAAAACAAATAAAGAAATTAATTCTTGAATATTGTTACGACGATCCCACACGCTTGTTCAACTACAAACAAATATCGGCGTACCTTAATGTAAAAGACGATACTACCCGCCAATTAATAAATGTGGTTTTACAAGAACTGACCGATAACGAATATCTGGTTCGTAAAGACCATGGCAAATACCAACTCGAGGCAAAAACCGGCCATGTTGTTGGCGAAATTGAAATGACCCAGAGCGGCTATGCTTTCCTTCTTTCTGAAGAATTAGATGAAGATGTCTTTATTGCAGCACCAAACCTGAACAAGGCACTCAATGGCGACAAAGTACGGGTTTACATCCATGCAAAACGCAAAAAGAAACAACCCGAGGGAGAAGTAGTTGAAATTATCGAACGTTCGAAAACCAACATCGTAGGGATTATCTCCATGTCGAAAAACTTCGCATTTTTGGTACCAGCCGGACGCAACAATTTCGACATATTCATACCGAAAGATAAGCTGAAAGGAGTAAAAGACGGACAAAAAGCAGTTGCTAAAATAACAGACTGGCCGGCACGCGCTAAAAATCCTTTTGGTGAAATTATTGATGTACTGGGTGAAGTAGGTGATAACGACACCGAGATGCACGCCATCCTTGCCGAGTTTGAACTCCCTTATAAATTTCCTGAGCGTGTAGAAAAGGCGGCCAAACGCTTACCAACGGAAATCACCAAAGAAGAAATTGATAAACGCAAAGATTTCAGGAATATACCAACATTCACTATCGACCCGGCCGATGCAAAGGACTTTGACGATGCCTTATCGCTGCAACAACTGAAAAACGGGAACTGGGAAGTTGGCATTCACATTGCTGATGTAAGCCACTACGTGAAAACCGGCTCCTTAATCGACCACGAAGCTGAAGAGCGTGCTACCTCTGTGTACCTGGTTGACCGTGTTATACCCATGTTGCCTGAAAACCTGTCGAACGGAGTATGTTCGCTAAGGCCTAACGAAGACAAACTTTGCTTCTCATCTGTTTTTGAGCTCGACAACAACGCAGTGATTAAAAACAGTTGGTTTGGACGTACCATCATCAATTCCGATCGCCGTTTCGATTACCAGGAGGCACAATCAATTATTGAGACAGGACAAGGTGATTTGAATGACGAAATGTTGAAACTGAACGAACTGGCCCAAAAGCTTAAAGATAAACGATTTAAGAATGGAGCTATCGCTTTCGACCGTATTGAAGTTAAGTTTGAACTCGACGAAAAAGGCAAACCGGTTGGTGTATATTTCAAAGAAGCCAAAGAAGCCAATCACCTTGTGGAAGAGTTCATGCTACTTGCCAATAAGAATGTTGCTGAATTTATAGGAAATCCAAAGGGCCGTAAAAAAGCCCGTACATTTGTTTATCGTATACACGACCGACCCGACCCTGAAAAACTGGAGTCATTCAACAACTTCATTCACAAATTTGGCTACGGCATTGATATGAATTCGCCAAAAAACCTTTCAAAATCAATTAACAACCTGTTGAGCAATGTGAAAGGAAAACACGAAGAAAATGTTGTATCAACACTTGCCGTACGGGCTATGGCAAAAGCCATTTATTCAACCCGTAATATTGGCCACTACGGACTTTCATTCGACTTTTACACGCACTTTACATCACCCATACGACGTTACCCCGATCTGATGGTACACAGGCTACTGTCCCGATATCTCGATGATGGCCGTTCGGTAAGCGCCGATGAATACGAAGAAAAATGCCGACACTCATCAAACATGGAAGGAAGGGCTGTAAAAGCTGAACGTTCGTCAATAAAATACAAACAGGTTGAATTTATGCAGGATAAAGTCGGGAAAATTTTCGATGGTGTAATTTCAGGCGTTACCGACTG
>JAQICD010000082.1 GCA_027858715.1 Prolixibacteraceae bacterium
TCAGGTTGCTTGTTGCCCCCAGCTTGTTGCCCCCAGCCCCTAGCGCCTTCGCTGAGTAGCTATGGCGCTCGCGGAAAGGGGAGCTTTATCGTAACCTTTAACTTGCATGTTGAATGTTTATTTCTATGTCTCTTTTTGGTGTTGTGGTAAACCGGGTTTGGAAACCCGGCCTCCGTTTAGGCGCAATGCGTAGGTGCCGGGCGCTAAAAGGAAAACGCTTTTCTAAAGGGTTAAAAGGTTGTTGGGGTGGCGGACAGGAATGTCCGCTTTAAAATTATAGTTTGCCCCCTGCTCTTCGGAATTTGCAATCCCGAAGCAAAAAGAACAATCGTATAAACACGATTAAAAACCCTGAAATTGAAAGGCGCGGATTGCAATCGAAGATCACCCTTAGGTAAATTAGCTCTGTTGAACTTTGTTTCGCACCAGCGGGGGGTGAGCTATGCTACTTCGTACTTAACACCGTTGGGTAAGTTGACCTTTTGGGATGCATTTAATATTTTATTCGTCCAAATTTATAATTTTCAAAGGTGACTCATAGAACTCGCATCCGCCAGCCGGCGGATTAGAGGTTGTGATTTATGTCCGGATCATGCTCGTTTCAATTCCCATGATATTCCCCGATTCATCGTAATCGAAAATAATGCCCGGTTTTTCCTCATCGCTTTCAGCTACTTTTCCTTCTGAAAGTTTGATGTACATTATATCTAAATCCTTTTCATATCTAATAACCATATTTCTTTATTTTTGATGTTTTATATTATAGATCGTTAGATTTTAGACATCAGACAATAGACTTGTTTGTAATATGCTAAATATCAGCAATTTTAATAAACACATCATCGAAATATAAACAGCTCATTGTTAATGGCTTAAAAAATATTAACGAACTGTATCGTTTTCAAGTGTAAAACAATTCAACCCACTCCGGGGTTGTGAAAGTACTTGCGATGTGCTTAACCTCCGGTTTTACCGGAGGTGATTAATATTGAACCCTACGGGTTAGTGCTTTAACAATTACTTCAGCCTCTAAATGATATCATTTATACCCCCCCCGCTACCGCGCGAATCCTTTCGCGTGGTTTGTAGGTTTAACTACAATTACATCATCCAACAATCCTTTTTCTCCGGTACAATCTATCGCGACTCTTTTAGATTTAGGTCTTAGGCTGGTAAAAGTATTGGGTTTTTGATAAAATGCTTAGCCTGCGGCTAAACCACACGATACAATCGTGCGGCGGGGGGGGAACTTTCCTACAAATTCTCCTACACTCGACACAAAATTGGAATCAATGCACTCATTCAGGTATTTTTTTCATTACCAATGAAACGCGGATCGTGGAGTGGGATAAAGGCTTCGGACTCGTGAAAGGTTGAGCGAATGAAGGAAGTTATTTTTGAAAATTCTGTCATGCTAATACGTTTTCTAAATCGTTGATTTGTGTTTTAAATTTTCCCGGGTTTTTCATTTTGAGTATCTCAATATTTTTCAGTTTCCAAGCAATCCCGGGATATTTACTCCAATTTTCGTATAACCATTTTGGTTCGCCTTTGGCAACACTTAAAATCATTTCTTTTTGATTCGCAGATAGTTTGCTGTTTACTGTTTGTATCAGGCGCTCTCTTTCCGATTCATATATTTGAATATTAAACGGATCTTCAGTCATTCCTTTGAAGTGGTTTTGAATAATGTTTGTTTGATTTAATAAATTTGGGCGAAGCAGTTCAGAAAATGGCCGTTTGCTGCTAAATAAACAAAAAAGGAAACCTATCATTTTCTGATCGGTTAATCCGATATTGTTTAGCATTTGCATTGTATCGAATATGTCGCGGGGGTGTTGTCGGTCGAGTGCTGCTACTATTTTTCCACCAAACAATTGATGAACCGGGACCAATTGCATTTCAAAGAAAGTATTGAATTTTTTCTGTGCCGCTTCGCATAAAACACGGCGTTTAACTTTGCCTGTTACACCGCGGTTTATGGTGTTTACTTCAATCTTTGTTTCGTAGCTATTTAACCGGCAGAATAATTTTTCTTCGTTTTCATCTGTGTTTTTTGAATGAATTTGGATAGCTGGTATTGTTTTGCGTAACCTTTCGGTAAGTTTTTTAAGCAAAAGTGATATGTTGCGTAAGTCTTTGGTACGATTTTCAACAGGGATGTATGTTAAATCAATATCGACCGATAAACGTGGCATGTTATGGTAAAACAGGTTAATGCCCGTGCCACCGTGAAGGGCGAATTCTTCAATTCCTGCTATTTCAGGAGCGACGCGCAGTAGCAATTCAACTTGTTTGACGAAACGTTCTTCCATTAAGCCAGGTTTTTGGGGATTGTAATTTGGTATTTAGGTATTAATACACCTTGTTTCACAATACTACGTTTTCCTTTTCCGAGGTTAATTTTTTCAGTTGACAGGTATTTAAACCATGTATGGTTGGCTTTTTCGGCAAAATATAAAAACAGCCGCTTAGCTTTTATCGACCGGCATTTTTCAAGCAACTCCTGCACCATAGCGGGTTGTAGTGCGTTCAGGCTTTCCATAATTAATCCTGCTTCTTCGAGGTCGAAACGGCCAGGAGCCAATTCAATGCATTCGAGCATTGCCCTGGCGGGAGTGGATACTTTAACCGAAAAATTCCCTGTGTTATAGTTCGTTAATGCGAGTTCGGGTGGCAGCATATTTGAACGCGTAAGCTCAAAGGGTGTATCCCACGAATTGTTTGAAAACCAAACGGGCAATTTAAATCCCTGGCCAGCGAAAAGTGATATTGTAGTTTGCCCCATTTCTATGTAATGCGAAAAGCCAAGCAAAGCCAATGATGAACCTCCACCTATGTGAATTTGTTTTTTCGCCTGCGATTGCAAAGCATAAAGCGCCCCGAATAGATCAACGGTTTCACCTGTTCTTGTAAAAGCACCTTTTCCTATCGATTCCAGCCAATTGCTGCGGATATATTTTTGTTGCAGGTCGTGCGAATAGCCTTGCCTTACCAGCCATGAGGCCAGCACTACCGTTCCTTTTGGCATTTCCTGAAGTAATTGGTTTATTTTCGATTCGTATTTCGTACTCATAGTACAAATATAGGCTTATATTTAAACCAATAGTTACATTGACAAATAAATTCATCTTCTCTCATCAAAATTGGAATCAATGCACTCATTCAGGTATTTTTTTCGTTACCAATGAAACGCGGATCGTGCAAAGGAATGAATTCGTTTGGCTCTTGATAGGTAGCTAGTGACCTGGAGGTGCTGGGTAGCGGACAGGAATGTCCGCTTTACGAATATAATATGCGCCGTTAGGTGCTGAATGTGGGTAGAATGTTGTGATGTGGATGATTGTTCCGCCCCGTTGGGGGCGGGATGTAAAATTCCCTACATGGTTTATGTCTGCATATGGGGTTTTGCCCCCAACCCCTAGCATCTTCGCTGGAAGCTACGTCGCTCAAGGAAAGGGGACTTTTATCGTAACCACTTTGTTAGGAATTGAGTCCTTGCTTCTTTGCCTTTCTTTTGTGCAAACCGGTTTATGAAACCCGGCCTCCGTTTAGGCGCAATGCGTAGGTGCCGGGCGCTAAAAGGAAAACGCTTTTCTAAAGTGTTAAAAAGGGTATTGGGTAACGGACAGGAATGTCCGTTCTACGGTAACCCTTTTCCAATGTTCAAACCTTTGGGAAAAGTGGTGGAATTATGATTAGCAATTGAAGCGTAGTAATTGGGGTT
>JAQICD010000099.1 GCA_027858715.1 Prolixibacteraceae bacterium
CCTCTTTTTAACCCTTGCCGGCGCTTTTATGGCATTTACCAAAACAAGCACCCAAATTGACACCTCGAGACATAGGGTAAAACCAGTTGAAATGCTTTTCGGTATTTTCCCTTTTGGAAGATGGATTTACTTAACCGATGAAATGAAGCTCGGTATCGAAAAATCAAGAAGAGGGTTCAGTGTATTCAGTGCAAGCAATAAAGCGGCTAACCAAATTGAAAGTGACTACCGTATCATGCTGTACGATAATAACGAGCTGCCCATCACCCCGTTGAATAAATTCTCATCACGCACTGAAGCTGAAAAAGAAATTGCAACTCTTGAGGATCAACTCGGATTGACTGACAAATCTATTGTCTAATGTCTAAAATCTAATAATCTATAAAATTGACTTATCAACATTTTATCAACTTCAATTACTTCGTATCATTTTCTTATTACCTTTGTCACAGATTTTGGTTCTAGTCTGACACTACTCAGATTGGATTAAAATGGGAATCCGGTGATTCCGAATCATTTCGGAAGATTCCGGAGCTGTACCCGCAGCTGTAAGCCTTTAACCCCGATGTACATCGGGAGAGCTTTTTGAAACACGCTGCCACTATTACCCACCAAAGCCTTGGCGAAGGTGGGTCTCTTAACAGAGATAGTTTTTCGTAGTGAGGGAGTCCTCCTTTGCAATAGCTACGGACGATAAAATGGGAAGGCCTCAAAAAGTTAGGTAAGCCAGAAGACCTGCCAGATGTTACATTGTTTAATCAAAGCTTCGGGAAAAAAGCTTGTGAAACATATCCACAGTATATTTCACAATACCCAAAGCTCATTTTAATTGGAAAATGAGACATTTGTTATTTGTAATTCTGGTGCTTGCACCTGCTCTTTATTTATGGGCAGAAGAGCCTGAACCTTATGCGGTTTACGACTCCATTTTTTTGGACGAGATTACCACCTATGGCGATTACATTAAGTATCAGCCGGGGGCACATATTGTGAATATTAAGGCCGAAAACATCGAAAACTCAAATGAACCCGCCTTAAGCCAGCTCCTTTCGCGCTATTCACCGATCTACATTAAAACCGATGCAGGCGGATTGGCAACCATTCGTATTCGCGGTACAGCTCCCAACCATACCACTATTAACTTTGGAGGAATAAATATCAACTCACTCACACTGGGACATTCCAACATATCGTCGGTTTCGATGTTTTTATTCGACCGTATTGAATTACAATATGGCAGTTCGTCGTCATTAAACGGATCGGGAGCCATTGGCGGCAGTATTTATCTCAATCAAAAAAACCAATGGACTGACGGCTTCTCTTTCCAGGGGAAAACCATGCAGGGATCTTTTGGAGAGCAATTATACGGAGCAAAAATTGCGCTGGGCAACGGCAAATTCGAATCGATTACAAAGCTTTATTTATATAAAAAGAAAAACAATTTTCCGTTTAAAAATCCCTATCACGAAAACCGTATTGAAGACCGCACACCGGTTGACGATGTTCAGAAAGGGGCAGCCATTGAAAACAAAGGCATCCTTCAACAATTTAACTACCTGTTTACCCCCAACGAGTTTTTTAAATCGTCGTTTTGGTTTGAAAACAGTTGGCACCAGGTGCAGCCCAACATGCAAACCAACATCAAATACAAAACTACCGAAACTCTCGAAAACAAGAACATACGTGCATGGGTCGAATACCGAAACGAGAACAATCCTCTGAAATATAATATCGCCGCAGGTTACGTACACGATTACCAGCTTTATGATAGTGTTTCGGCACAAGAAATCATTACCGACAGGCTGATTACCGAAGCTTCAGCGAAATATAAATTCCGCAGCATGGAATTCAAACTGGGCACCAAATACAAGTATATGGCTCCCGATGTGTATGCCTATACCGACACCAGTATTACAAACGAGCAATATCTCGACATCTACCTGTCGTGGTTTTTCCAACCTACATCAAAACTAAAAACAGCCATCAACCTGCGTCAGACAATGGTAAGCGAATATAATACACCATTTACCCCATCACTGGGAGCCGATTACACACTGATAGTCAAAGCAAAAAACCAACTCAACATCACAGCGAACTTAGCCCGAAGTTACCGTGTACCCACGTTTAACGACCGCTTCTGGGGCAATCAGGGCAATCCAAACCTGAAACCCGAAACCGGAATCAATATAGAAGGCGGTCTAAAATACAATCATATCGATGGTAGCAACAAAACAACAGTAAATATCAACACCTATTACATGAATATCGACAACTGGATTGAATGGCGCTATTATGGCGTATGGCAGGCTCATAACATTCAGCGCGTTATTAGTAAAGGGATTGAAGTTTCTGCTCAACAAACTTTCAAATTGGGAAATACCACATCAGAAATCAACATCAACTATACACTGAACAATGTTGAAGCTATTGAAAACAAAACCGGCTCGGGCATAACAAACCACCAACTGCGGTATAGCCCAAAACACATCGGGAATGCATCGTACCAATTGCATTACCACAACTGGAGCTTTTATGCCGATGGCAGCTATACCGGCTTACGCTATACCGATTACCTGGGTGATACGCTACCGGCATATTTTCTGACCAACGCAGGTTTGCACTATTCATTTAAAATGAATGAACACCAGGCCGACCTCTCGTTTTCGGCCGACAACCTGTTTGATGTGAGTTATCAGAATCAAAAATATTATGCCATGCCCGGCCGAACGTTTCGCATTGGGCTGAGCATCAAACTGAATTATTAAACCTTAAATCAAAATAAAATGAAGAATCTTAAATTAAACGTTATACTATTTTTAACAACAAGTATTTCGTTTACAGCTTGTAACGAAGACATACCAACTATTAATGAATCGACTGAAGCCCAGGGAGCCTAC
>JAQICD010000119.1 GCA_027858715.1 Prolixibacteraceae bacterium
TGCGCTTACCCACATTTAATAAACCAAGGGTGATTTCGTGTTCCGAAATTAAGTCAGGCTATTTATGTTTACCCCGTGGGTGTGAAACCGAAATGATAGAAATTTTCGCTCAATCAGGCACTAAAATATCATTTGCAGATAAATCAAATAATGGTGTGCCCATCGATGTAAATTTCAACGGTGTTTTGCGCGAAGAGCAGCAACTTGCACTTGGCAAATTACTATCCGCCAATAACGGAGTACTTTGCGGAACAACCGCTTTTGGAAAAACAATTGTAGCCTTAAAACTCATTGCTGAACGAAAGGTGAATACGCTTATCCTTGTCGATAAAATTAATTTGTTGAACCAATGGGAAAACAGAATTAATGAATTTCTTTCGATAAACGAAACCATAAAAACGAAGACAGGAAGGAATAGTAAAAAAAGTGCAATTGGTAAACTTGGTGGAGGGAAACAACAATTAAAAGGAATAATCGACATTGCGTCACTTCAGTCGTTAAACAGACAGGGCAAAGTAAAAGAATGTGTAAAAGATTACGGGATGATAATTGTTGATGAGTGTCATCATGTTTCTGCATTCACATTCGAAAGTGTGCTGAAAGAAGTTAATGCAAAATATGTTTACGGCTTAACTGCAACGCCAACCCGAAAAGACGGTCATCACCCGATTATCACGATGCAGTGCGGTGATATTCTCTACCGTGATGATGCAAAGGCACAAGCAGAAAACAGGCCTTTCGAGCATTATTTGATGCCTCGTTTTACTCCTTTCAAATTACCTGAAAATACCGATATGAATGAAATTACAATTAGCAATTTATACAGCGAAATTGTTGAGGATGAAATTCGAAATCAATTAATTGTTGAAGATATTGAAGCGTGCTATCGTGAAGGCAAAAATTGTTTGGTTTTAACCGGAAGAAAAATTCATGTTGAAAAACTTGTTGAAACACTTACAAAAGTCATCCCTGATGTAGTTGCCCTGACCGGAGGAATGGGAACAAAAACAACGCGTTTAAATCTCAACAAGATTTCAGGAATGTCAGAAGAAAAGCCGCTGGTAATTGTAGCCACAGGAAGTTTTATTGGCGAAGGTTTTGACGCCCCACGCCTCGACACGCTTTTTCTTGCCATGCCCATTTCGTGGAAAGGAACCCTGCAACAATATGTCGGCAGGCTCCATCGCCTTTACGATAGTAAAAAAGAGGTGGTAGTATATGACTACATCGATATCCATGTGCCAATGTTGGAACGCATGTACAGCAGGCGCTTAAAAGGATATGCTTCTATTGGCTATAAGTTAAAAAACGAGATGGGTGGAATGAGCCAAAACAGCGATTTCATTTACGACACAAATAGTTTTCTCCCGGTTTTCTCCCGGGATATCAGAAATGTAAATAAAGAAATACTTATTGTCAGTCCTTTTATTACACAGAAAAGAACATATGAAATGCTCTCGTTATTAAGTGCTGTCACTCATTATGCAAAAGTAACCATCATAACCCGTCCAGAGAGTGATTTTGACAACAAGCAAACCAGATTGAATAAGATACACGATGAAATCAGGGTTGCGGGCATAAGCCTAATTTTCAAATCCAACTTCCATCAAAAATTTGCGATCATAGACCATAAATTTGTGTGGTATGGCAGCATCAACCTGATGAGTTTTGGCAACGCGCAAGAAAGCATGATGCGCATTGTAAGTGGGAACATCGCGTTTGAGTTAGAGCGGGGAATCAGGAAATAGAGCTTAATTTAATAGTCACTCATTTAGCTGCGTCCTATTGCCTCTCTCAAGCGTCCTTCAACCTCGTCGCGTTTTTGCTTAAAACCGTCAATAAGTTCGTTAAAAACTTCGTTAACCGACGATATTTTCGAGGCCTTAAAAGCATTGCTACCGGCAAACGAAAACCCCGATTTCATATTTCCTTTGGCAGCATTATACAAAGCCGTCATGATACAATACGGGCTTTTGCTAATGTCGCAACTTTTTATGCAGTGGAACGGACATTTCTTTGGCATTTTCAGCCCTTGCTTTACCTTATCGATAAACGAGCCACCAAAAGCGCGTCCCGGCATACCTACCGGACTTTGAATTATCTCAATCTCCGATTCAGCACCCATTATATATTGTTGCTTGAACGTATCCGACGCATCGCACTCGGTGGTCGTAACAAACCGGCTACCCAGTTGCACACCTTTGGCGCCTTTACTCATTATCTCGTAAATATCAGCACCATCGTACAAGCCACCCGCTGCAATTACAGGAATCTCTTTGCCGTATTTCTCTTCAAACAAGCGCACTTCGTTTACAACATCAGGTAAAATATGCTCCAGCGAATATTCTTCGTTGTCAATCTGGTCACGCTTAAATCCCAGGTGTCCACCGGCTTTCGGTCCTTCAACCACAAAAGCATCAGGCAGGTAATCAAACGATGCTTTCCACTTTGTACAAATCAACCGCGCAGCTTTCCCCGACGATACAATTGGCACCAGCTTCGTAACACTGTCAGGTTTTAGAAACGACGGTAAGCTAAGCGGTAGTCCCGCACCGGCAAAAATAATGTCGGCTTTTTCGGCAATAGTGGTACGCACCATATCCTCAAAATTCGTCAGTGCTCCCATAATGTTCACGCCAATCACACCGCGCGTTTTCGCCCGTGCCTTTTGAATTTCTTCCTTCAAACCATCAATGCTGGCCTGTATATAATCTTTTGATTTTTGTTTGTAAAGCAATCCAAGTCCTGCGCATGAAATCACACCTACACCACCTTCATTCGCAACGGCAGCTGCCAGTCCCGACAGCGATATGCCTACGCCCATTCCGCCCTGTATTATCGGCACCGGAATGTTCAATCCTCCTAGGTTCAATCCCTTCATATCATTCAATTCTAATTG
>JAQICD010000123.1 GCA_027858715.1 Prolixibacteraceae bacterium
TTATCGTAAGTATTAATGGAATGATCGCCACCCCACTCGTAATTGATAAGTGAAGGATATGCAGCTTTCTGGTTCGAATCCCAGTCGGTTGTATCGGTAAATTGCATGATTTTTCCCTGGATATCCCAGTCGATCAGATTTTCGCTATGTGCCAGCCAGGTTTCATAACCACGCCCGTCGAAAACAATATAGGTCATTACCCACTGATCATTGTGCCTGAAAATTGTCGGGCAGTCCATTTTATATTTATTGCTGTCGGGCACCAAAATCAACCCATATTTATGAGGCGTTTTTACCTCTTCGTATATTTCCTGCATTTTTTCAGGAGATACCGTTTTGGGCAATTCTTTGGTGCAGGCTGCAAATGCCAAAACCAGCACGAGTAATAAAAAGATGCCCCCTTTAGTTCCCCTCAAAAAGGAGAAAAAGCCCCCTTCTTTTTCCCCAAAGGGGGAATTTCGCTTCGAACGTACTTTCATGATTTGATTTTTGTTTGATATCATTATGTTGCTTTTTTACAATACTCCTAAAACCTTTCTATAATCTGGGGGGATTCTATATACCATGCGAATCGGAACTCCCACCTCCCAAATCTCATTACTCACTACCCACATCTATTTTTCTCGCCACCATATTCTCTCCTTGGGGAGTCAGTGGGGCTTTTGCTTTCTACTGAACTTTCACCCAATCGAAATACAACGGCCCCTTTTCGCGGGGACTTATTTTTATGGTATAGGTTCCTGCATTGATTACCGTTTGGGTGTTGGTTACATAACTTTTCCATTTTGGGGGTGTCGGAGGGAATATCCATTCGCCCGCCCACATCAAGCGTCCGTCGGCTGCCAGTATTTCAACATCGGCTTCGAGGTTTTTACCCGCTAAATTGACAAAACGGAATTGCAAACCATATTTCGAGGCCAGACCTACGCTAAACTGCAGACCGATGGCACCATTTTGATCGGGAGCCATCTGCACCTCTTTATCGAGATAGGTTGTTTTGCGGGCATTGCCGAACACCACCCCATCTTCGGCCTGCCAGATTTTTGCGGTACGCATATCGATGGGATCGTCGAGTGTGGTGACAGGCAAAGCTGCGATTACTGGTATCTTCTTTTCATCATTCAATTTATATGGTAATATTTCAATCACTGAACCGGCATTAAAATCTTTCCGGTACATATTGAACACCCCCCCAGCATTGTTTGAAATATTGCCTTCTATTTTCATCCAATCGTCCAGCCACACTGGGAGTTCGCTTAGGTCAGCATGAATTCCTGCAAAAACAGTTGCACTTGCATTCAGTTTAAACCTTGCTTTTGTATTATTCGAAGATGAAGCTTGTATCCATTCGGCGCCATACAAAACAGGCAATAAACCCGAAAATGCTACATTTTCATCTGTAAATTGCTGGTCACCTGTATTCATCCAGGTTTTCAAGTTCCAACCTTCGGGAGCTTCTAACCCGGTCAAAAGTACGTCGGAAGCCGGTGCCGGCACAACAGCCTTATCGGATGTTGAAATAGCAATGGCTGAAATCACGGCCTGCCCCGATTTTACTTCGGGGAATGAGATTACCAGCTGACCATTTTCAACTTCGGCAGTCACGGTTTTCTTCAACAATTTATCGTGCCCCACTTCGTTCCAGATGTCCAGGTCGTCGATCACAAGCTGATTGTTAACGGCCACATCGAACATACGCCAGCCATCACAAATGAGTCCGCCACCTGTTCCGTACCATGGCTCGGTGAAAAACAGCTCAAGCTGATATTCGCCATCAGGTAAGGGGAAATGGTAAGAAAGTTTGTGGCGTCCATAACGGAACGTTTGTATTAAAGGCCATTCCGTGGTTCCTTCAATTGGATCGTACGTTTGGCGCTGGCTACCATAAAAAGCCGGCATCCCGTCGTAATCGCTTGTCCAGGAGTCAGACCCCCAACTATTATTACCAGTGATCTGGCGATCGGCCATCCACACATTTCCTTCGGCATCGATATAATCGGCACCACCACAGTTAACCCGATACACGTAATTTGTATTATCACTTGTTAACGGAGTGGTATTTCCGGCAAGCTTTTCGATACCCGGGGCTTCAGGCAAATGATGAAACATAAGCATATCGCTTGCTACTTCTTTGCCATTCACATAACCAACAGCTTTTAAAATGTTATACTGAACATCAATATTATCAAAAACAAAATGCGTTCCAATTGGCCCGCGCTCCAATTTTGCGAGTGGTTTACCATCGACACTATTAAAAAGCTCCACTTCATCACAATTAGAATATACACGAATTCCATCTTTCACTCCGGGCTGAATCCATCGATCGAGCCAGGTATGCGAAGCAATGTAAACCATCGGTTCGGTTTCTTTGGGTGCGTAATTCGATCGGAACATGTAGAAAACATCAAGCGGTTCGCCCCATATGGTTACTGCTCCTTTGTAGTTAATTGGCCCCAGACGGTCGATATCGCGAAAACCTTCGCCACTCTGCACCCTGCCCGGGTTATCGTGCGAATTAAACAACCAATGAAATTGCCCACAACTTTGATCAGAAGCTTTTTCGCCCAAACGAACTTTAGTTTCCATAAGCAGGGTCATGCGATCTTCGCTCAACGATCCATCTTGTACAAAACCGCCTTCGGTATGAAAATCGATGCTTCGCCATGCACCATACTCACCATTTAAAAGTTGTTCTGAAAGTTCTTCATCGTATATGTATGGATCGCCACCATAGGTTCCCGACCAATTTTGAATAACATTCCAATCGGTACCTGAACCTCCGTTACAAGTTGTAACCAAGCGTTGAGACGGAGATGTAGGATCAAGCTTACGGATCAGTTCGGTACATTCGCGTGCAAAATCTTCTGGCAAGGTACTTTCGTTTTCGAGCCCCCAAAGTACAACCGAAGGACTGTTACGGCGCTCTTTGACCCAGTCGTGAAGCAACTGTTTAAAGTTTTCACGGAATTCAGGTGTATCAAACCAGATATGGGCCGTCATTTGAGTCCACCACAGCATCCCGGTTTTATCCCACTGTTCGTGATAACGGAAATTATGAGG
>JAQICD010000156.1 GCA_027858715.1 Prolixibacteraceae bacterium
CTCGCCGGGGGCTATGCTGATGTAGCGTACCTTAAACGAGACCATTTCTTCGGCCTTTTGAATGAGCTTGTTGATGTAGTTATGATCGAGGTTTGTGCCTACCAGCAAAATATCAATCACCTTGCTTTGAATGCCCTGGGCAAAATCGCCCGTGATGTAGGCACGTTCAAGGTGCCCGACTTTACTAAGCACGGTATCGATTATGGTATCGATGCCTACATATTTAAGTAAGAGGTGATGGATTTCGTTGAAAAAGGCATGCCCCGTGTTTGCTTTGTAATATTTACGGTTTCCCTCGGAGGATGACTCCAAAAGACCGGCTTTCTCAAAACGGTTGAGCTCGATACGTATAGAATTGGTCGATTCGCCAAATTCGGTTTCGAGGCTTCGCAAGTAAGCTTTTGTTTGGCTGTTAATAAAAAACTTAACCAATAGCTTAATTCTGGTTTTAGATGTAATCAGACTTTCGAGCACAGTTTTGAGTAAATATGTTATTCGATATCGTGCAAATGTAAGAGGATTGATGGTAAATGTCAATATTTGAAAGTGATTTTTTGTAAGGATAAAAGATATATTAATATTGGAGGTTGCTGGTTGTCGGCTGCTAAATTGTAACGTTATGTGAGGCAGCACCTTGTTTGGTGTGAAAGTATGTTAATTGTTGTTTTGTTTTTTGTTTTCTCTTACAGCAACTGTTATAACAGCAGCAATGAAAATAGCGAGGGCAATGAGGAATGGCATCATTATTTTAATTTTAAAGGCTTTAATGTAATTCATAATAAAAAACGAAATTAATGTAGTTTTATTATTTAAACCAGTGGTTTTTAGTAATAAGTGATGTGGATAACATTTAAATTTAGCAGTTTGCGTTGCAAGTGTAAGTAATCATCTCTTTATGTTTTTTTGTTCATGTTACTAAAAATCAACGTATTTGGATGAAATTGAAAATCTATTTTTCCAAAATATGTTAAACAACATATTCAATGTTTTCATATCCTGATGATTAGTAGTGGATTTTCTTCTTCACTTTAAGTATATTGAACATTATAAATGACTGTTTTTAAACTTTTATAATAAATCTAAATCAACCTGCTTATGACTCAAACATCTGAATTAATTAACGCGTTGGCTGACAAACACGGACGAAATCGTGAAAATTTGCTGTCTGTATTACAAGGTGTTGTGAGGCAGGAGCATTATCTGTCGGAATCAACAATGGTTGAAATTGCCCGTGAAATGGATTTGCCTGCAGCCGAAGTTTACGGTACGGCTACTTTTTATTCTTTTTTGGAATACAAAAAAATGGGGCAATATGTTATTCGGATATGTAAAACAATTACATGCTCGATGAAAGGTAAAAATCAAATTTTGCTAACCATTGAAGATATGTTGAAAATTGGTGTGGGCGAAACCACTCCCGACCGGAAATTTACGGTATTGCAAACGAACTGTCTGGGTTGGTGCCATAAAGCTCCGGCCATGCTCATTAACGATGAGGTATATACTGAACTGACACCCGAAAAGGTGCGTGAAATTTTATCCGAATATCTAAAAAAATGAGCGTTATGGCTAAGGAATACAATTTAAAAAGAGCTGATTTTATTTTCAGAAATGAAAACGACTGGGAAAATATACTCAGTCGCACCCTTGACAAAGACAGTCGTGAGTTAATAAACGAACTGATTAGTTCAGAGTTAAAGGGTCGTGGAGGTGCCGGATTTCCAACCGGCTTAAAATGGAAGCTCACAAGCGAGGCCGAAGTCGCTCAGAAGTATGTGATATGTAATGCCGATGAGGGAGAGCCGGGTACTTTTAAAGACCGCGAAATTCTGATGAAAGTACCGTTTAAAGTTCTTACAGCCATGGCTATTTGTGGTTATATCACTGGGGCTACAAAAGGATTTATCTACCTCAGGGGTGAATACAAATTTTTACAGCCAGATTTGCAGAAAGTTATTGATGAATTCGCTTACTATTGTAAAGAAATCGGATTCGATTTTTCCATTGAAATATTTATGGGCAGTGGTGCATACATTTGCGGCGAGGAAACAGCACTGATGGAATCGATGGAAGGTTTCAGGGGAGAACCCCGCAATAAACCGCCATTCCCGACAAATAAAGGCTATATGGGGATGCCTACGGTGATTAACAATGTGGAAACCCTGGCGCATACTTATACCATTTTTAAACACGGCGCCAAGAAATTTTACGATCTCGGTGTTCAGTTTTCGAGAGGGACGAAGCTTTTCTCGGTATCGGGCGATACTCCTAAGCCGGGTATTTACGAGCTTGAACTGGGAATGAGTCTCAGCGATTTTGTTGACGAGTTTGGCGATGGCGATACCAAAGCCGTGCAGGTGGGTGGTGCATCGGGTTTCCTGGTGCCACGCAAAAGGTTTGGCGAAACCAGTATCGGATATAAAGGCAAGCTTACAGGCATCTCTCTTCCCACCGGAGGTTCGATGATGCTCTTCAATAGCACACGGTCGATGTTTAATGTGCTCGATAATTATCTTGAATTTTTCAGGGAAGAGTCGTGCGGACAATGTACGCCATGTCGTGTGGGATGCCAGCAACTACACATGGGCATAAAGGCGGTAAAGCAGGGCCAGAAACCCGCTGTGTACCTCGATAAATTGTTAAAGCTTACCGAAACTATGCAATACACTGCTAAGTGCGGACTTGGACAGTCGGTGGCCAATTCTTTCTCGTCGATTGTAGAAAACTTCCGCGAGGAGATGATTTATTAACTCCAAAAGCGAATATTATGGATAAAAAGATAAATGTAATCATCAATGGTGTTGTTTTTGAAACCAAACCGGGAAAAACGATACTTGACGCTGCACGCGATGCGGGGATCAATATCCCCACGCTATGTTTTCACAAAGATTTGTGTGTAGCAGGTAACTGCCGGGTTTGCGTTGTTGAGGTTGTTGGGCAGAATCGTCTTGCTGCTTCGTGTGCAACCCCGTGTAACGAAAATATTGAAGTATTGACCAATACGCTGAAGGTTCGCACTGCCCGAAAGCATATTATCGAACTTTTGCTGTCGGAACATAATGCCGACTGCACCCGTTGTTACAAAAACGGCAACTGCGAGCTACAAGAGCTAGCTGCTGAATATAAAATAATGTCGGAAGACCTGATTCCTCTTGCGCCGTATAAGAATTATACCATCGATATGTTTTCGCCGTCGATAATAAAAGACGACAGCCGCTGCATTCGCTGTCAACGCTGTGTGCGTACCTGTGCCGAATTACAGGGTGTTAATGCACTGTCGGTAGCCTATAAAGGCGATAAAATGAAGATATCTACATTCTTTGAGAAATCGATGAACGATGTGGTGTGCACCAACTGCGGGCAATGCGTCAATCACTGTCCGACCGGTGCACTGATCGAAAAGAATTATATTGAAGAGGTATGGGAGGCCATTGCCGATCCAGAAAAGCATGTAGTGGTACAAACAGCTCCGGCAGTGCGGGTCGGGTTGGGCGAGGAGCTTGGCTTTGCCCCGGGCATGCGAGTTACCGGAAAAATGGTTGCCGCTTTGAAAAACCTTGGTTTCGATTCGGTGCTTGATACCGATTTTACTGCCGATCTTACCATAATGGAAGAAGGTACAGAGTTGCTTACGCGTTTGAAAAAGGTTTTGGTGGATAAAGATGATAACTACAAATTGCCCATGTGCACTTCGTGTTCTCCGGGCTGGGTAAAGTATATCGAGCACATGTATCCCGAAATGCTGGAAAATCTTTCGACTTGTAAGTCGCCTCAGCAAATGTTTGGGTCCCTGGCCAAAACCTATTATGCCAAAGCCCGTAAACTCGACCCTGAAAAAGTTGTATCGGTATCGATAATGCCATGTACAGCTAAAAAGTTTGAGGCCGACCGACCGGAGATGCACGATAGCGGTTATCGTGATGTTGACCTGGTGCTTACCACACGTGAGTTGGCCATTATGATAAAACAGGCCGGAATCGATTTTATGAAACTTCCGGATGTGAAACACGATCGTCTAATGGGCGATTCATCGGGTGCCGGGGTTATATTTGGCGCCACCGGTGGTGTTATGGAGGCTGCTTTACGTACGGCTTACGAATTGGTGACCGGTCGCGAAGTTCCGTTCGAAAACCTGAACATAAAATCGGTACGTGGAATTGAAGGCGTTAAAGAGGCAACCATAAAAATTGAGAAGCCGCTCGACAACTGGAGTTTTCTTGATGGGGTTGAATTGAAATGTGCGGTGGCACACGGACTGGTTAATGCCAAAAAGGTGATGGAGGCTGTGAAAAACAACGAAGCCGATTATCATTTTATCGAAATTATGGCCTGCCCCGGAGGATGTCTTGGTGGTGGCGGTCAGCCCATACCAACCAATCCGGAAATACGAGAGCGCAGAGCGCAGGCGATATACGAAGAGGATGCCGGTCTTTCAGTACGCAAGTCGCATGAAAACCCTGAGGTTATCAAAATTTACAACGATTATCTGAAAGAGCCGCTGGGCGAACGTTCGCATCATTTGTTACATACGAATTATACCCGCAGGGAGAGGTATTAGTGCAGAGACAAGGTGGTTGGATTTAAAACAGGGAGCTAATTGGCTAAATGGAATATTAGCGTTTTTTGTTTTTAGTATTTAATGTCTTATTTTTGAAAAGTAACTGTTTAAACCTCCTGAACATGAAAAAGTTCTTATCGGCGGTACAGGAATACCTGTATGATTTTTCTACACTTATTTACCCGAACCTGTGCATTTGTTGTGATGAGTCGTTGGTTAAGCAGGAAAATATGATTTGCACCCGTTGTGCCATCGGTCTTCCCCGTACTTACTTTCATCTGGCTGACGATAATCCGGTATCGCAACTTTTTTGGGGTAGGGTAAAACTTGAAAAAGCCACTTCATTTTACTTTTTTCAAAAGGGTAGCAAGTACCAAAAGTTGCTGCATCATCTGAAATATAAAGGCGACCGTGAAATAGGTGTTGTTTTGGGGCGAATGTTAAGCGCCGATTTGAATGAAGTAAATTTTCAGGACGACATTGATTATATTGTTCCGGTGCCTTTACATCCACGCAAAAAGCGTCAGCGTGGATACAATCAGAGTGAAGCAATTGCTGAAGGGATGGGAGCAATATTAAATACAGATGTTGTGGCCAATAACCTGCAACGTAAATTCTATAGTACGACGCAAACCCGCAAGGGGCGTTTCGAGCGATGGGAAAATGTAAACAACCTTTTCGCCCAAATGAATCCGGAGCAATTTGCCAATAAACATATTTTACTGGTTGACGACGTTATAACTACAGGCTCGACGCTTGAAGCCTGTGCGCATGCTGTTTTGGAAAGTGAGAATTCGAAAGTCAGTATTGCAACACTGGCTTTTGCCGTAATCTGATTATTTTTGCGCTATGGCAAAAAGGAAGATAGAAGTTAAGATGTACAGCTATGGCGAGTATGCCCCGTGGGACAGGGATAGTCGTGAAATACCGAAACTCATTGATATAACTGATGTTATTAAAGCAAATATCGGCACCGAGTTTGGCTATGTACTCCATATAAATAAGGCGAAAGGGAAACGGATAGACTTCCGAATTGATCATCCGCCATTCAAAGAAAATGGAAAAGTAAGGCCTCCATTTACCGGACAAGTGTTTATCAATAGTAATCAGTATGAGTTTTTCCTGGGCGATTGCGTTTGGGAGTCCCTTAAAGATAAACTGGGTGTTTGGACGATGACGACAGAGATTGACGGGGAGGTTGTTGCAAAAAAGTCGCTTAGGCTAATACATAAATAATTAACCGCAGAGACACAAAGGCGCAAAGAAAAGAACTCTTTTTTTTGCGCCTTTGTGTCTCTGCGGTTTATATTTTACTTCGCCGGAGGCGGAGTTGAGTGTTGGTTGTTTGTCAAATAATTAACATGGCATCGCCATAGGTTCCAAAGCGGTATTTCTCTTTAATGGCTACTTCGTATGCTTCCATCAGTAAATCGTATCCTGCAAAACTGGCTACCATCATCAACAAGGTTGATAAGGGAAGATGGAAGTTTGAAATCATGCGGTTGGCTACGCTAAATTCGTACGGAGGAAAGATGAATTTATTAGTCCAGCCCTCATACGGTTTCAATTCACCATTTGTGGCCACCGAGGTTTCGAGAGTTCGCATAACGGTAGTGCCTACAGCACATACGTTTTTGCGTTTTTCCTTAGCCTTATTTACTGTTTTGCATGTTTTATCCTTGATCCAAATTTGCTCCGAATCCATTTTGTGCTTAGTGAGATCTTCGACATCAACACTGCGGAAGTTCCCCAGACCAACATGCAGGGTTATGTATGCGAATTCAGTTCCAAGAATTTCGAGACGCTTTAAAAGCTCCCTACTAAAATGCAAACCGGCAGTTGGAGCTGCTACAGCGCCTTCGTGCTTCGCAAAAATAGTTTGGTATCGCTCGCGATCTTCGGCTTCAACCGGGCGGTCGATGAATTTGGGCAGAGGCGTTTCGCCAAGGCTGTATAGTGTTTCTTTGAATTCTTCGTATGATCCATCGAAAAGAAACCGAAGGGTGCGTCCCCTCGAAGTAGTATTGTCGATTACCTCGGCAACCAACGAATCGTCTTTGCCAAAATAAAGTTTATTGCCAATACGGATTTTCCGGGCAGGATCGACCAAAACATCCCACAACCGTTGTTCACGATTCAATTCACGCAACAAAAAAACTTCAATCTCGGCACCCGTTTTTTCTTTGTTTCCATACAAACGTGCCGGAAAAACCTTTGTGTTGTTAAAAATGAATACATCGCCATCGTCAAAATATTCGATGAGATCTTTAAACAAACGATGTTCTATTTTGCGTGTTTTGCGGTTAATTACCATTAGCCGGCTCTCATCACGATGATGAGCGGGATGCAACGCAATTAATTCTTCGGGTAAATTAAATTTAAACTTCGATAGCTTCATATATCTATTAAATTATTGAATTATTATGAATTAAAACCAGTCAACAAAAGAAACACCTGTTAAAATAAATCGTATTTCTATACAAAAAGTTTAATGTCGAGTGGCCTTTTACGCAAAAATTACCAAAAGGTTACATTTCTGCTAATGATTTTTCAAAATTATTTATTGTCCATGCATTATTAACTTCATTGATCCCAATGCGGGTACGACGCAAATCTGTAAGATAGGCACCATTTTCAAGACTTTCGCCAATGTCGCGGGCCAGCGAACGAATATAGGTTCCTTTTCCACATGTTATCCTGAGTTCCAGTTCGGGATTTTCAAAGCGAAGGATTTCAATGGCTGAAATACGAACAGTACGTGCTTTCATTTCAACATCTTCGCCATTGCGGGCATATTTAAAAGCGCGTTTTCCGTTTACTTTTAGAGCTGAAAAAATTGGCGGAATCTGCTGTATGTCACCTATAAAAGCCTTTAGCTTAGTCTCAATTAAATCCCGATTTATATCGCTGGTGTCAAATGTTTGATCTTCGGCTGTTTCAAGGTCGCTCGATGGTGTTGTTGCACCCAGTTTAATGGTTGCTACATATTCTTTTTCTTCAGCCTGTATCGATTCAATTTTTTTTGTAGCTTTTCCGGTACATAAAATTACAAGTCCGGTAGCCTTGGGGTCGAGTGTTCCGGCATGCCCCACTTTTAGTTTTTTGATGCCCAGTTTTTGGCACAACAAATAGCGCACCCTGTTTACAACATCAAAAGAAGTCCAGTCGAGTGGCTTATCGAAAAGTAAAATTTCTCCGGAAATAAAATCGAGACCTAATAAATTATTTGCCATGAATTGCTAATTTCCAACACAATGAATCAGCCTAAAGACTGAAAAAATCAAGCGGCAAAGATAGCAATAACACCAATAAGAACACAATAAACAGCAAAATAAATAAGTTTGCCTTTTCGTACAATATTTACCATCCATTTGCAGGCCAGCAAACCAGCTATAAAAGCAGCAATGAAACCAGCCGCAAGGGGCAACACTCCAATCGAGGATGAGACAGTCATTTCGCCCGATACAATTTTGAGAAAATTCGCACCCAGTATGGGAATAATCACCATAAGAAATGAGAATTTAGCCAGGTTAGCCTTGTTGTTGCCAATGATCATACCTGTAGCAATGGTAGCACCACTACGCGATATGCCGGGAATGATTGCCAGTACCTGCGAAACGCCAATAATAAAGGCATCGATAAATGTAACTTTGCGGGTTCGTGGCTTCGAAAAGTAAGCAACCGACAAAAGGGTGGCGGTTACCAGCAACATACTTCCAATGAAAATAAGATTACCGGAGAACAGGGCTTCGACTTGCTCTTCAAAAAACACTCCGGCAATAGCTACCGGAATTGCTGAAAAAATCAGTTTAGATATATATTGAGTTTCGTCGTTCCATTTAAACTGAAACAGTCCGGCCAGTAATTCAAAAATCTCTTTGCGGAAAACAATCAGGGTACTAAGTACGGTGGCACCATGTACCAAGATGTCAAAAATAAGGTTATCACCTTCGTCAACCCCAAAAAGCACGTGACCAATTTCGAGATGTCCACTTGAACTTACAGGTAGAAACTCGGTGAGACCTTGTATCAAACCGAGAATAATTGCTTCAAAAACACTCATGAATTATGCTGAAGTTAAGAGGGGTTGTTCGATTTTGATTTCTTCATTATTGCATAAATAATAAAAAGATAGCCTGCTAATGAAACCATTGGTGCCAGGGTAATACGCCTGAAACTAAAAACATCGGGGTTAAAAACATTCGGGTCACCACTGGCTCCGCCCGACATAAGCAGAAATCCAACCACTACGGCAAGTAATCCTATAATTAACAATATGTAGTTTTCTCTTCCTAGTGCGAAATTGTCTTCTTTTTTCTCAATTTTTGTATATCTAGCCATTTTCTTGTTTTTTGAAGTACAAAACTAATGAATTTTTATAAATAATTAAAAAGTGTTTTCTACTGTGTAAATTGGCTTATGTGGTCAATCTTTTCGCTTGGTATAAAAAAGATATCGCCAAAATGCTCGTCATTCTCTTTAAAAATTTCGATTAGTCGTTCTTTTTTTAAATAGAAAATACGATACTCTTTTTCTCTGAAAAAGTTACTCAGTTTATCAAAATTATCACGTGCAATCTCAATCTGAACGATCGGATGAAAATTGTCGATTACTTTTTCAAATAATGGAATAGCTATACCTTCATAACCTTCAATATCACATTTTATATAGTGTAACTGGGTTAAGTGTGAGAATAATGATTCAGGTCGCATCACTACTGCATCGAAAACCATACTGCATTCGTCTTCATTTTTTAAAACATGCGTACGGCCATGGCTGAAATAGTTGGCCTTTGAAGGGGCTCCCATTTTAATTTTCTTGTTGTCATCATCACCCAATGCGTATGGTATTATTTCAACATTAGAAAATTGTTTTGTGTTTTTTTCGAGTATTTGCCGATAAAGCTTTACCGGCTCAACACAGTAAACCTTACCCCCGAAACCAACTAATTTGGAAAATATTACAGAATAATAGCCTAGGTTAGCACCTACATCAATAACTACATTTCCCTCACTTATAAGTTTTTTAACAAAGTAATGACAATCGAATAACTGATTCCCTTTAATGAGTTTTATGTTGTAGAGCATGAAAAAGATTCTGCTTACAACCAGCAAATATTTCCTGACCCCCAGTATTTTGAAAAGTAAACGCTTAATAAAGTTCATGTTTTTGTAACTATAAAATTAATAGAATAACTCGTCGTAACGTAGTTTCAGGAATTTATTTACTGCAAATCGTGTTGAAAGCCACGAAATAAATACTCCAAATAAAAACACAATGACGATTACCGGTGCAATTACGTTAATTGCACTTACTGAATATACCTCGCTAAAATTTTTATTGAACGACAATACCAGCGCGAATAAAAAAATATTTGCCAGAAAAGCACCAATAATTCCCTGCATCACCGAGTTGCCCACAAAGGGTTTTCGTATAAACGAACGGGTAGCACCTACCAGCTGCATAGTGTTAATAATAAATCGCTTTGAGTATATCGAAAGTCGTATTGTATTGTTCATAAGTGCAATGAAAATGAAGAGCATAACCCCCCCCAATATAATCAGAACCAAACCTATTTTATTGGTGTTTTCATTGATCAGGTTTACCAGGTTTCGCTGATAATATACTTCCTGAACATTGGAAAATTCCATAAACTTATGTTCCAGTACAGCCAGGCTGTCGTTATGTGTGTATGCTGCGTAAAGTTTAACATCGATTGAAGCATGAAGCGGATTATATCCCAGAAAGCCAACAAAATCCTCACCGAGTTCACTTTGCAATTCCTGCGCTGCAGTAACGGCATCGACATAAACAGCCGACTTAACCTCGGGCTGAACAGCCAGTAGCTTCTGTAGTCTTAATAGATCGACCTCGCGTACTTGTTCGTCCAACACAATGGTAAAACCAATATTTTCGCGAATATAATCGTTAATGTATTTTGCATTGAAAATCATAAACGACAATAACCCGATAAGAAAAAGCAATAGTGTAATACTCAGTGTTGACACAAAGTACGAATTCAGCAATTTACGTTTAACCGGCCGGGGTTCCTTATTCTTCATTGTTAGATTCTTTTCTTCTGTTTCTCAATTCAACCACTACTACGCCTATTACAGACAAAAGTAGAATTAATGACGATGCTAGTGATATTTTGTTGCCAAGATAATATGATTTCGGTTTGAATTCAAAAACAATTTCGTGATTGCCGGCCTGAAGCTCCATGGCTCGCAGCACATAATTTACCCTGAAATGTGGGTGCTCTTCGCCGTCGATTGTAGCCACCCAGCCTTTGGGATAATATATATCGGAAAAAACTGCAAGCTGTTCAGTTTTTGTATTCGACTGGTAAACCAATTTGTTGGGAGCATAAGACGTAAGTTCAATTGTAGCAGTAGAATCTGCTGAATAAACGTTAGTGTCGAACAAACTTTCGAAACGCTTATCGGCAACTGCGGTCTGTGTTATGTCAATTTCATCAAGAATAGTTATTTCCTCGTTAGCGTTTTCTACAACTTCAACCTTGTTAACAAACCATGCGTTACCCATTGCCTGTGGATTTTGCAAGGGTTTTTGTTCAACTTGAAGAATCAGGTATTTTGTGTTCAGCATATTTATGGCATTCAGGTTGTCGAAGAGAATTACCAGATCGGCCTGGGTTTTCACTTGCTGAAGTCGTTGCGATAATTGTTGCATTTCGGGCGCGATATGATTTTCGATAAGCTCCTGGTAGCGCTGCATTTTTGCTCCGTGGTAGCCACCAATCGACTTGTGAAAGTATGAAGTGGTAGCATCGTTGAAGGTGCTTATCCTTTCCGACATGTTCAAAACACGATAATAGCTCGCATCTTTTAATATTTCTTTGTCAGCTGCCGATGCCGTAAAAGGCTGTTGCACTTTTCGTTGTGAAACAAAATCGTCACCGTTTAGATATTTTTTGTTCATTGGCCACATATCAGCCAGTATTAAAATCACCCATACTGCCAGGGCATATTGAGCTTTTAGCTTCTTCTTCCAGTAAGCCCAAAGAGTAGCTACAGCGAGCGCCACAAAAATAAAGGTGCGGAAAGCATCGGCACGAAGAACGGCTTTGCGGTCGGACTGCAAAGCATCGAGCAAATTTTGAGGCCACATTTGCGCGTATCGTGCATCGTTAGCGCCAACAAAATCGCCGGCCAAGCCGGGAAATAAGGCGAAAAGCAGCGAAACACCTCCGGCAATTCCAAACGACCATTTCAGCGCGTTAAGAAACTTCTTTTCAGAAATCTCACGCAGATATACCTGTTTGATTGCCAGAACACCCAGTAGAGCCATGGCGAACTGCTGAATAATAATAATGTTTTTCACATCGCGGAACTTATTGTAGGCCGGAAAGTAATCGATCATAAAGTGAGACAGCGAAGGCAGATGTTTCCCCAACGACAATAGGAAAGCCACCACGACTGTAGCAACAATCCACCACTTATCTTTTCCCTTTAGAGCAAAAAGTCCGAAAACAAACAAGAAGCACAGAACGGCACCATAATAAAACGGTGCACCCGAAATGGGCTGACTGCCCCAGTATAAAGGAGCATGCTGCGCCATTTGAGCAGCCTGCTGTGCACCAGCCAGTTTTTTCACTTCCCGATAAAAATTGCTATCCTCTCCAATTGGTTCAGACATTCCCCCGCCTTTAAAACGCGGTATAAAAGCAGTCATAGCCTCTCCAAAATCGTAACTGTAATCGAGTATATAGCTTTTATCGAGCCCCGATGTTTGTTCCTCGTCGGGTGTAAGATCCGATTCGCCCCGCATAGAGTATTTTCCGTATTCGTAAATGGTATATAAACGGCTAAAGTTAGCACCCACCGCTAAAATGGCAGCCAGTATAAGCATGGCCGATGTTTTAATATACGAAGGGAATACTTTATTTCTGATGGCATCGACCATGTAGGTAATGCCGATAATTGCCACCATAATGCCCGCATAATAAGTCATTTGCGGGTGATTGGCATTGAGCATAAATGCAAGACCAACACCTGCCAAGGCACTTCCTGCCAAAGGTTTTTTGCGGTAAGCCCATAAAACGCCTGCCACCACCATGGCCATATAGGTTATGGTATTGACTTTGGTCATATGTGCTGCATCGAGCCACACAAAGAAAGTCATATTAAGTCCATATGCTAATGCCCCTGCAAAGGCAACCCATGGTTTAACTCTCAGCGTTAATAACAGCATGAAAAATAACCCGAAATATAGTATAAGGTAACTTGCAGGCCGGGGAATTTTGTAGAAAAATGACTGAATTTTTGCAAAGACATTTCCCGGGTAAGCTGTTGAAATCAGGTAACCCGGCATACCACCAAACAAGCTATTGGTCCACAAAGCCTCTTCACCGGTTTGTGCCCGATAATCATTCAGTCCTTTTGACATGCCACGATATTGTACCAGGTCGTTTCCCATAAGTCGTTTCCCCTCCAATAAAGGAGAAAAATAGATAAACGAGATGACCACAAAGGCAAGAACAATTGCAAAGATATGTTTACTTTTATTCGATACGAAGTTCATTTTTGATGACATGATGCTATTCGTTTTATTACAGTGATGAATAATTGTTTCAAAAATAAAAAAAAATAGATGGATTGGATTCTTTTCTTTAAATCAGTATTTCTTGAATAAGAATATATGTTCTTTCCGTCTTTTATTTCAGAATAATATCAAGCATAGGTATATCTATAAAAATCAACATTGTAACAGTGCAAATTAAAAAAACGACATAAGCAATGAACCATTTGTCTTTGTATAATTTTTCAGGTGTTTGAACAATACTGTTAGGTTCGAACGCAATTTTCAAATACCAAGCAAATAATATTGAGAACAATGGAAAACTAAGTATTAACTCAGCTTTGTGTTTAATCAAAAAGGCACCTAAAAAGAACGAGCTTGAAAGTGCATAAAAAAATATTGATATTAATAGCTTATCCTGATTGTAAGATTTGAAAGAATGACGATAAAGTCCGGATTTGTTGGGGTTATTAATAAACCGATATTCGGCAAAACGTTTGGCTCCCATTAAGAATGCTCCCCCCATCCAATAAGATATCAATATGCTTGACGGGGGAAAAACAATAGAAGTGATTGCAAACCACCCCAAACAAAGCCTGATTGGATTATTTATTGACTCAGATATTACATCGAGATAAACCTTATCTTTAGTCCGAAATGGTTTTACGTTATATAAAAAACCCATGAGCAAAAAGAAACAAGAAGTAAAAAAATAAGCCAATGAGATCTTCCATGCAAAAGAAAGTCCGAGTATTGCCAGAAGGGTATATTCAAAATACACCCATTTAGCTTTTAATCCCTGGGTAACAGAAGGCCGGTTCTTTTTTACGGGATGATACTTGTCAAATTCTGCATCTATCCATTCATTAATTGTATAATTAGCTGATGCAATTGCACAAACACTGATAAAACTAAAAATAACATTTACTAATAATTCAAAATCAAGGCTGGTATTTGTAAATTGTAGAGCCAATATAATGCCCGGAATCATAAAAAGATTTTTAAACCAGTGATCGGGACGTGCTATGCCAATATAATATTTAATTTTATTCATAAATGTTTGTTGTATTTATCGTTTGTTGATCAACATTCTGACAAAGCATCCGGTTTAAAAAAAAAGAATAGTAACCAGAATCAATCATCATTCTTTTTATATATTACTAACATTGAATCCCCTAAATTTAAAGGAATAACAATTTGACGGATGAATTGAGGTATAGGAATATGTAAAAATGATGGTAAAAACTTGTATAAGCGTTTCACCAGATAATCAATCTTAAAATACCACGAAGGACGCTTAAATAATATTTGTTTATAACCTGAGCTGTTTGTTAATAATTTTAAATTCTTTTTGTTGAAATAGCCAATATGTGCAATGCGATAATGCCACCAACGAAATTTTAGAATTCGGGCAAAGAATGAACTAACATCGGGCGTGATCATTACAAATATCCCTTCTGTTTTTAATTTCTTTCTGATTTCAGAAATAAGTTGTTTTGGATTATTAACATGTTCAATAACATCTACAAGTACAATAATATCATATTCATCATCAATGTTTTTCATCGGGAAAGTACCATTGTGCACAGGCAGTCCTCGTTCTTTTGCTTTTTTATGTAGCCATACCGAAGGTTCGATGCCTTCAGCATCGTATCCCATTTCCAATGCTGCTTCAACCAAAATGCCACTTCCAGAACCAATATCAAGTAAATTTCCTTTTGGCTTAAACTTGTGAATTAATTTGAGAATGCGCTGTTCCTGTATTTTCCGTTGAGCTCTTGTTGTTTCATATTCAGTATCTACAAGATTCTCATAAAAATGAATTACATCATTTTCTTTTGTGCATTGAATAAAATGGCAATTTAAACATTTTGAAAGCTCACCGGTTTTGCCGTAGTCTGAATTAGTAATTGCGTAATTGTCAGATACTAATTCTTCTGTAACATTAGAATCTTTTATTTTCACAAGATCGTAAGATCCACAAACCCAGCATTTATTTTTGCTTTTCTCCATTTAAAGTTTTTTCCCCAGTTGTTTAAAAATTTTATTTGCGGTAAAAGAATTTACTTTCAAAAAATCAATCCCGGCATTTTTTGCACATAGTCCATCTATGTCTTTCCTGTCACCTATCATTAATGCTTTTTCTTTTTTAGCCCCCAATTTACTAACAATATAGTTAAGACCGTCAGGGCTGGGTTTGATTTTATTTATTTCGATCTGTTCTGAACTGAAAACATGATCAAATGTAAGCCTTAGTTTCTTAATCTTATCATCTGCAAAATAATCAGAATAAACACACACGATAATACCTTTCTCCCTCATTTTTGAGAGTAAATTATCTATGTTTTTAAATTTATATTTGGAGATATAAGACAAGGGAATATTATGGATCCATTTTTGAACAATCTTTTTCACTTTGTTCTCCGCTGTATTGGTGAGTCCAGCACATCTTTTATACTGTTGATCTATAGGGAAATTTTCATTCTGGAATGCAATCTTTTCTCGTTGTATGCGAAAAACCTTCAATACCTTCAATTCATTTAGTGAGCCAAAATGAACTGAATAATATAGAACCAAGCTCAACAGCATTCGTAATCGCAACAAAGGCTGATTATAAAGGGTGCCGTCAACATCAAATATCACCACGTTGTATTTTTCTATATTTTCAACAGACATTATTTTGTTGGGTTTTTTTCAAGAATAAAATATGCAACCTTGTTTAGTATTGTTGACGTGGCCATATAATAACACAAAAGGGGTAAAAACGGGAACATTCCTCTTTTAAATGATGATGATACCATAGACTGTAACGAGTAGTTAAAGTTGCCAGAATCATTATCCATTTGATAATATAAAAACGAATACAGTAAGAATGAAGCGATAATCCCGGTTAGTAAATATAGGTTATTGTTTCGTATGTTTCTGACATTAAGTATTAAAACGATAACAAAAGCTATGAATGTCCATCCGTAATATTGTGTACTTTTCAATATAGCCCAAATTGTTTCTATTAAGAAAGAGATTTTTTCAGGATCAAAAAATAAGTGACTTACAAATGCATCACTACTGTTAAAGACACCATCAATTTTAATTGCTTGAAATGATTGCCATGCTATTAAAGGACTTATAGATACAAGGATAAACAAAAATAACGAGATATAATTTTTTAATTTTTTATACTTTTTTTGTGCAATTATGTTCATAAAAAGCATTACTGCACCACCTCCAATAAAAACCAGACCATCATACCTTGACCACACATTTAAACCAACTAAAATAGCTCCCAACAGAAGATGATCTCTTTGTTTATCGTTGATAAATTTGGCGATGAAAATTAAACCGGCTGAAGCGAAAATTGTTTGAGGGACATTGGTTAGTGATAGTGCGCTCATTGCTAAAAACTCAGGGGTTGCAAATAGCAATAGCGTGAAAAGAATAGTTAACGTATGATTTGAACGCTGAAAGGTCAGTGAATAAAATAAAAATAAAAATGATATCAGAAGTAAGATCAGTGTTACTTTCGATGAGTTTAGTCCAATCATATATGCAATTGAAAAAGTAGAGCAAACAAAAGGGGGATATGAATGGCGAATTGAATTTGTTGGATTAACAACATCAAAAATTGAATTATTAAAACACCCTTCATTTGCCAATACCTTGGCCATATAATCGTATCCTGTAAATGAGTCGTAAGCTGTTGGGGGCCAAAAAAGCGACTTGCTGATAATTCCGTACAGTAGATATGCCAGAATCCCAAATAAGAAGATCCAAGTGAAATTAATGTTTCGTATTTTAATAAAATCGTTCAATGAACCTTTTTTGTATTTAAATAAATTGACGAAATATTTATATTTTAAAAGAACTCCGAGTGCCGCAAATACAAAGGCAGTTACAGACAAATTAACAATCGAAAATTTCACATTAATTAAGTTGAATGCCAACATTAAAATGCTATAGAAAGCAAATCCAAAAGGGAAACCTAATGCTGTTTTTTGGATTAAAGATATTTTCGGAGCCAATAAACTAACAAGAACAAACCCTGAAAAAAACAGGGTGAAAAAATAGGAGATTGTTAAAAGCATAATTTTTAATTGTTTTTCTTTAAGACGGTATATGGAGATTTCTTTGTATTTCTTCCCTCAGCAAGTGAGTATCCCCAGTAATTTATAACAGCTATGTGGCTAACTTTTGTATATAACTCTGAAGTTTCTGCTTCATCAAAATATATTACTTTTCGGGGATATAGGTAATTTGTTACCCATATTTTATTGGTTAGATATTTGTCAAAACGGGTTTTGTCCTTATCTTTCAATATAATATCCTTAGGAGGCATTAGTATAATAGCTGTGTCGGGCGTATGATTCTTCACATAATTTA
>JAQICD010000161.1 GCA_027858715.1 Prolixibacteraceae bacterium
ACAAAAAAATCGGATCGGGGGTACATTGGGAAAAATACCCGTATCATTAATACCGGTGAAATAAAAAACGTACACATTGGCAATCATGTTTTAATTGAAGGATCAAGGCTAATTGAAGACGGGTCGATAATAAGCAACGAAATGGCACCTGTTGAAATTGGCAATGATGTGATTATTGAAAAATTCATCATTCAATCGGGAAGCAGTATAAAAGAAGGCGTTATCATAGACAAGTGCTACGTTGGACAGGGCTGTGAGCTTGGTAAAAATTACTCAGCCGAAAATTCAGTTTTCTTTTCGAACTGCCAGGGGTTTCATGGTGAAGCTTGTTCAATATTTGCAGGTCCCTACACTGTAACACATCATAAATCCACTTTACTCATTGCCGGTATGTTTTCATTCTTAAATGCCGGGTCAGGTTCAAACCAGAGCAATCACATGTATAAACTCGGCCCCATCCATCAGGGAATTGTTGAAAGAGGCTCAAAAACAACCAGTGATTCATACCTGTTGTGGCCGGCCAAAATTGGCCCGTTCACCTTAATTATGGGGCGACATTATAAAAATTCCGATACCTCGGATTTGCCTTTTTCATATCTTATTGAAAATAAAGACAAATCGTGGCTAGCCCCGGCTGTTAACCTTAAAAGTGTTGGAACAATCAGGGATGCCATGAAATGGCCAAAAAGAGACAAACGTACCGATCCTGATTTACTGGACTGTATTAATTACAACTTATTGAGCCCATACACTATTCAAAAAATGCTTAACGCTATTGCGATTCTTGAAAACCTGCGAAAAGTATCAGGAGAATCGTCTAACGAATATGTATATAACAACACTTCAATTTCATCATCAGCCTTAAAAAGAGGAATTTATTTATACAACATTGGAATTGACAAATTTTTAGGAAACTCCGTAATTACCCGCTTGAACGGATACGAATTGAAATCTCCTGCAGACCTTGTAAAAGCATTAAAACCCGATTGTGAAACCGGAACTGGAGTTTGGGTTGATATAGCAGGCTTATTATGTCCTAAGTCGGAAATAGACAGAATACTCGACGATGTAGAAGATGGAACAGTAAACAATTTGCAAGATATTGAGAATCTGTTTAAATCACTTCATGCTTCATATTATGATATTGAGTGGTGTTGGTCAGCTCAATTGCTTGAAAAAAGGCTGAAAAAATCAATTGTAAATATTACTCCCGAAGATATAATTTCCCTGGTAAAGCGCTGGAGAGAAAGTGTTGTTGATTTGGATAACATGCTTTATAATGATGCAAAAAAGGAATTTCAACTTAGTGCCATGACCGGCTTTGGTGTTGAT
This sequence comes from Prolixibacteraceae bacterium, assembly GCA_027858715.1. Lineage (GTDB taxonomy): Bacteria > Bacteroidota > Bacteroidia > Bacteroidales > Prolixibacteraceae > Roseimarinus. The sequence continues at coordinate 1,333 of JAQICD010000161.1, forward strand.
GGTGATGCCCAGACCCGCAGAGAAGACTTTGAAATGGTAAGAGGAAACTTCGAAACCAACAGTTTTGTGCAAGAAATTAAATCGCACATTGAGCGTAAATCTAATCTTGGCGACCGTGTAATAAAACAAATTCAAAAATGCCTTAAGAAATAATATTACTAGTAGTAAAACAGATAGCCAATAAAAATGGCAGTAATAATACCTACAAAGTCGGCTATCAAACCACAAGTTACAGCATGACGTGTGTTTTTTATGCCAACGGCACCAAAATAAACAGCTAAAACATAAAAAGTGGTATCGGTAGAGCCTTGAAAGGTTGATGCCAGACGACCTACAAACGAATCGGCGCCATGTGTATTCATGGCGTCTATCATCATTCCACGCGCTCCACTTCCGCTCAATGGTTTCATAAATGCGGTTGGCAATGCTTCTACAAAATCGGCATTCAGCCCAGCAGAACGAACACTCCATTCAATAGCTCTAATAATGTAATCCATTGCTCCCGAGGCTCTGAAAACGCCAATTGCCACCAATATGGCAATTAAATAAGGTATGATTTTAACTGCGGTTTTGAAGCCGTCTTTTGCTCCATCGATAAAAGCTTCGTACACATTTACTTTTTTTCTGAAAGCCAACAAAATAAAGCCAACAATTACACTGAAGAGTATAAAACTGCTCGCCACATTTGATATAACCTGTATTTGATCCTGATTAAGTGTTGAAAAATACCAGATGATGCCAATTATAATAGCTGTCATTCCTCCAAGCCAACTCAAAACAACGCGGTTCAGTAAATTGATGCGTTGATAAAATGCAACAGCAATCAACCCGGCAAGTGTTGAAAAAAAGGTTGTAATAAGCAATGGAATGAAAACATCGGTAGGGTTAACTGCACCTAGTTGAGCACGATATACCATTATTGAAATTGGAATAAGCGTTAAGCCCGAGGTGTTCAGCACCAAAAACATAATCTGTGCATTCGAGGCCGTGTCTTTCTTCGGATTAGATGCTTGCATCTCGCGCATCGCTTCAAGTCCCATCGGGGTAGCTGCATTGTCCAAATTGAGCATATTGGCTGCAATATTCATTGTTATTGCGCCATAAGCCGGATGATTTTTACCCAGTTCGGGGAAAATTTTTTGAAAAAAAGGACCAATTATACGCGATAATATATTTACAATTCCCCCCTTCTCTCCTATCTTCATGATACCCATCCATAACGTAAGTACACCTGTTAATCCCAACGATATTTCAAAACCTGTTTTTGCCATTTCGAAAGTGGAATTAACAATTTCTGAAAATACAGTAACATCCTGAAAAAAAACAAGTTTTACCAGGGCAACGATAAAAGCTATCAGAAAAAAGAATATAAATATGTAGTTTAAAGCCATATCCTGCTATTGAGCATTTTTTTTTATGAATGGTTTCAAAACTAAGAAAAATACTGTTTTAATGCAGCAATACAAGCATATATTTGATGTTTATTTTAATTTTACAAATTCGAAAAAACAATAAAAAAAAGAAATTACTATGAAGAATAGAACAAGCTTAATAATAATTTTGATTTTTACTTTTTTGTCTGTTTCTACAAAAGCCAGCGAGCGTTTTCATGCAAGTATGTCGTTTGGTGCAGGGTTTTCATCAGGTATTTTCAAACAAATATCACCGCTTGCAGATGATGCTGGTTATGCGAAAAGCGGTTTCACCATGAATGTTGATGGCGATTATTATTTGCATAACCGAATCGCGGTTTCAGCTCGTCTGCATTTTGGACAGGCAGCTATTGATAAGATTCCAGCATTTAACTGGCTCAAAACCAAAACATCTGAATATTCACCCCTAAGTGATTCGGTACGAACGAAAATCGGTTATTGGCAATGGACTTCACCTATGTTGGGTATCAAAGCCAACTATCCGCTGATATTAAACAAGCTGTATCTCGAAGGTGGCATTTACAGCGGATTAAGCATTACTTCAAATCCACAGCACTATCTCCGCATTATCGACAAGGAAAATCAAAAAGAAGTGATTTCCGAAACCACTGCAGGAAAGCAATACAGCATTCCGTTAATGGTTGATGGTGGTTTACGAATGAAGTTGAATAGCAGCATTCATTTAAAATTGTATGGTTCATTTTATCAATCAAATAGCAATTATGAACACATTATTTATTCAAATTCTCAAAATTCAGATAATATCCAACATATTGGAGAATTTGATATAGCAAAAAAAATTACGACCATAAACGTTTACGCAGGTATTATATATGTTTTATAGATTTCAAAAACATTTCAGGTTGACAATTCAAATTATTCTAAAAGTTCAAATTTATCGGCATCTCTTAGCGTATTAAAACTTTGCCTAAAAGCATTAAGTTTCTCTTTGTTAATGGTTTTTATGAAGAAACCTTCATCACTTTCAGCATTTAAAATTGGTTTGCCCTTGAAATTAATCACCATCGAATCGCCAGTGTAGTCTATTGGAGTTTCGTCGTTACCAATGCGGTTAACAGCAGCCACATAGCATTGATTTTCGATGGCGCGCGCTTTTGTTAGTGTTTTCCAAATCTTACGACGTTTAGCTGGCCAGTTGGCAATATTTATCATCAGGTCGTAGCCTTGGGTATTTCGGCTCCATACCGGGAAACGCAGGTCATAACATATTTGTGGTAAAATTTTCCATCCCCGATACGAAATTACTGGAAGTGATTTCCCATGTGTATAATTTTTGGTTTCTTTTTCGATAGTAAATAAATGACGCTTGTCGTAGGTAACAATTTCACCATCAGGATATACCCATACAAAACGATTATAGTAACAATTGTTCTCACTAACAATCAAACTTCCACAAATAGCAAAATCACGTTCGCTGGCTATCTGCTTCATCCATTCAACAGTTGAGCCACTCATGGTTTCGGCTACAAGTGAGGCATTCATTGTAAAACCAGTTGTAAAAACCTCGGGCATGATAACCACATCAACTCCATCGGGCATCTCGGCTATGAGATTCGTAAGTACAAATCGGTTCGATTCAGCGTCTTCCCAAGCAGTGTCGGGTTGAACCAAAGCCAGTTTCAATTTGTTTTTTGTTTTCATTGTATGTGAGTTTTTATTTAATTTGAATCTTGATATTTTCGGCTGCAGCAAAATCTTTCAAATATTTAACTGACTGGTTCAAGTATGTTTGTAAAGTATCATAACTTCCAAATCCGAAATAAACCATCAAAAAATGTTTTGTTTTTTCAGTTACGCATGTTCGATCTGAATCGCTTGTAGGACTGCCAAAAGCTCCTTTAAAGTCGCGTAGTACAGGAAGAAATTCAATGTTGAGTTCTCCTCTTCCAATTGCACAGTAAGGCTCATTTTTTTTACCAATACCCAGTTCAACAGGTTCTACAATATTATCAACATCGTATCCTCCTATTGAAAATCCTGAGGTAACAGAAGCAAGATTTACCAAATCGACCACATTATTGATTTGGTACAGCTCGATTCCTTTTACAACCCGTCGTATTAAAGCTTCGGCCGATAAACGATAGCGCGCAGGGTCTTTCCCCAATGCTTTATAGGCTCTTCGGGATGAACGAATAGCCGCTATTTTTGATATATCTTCAATCTGGATTTCATTCTGAATCGATTGACATTGCTGTCTTATTTCATTCCATAGATTTTCGTTGAATTTTTCAACATTTACATCACATTCAATGCACCCCAGTTTTATGTCGAGCCATTTGTTGAAAAATTCCTGCTCTATTTGAATGTCAATCATATACAAGTCTAAATATATAAAAATTTTAACAAATCCTAAAGAGGCATTGTAAGCCGTTTAAGCAACTGCAACTGCGCCGGATTGGTAAACGAGCTCAGAGTACTTAAAACGTCCTTATGGTACTCGTTAATCCAGTTAATTTCTTCACCGGTTAGTAATGTGGTATCAACAAGGCGTGTGTCTATCGGAAATTTAGTGAGTGTTTCGAATTTATAAAAACGGCCAAATTCATTCTCTATGTCTTCAACTACGTGAATCATATTTTCGGTTCGAATACCATATTCGCCTGTTCTATAAATTCCAGGTTCGTTCGAAAGAATATGTCCGGGTTTTAACGGTTGGTTGTTAAAATCGGGTCGAATGCTTTGAGGCCCTTCGTGAACATTCATAAATGCACCAACACCATGTCCTGTTCCGTGACCGTAATTTTTATTATCGTTCCATAAAGCGGCACGTGCCAGTATATCAAGGTGACAACCAATTGTTCCTTTTGGGAACTTTATGCGAGTTAGATTTATCATCCCCTTAAGCACTTGTGTAAAGTCACGCTTCATTTTGTAAGTTACCGGTCCCAGCGATATGGTTCGGGTAATGTCGGTTGTACCGTATTGATATTGTCCGCCTGAATCGAAAAGCAAAATTCCCTCTGGATTCAATTCGTTGGCTATTTCGTCGGTTACCCTAAAATGCACTATAGCACCATGGTCGAGATATCCCACAATTGGGAAAAAGCTTGTGCCAACATAGCCCCTTTGTTTAGCCCTGAATGCTTCGAGTTTCATCGCCACATCGTACTCGGTTATGGTTTCTTTGCCAAGTTTTTCTTCAAGCCAAAGCTGGAAGTCAAGTAAAGCAAGGCCATCTGCAATTTGAGCTTTTTTCATTCCGGCGAGTTCAGCATCATTTTTTCGCGACTTAAACAACGAAGCAGACGATAACTGGCGAACAATTTGATTTTCTGATTCCAGAATATTTTTGATGTGAAAATTGGTTCGATCAGGGTCGATCACCACTGCTTGGCCTCTAATTGACTGCAATTCGCCATAAAACGATTTGTAAGGAAGTAACTCAATGCCATCTTTTTCGAGTTCTGAAAGAGCGTAAGTTTCAAATTTTGATTTATCAATAAAAAGTTTCGCCCCTTTTTCAGTAATAAGGGCAAACGAAAGTACCACCGGGTTACATTCTACATCGGCACCACGAATATTGAACGTCCATCCAATATCGTCGAGTGCAGTCAGTACCATTAAATCAGCATCTGCTTTTTTCATTTCAGAATGTAGCAGTTCGATTTTTTGAGTACGCGAAATGCCAGCCCATTCAAGTGTATGTAAAAATGCTTTACTTGCCGGCAATGGTGGTCGGTTGCTCCATATTTCATCCAGCAAGTCGATATCAGAATTTATCAGAATATTCTTTTTTAGAAATTTTGATTCAAAAGCTTCGGCTTCGGCAAGAGAGTAACAGGAACCATCGAACCCCACAGTATCACCCTGATCTAATTCGGTAGTAATCCATTGTTCAAGTGTTAATGCCTCGGACTCGCGTGCTTTCATCATAGCAATGCCGGTATTTTTTAATTGTTCTTTGGCTTGCAGAAAATAACGCGAATCGGTCCACAAAGCTGCTTTATCGAGAGTAACAGCCATCCACCCATAAGAGCCGGTAAAACCCGATGCGAATTGTCGCGACTGCCATCGCGCAGGCACGTATTCGCTCATATGCGGATCAGAACCATTTACAAGATAAGCCTGTATGTTGCTTGCTCTCATTCTGCTACGGAGCAATTTAATTTTTTCCTGAATAGTCATCTATTTATGTTTTTAACCCCGGGTAAAAAGAAAAATGGTGTACAAAATATTATCAACTTTAAAAATTCGTCGGGTCTTTTGTGTTTTGTAATCTTCTTACAATGTTCTGAACCGATAAAAAGGGCAATTGTTTAACATCAATTGATGAAACTTCAACAAATTCAAAATCCATTACATCGTCTAGATGTTTAATCGCAGAAAAATCGTCAATACTACATAGAAAAACCAAATCAATGGTGTTTACAATTGTTCCTGAATACAGATATTCGTTTGGAAAACTTGCCCAGTATTTTATTTTATATGGTTCGAGGTTAAGTTCTTCTTTAACTTCGCGCAATATTGCCTCCTCGGCACTTTCACCGGGGTCAATAAACCCACCCGGGAAATCGAGAGCTCCAAAATGTGGTTCTATGCCTCTGCGTACCATTAATAGTTTACCAGTTTTTTCAAAAATAATAGCCGTAACTGCTGCCGACGAATTTAAGAAGAAATGAAAACCACAGCTATGACATTTGAAAGCCTTGTCTGTAAAATCAAAAATACCACCGGCGGCACAACGCGGACAGTATTTAAAATGATTCGAAGGACTTGTTGTCATTATATCTATTTTTTTTGTCCTTTGAAATAATCTTCTTTATCGGCAAAAAGTACATTGAAAGTTGTGAGGCTGCCATAAGACCGGGTTATATATTGCTGTAAATTTATGCGGTCTTCATCATCGAGTTTAGGATGACTGTTAATGTTTTGCTCCAGAACACGCAATCGATCGCGAAGCATTACTATTTTATGAAAAAAACTCTCCATTGTAAATTCTTTTGCTTGTAAATCGGGGTTTACAGGTTTCATTACAAAAGTTCCACCTTTCCATTTATCTGCAATTTTAACGGTATGTGTAATTCCCTGATATTTATCCATAACAAAGGTTATTGCCTCTTCTATTTCGGATAACGACAAGCCAGTATGAGGTTCATCATCAGGTTTTTCCAAGATTCTTAAATCTGGATTGTATTTGGTCAATTCAACTTTACCACCATGTTCGAAATAAATTTCATACATCGTTAAATGTGATTTGCTCACCAATCCTTCTCCATACGAAGGATGTGATACTCTTGTTCCTACTGCTAATTCTTCCATAGTTTAATCAGTTAATAATTCATTCTTCAATATTAACAATTGAAAAGTATTCCTGAAAGAATTATTCAAAATTTAACAGACAGACAAAAAATAAAGAATCGGTACTAAATGCTTCTAAAATGTATAAATAAAGCTACTTTTGTAGGTGATTCCAAAACTTTTACAAATATTTTGAAGTGAGATACAATATAAACAATTCTCTGAGGCGTTTTAATATCTGGCGGGTACGAAATATTCCCGAACATACATTTATTCTTATTATAAGTGCCATGGTTGGAGCAGTTAGCGGACTTGCAGCTGTTTTACTCAAAAATCTAATTCATTTTTCTATTAATTTGCTAAATCATAATTTTCTGGGGAGAGGAACTTATTTGTATCTTTTTTTCCCGATTATCGGCATTACACTAGCTTGGTTATTCGTAAAATATGTAGTCAAAGACAATATTAGTCATGGAGTTACACGAGTGCTTTATTCTATTTCAAAAAGAAACAGTATAATAAAAAAACACAATACGTGGACTTCGATGCTGGCCAGTACCATTACCATAAGTTTTGGAGGTTCTGTAGGAGCTGAGGCTCCGGTTGTTCTTACCGGCTCGGCAATTGGCTCGAACCTTGCGCGTATATTTAAGCTTAACTACCGACAAATTACACTAATGGTTGGTTGCGGTGCGGCAGGTGCCATCGCCGGAATTTTTAAAGCACCACTTACAGGATTGCTTTTTACCCTCGAAGTACTTATGCTTGATTTAACGATGGCATCGCTAATACCGTTGATGATATCGGCTGTAACCGCTACTACGGTTGCCTATTTATTTATGGGCGACAGCGTATTATTAACCTTTAAATTAGCGCAAACCTTTTCTATTGAAAACATTGGATTTTACATTATACTAGGTATTTTCTGTGGTTTAGTATCATTTTATTTTACGCGAGCAACCTTATATATTGAGAAATATTTTAAAAAGATAAAAAGGCAGTTGTTAAGAATTTTAATTGGTGGTGGTTTATTAACCCTTTTAATATTTATGTTTCCATCTTTATGGGGAGAAGGATACAACCATATAAGCACAATTCTTCACGGCGAAGGAGGTAAAGTTTTTCATAATTCGATTTTTGCTTTTGCACAGCCAGAAACCATACCTTTTATTCTGCTTTTATTTGCCATTTTGATTTTTAAAGTTGTAGCTATGGCTGCAACAAACGGGGCTGGTGGTGTTGGTGGTATTTTTGCACCTACCTTAGTGGTTGGTAGTTTTGCCGGTTTTTTCCTGGTACATACTTTAAATATGTTTTCGTCGGTGAATTTACCTGAAAGCAACTTTGCACTGGCCGGAATGTCGGGCGTTATGGCTGGAGTTATGCATGCACCAATGACCGCCATTTTCCTTATTGCAGAAATAACAGGCGGCTACGACCTAATACTTCCACTAATTTTAGTATCAACTATTTCGTACATTACTATAATGATTTTTGAGCCACATTCGATTTATACCAAACGACTGGCCGAAAGAGGCGAACTTCTCACCCATCATAAAGACAAGAATGTTTTGGTAATGCTTGATACTGAGAAGCTTATTGAAACTGGATTTATTAAACTTAAAGACAATGAGACGCTTCGCGATTTTGTACGTAAAGTGCCACTTTCGAAAAGAAACATATTTCCGGTACTGGACGAGGAACAAAAACTTGTTGGAGTAGTCCTGATGGAGAATGTGCGGCCAATTATTTTCAACCGTGCACTATACGACAGTACTTACATTTCCGATTTAATGATTTCGCCTCCGGCCATTGTTGATATGAATGAAAATATGGATTCTGTAATGAAAAAATTTCAGAAGACCAAGGCCTGGAATTTACCAGTGACCGAAAATGGTAAGTATCGGGGTTTCTTATCTAAATCGAAAATATTCAACGAATACCGAGATATTCTTATTCATTTTTCGGATGATTAGTCTGGTTTATTTCAAAAAAAAACAGGTGAATAGATGAAACCTATATTTCATTATTGAGCAGCTAATTAACAGGAAATGTATTTACATCATCAATTATCGGTAATGAAGATAAACTTTCGGGGCTATAATAATTGAACAGGTTTTGGTTAGGCCAGTCATTATTTACTTTTCTGATGATACGGTTCATAACACGCTTCACTTCATGATAGAAACCAGGCCCCTGCCAATTGCTTTTATTGCTTAAAAACACCCAGCTAATACCATCTGACTGACGAACAACCATTGCCACTGTACCGGCAAAACTTCCTGTTCGTACCCAATTATCAAGGTTGGTGCTTTTCCATCCCAAAGGTCTGTCTCTATTTCTAACCATTTCTTCGATGCTTTCTGCAGATAAACAATCGGCAACCACGCTTCCTCCATCTATTAGCGTAACTAATTTTGCCAGTTCGGGTGCCGAAGCAACCCAACCGCCTGCCGAACTAAGCAACTCGATATCGTTTCCCCCATAAGCTTTGGCTACAAGTGCGGTTTCGCCATTGTGTGCTCGTATTTTCAGCGAACCCTCCTGCTCGTAATACCGAACTTCGTTGGGATATTTCTCTTCATATAAATTACGAGCAAGATACATGTCGCAAATATCATAGGGTAACAAAATATGATAACGTACATAGTCTTCGTACTTCATACCAGTGACCTCTTCGATCACTTTGCCCAAAAACATGTAACCCATATTTGAATAACTGTACATTGTTCCGGGAGGAAAATGCAATCGACGGCTAAAAACAAATTTCAGGTAAGTATCTATTGTAGCTGGAGGATTATCGCCAACTCTGCGCGCAATTACAAGTGGATTAAAGGCAGGATCGCCGTATCGTTGAGTCCATCCGGCAGTGTGCTCAAGCAAGTGTCTTATTGTTATGTTTTTTATTTTTTCATCCCGTATTTCACCATAAAGAGAGTCGTTGAGAATTGCATTTTCGCCAAAGACCTTATCGTTAAGACGTAATTTTCCATTCTCAACAAGTTTCATTATGGCAACACCTGTTACAAGTTTCGACACACTTGCAAGCCTGAATAGATTCTGGGGAGATGCAAACTCACCTTTTTCATAGTCGGCATAGCCATAAGCACGACTAAATACAAGTTCTTCGTCTTTAACAATAGCAACTGAAGCTCCCATAAGTTCCGATCGCTCCATAAAACGCTCTATTTGGCGGTTGATATAAGGCGTATATTCAAAATCACTCAATTCGTTAGTTAGCCTTTGGTTTACCGGCCCGATTAGTTCGTTTGACGGAGAAATATTGGAACTGCTTGTGCTTATCATGTAAATTGGTAAACAACAAACAATAAAAATCAACACCGAATAAAATTTCCAACCCTTTACTTTCATACACAAATGTAAATTAACGATGATTACAATTGTAAACTACCAATCAACTGATTGATTGACTTAAAGTTATGCCTTTCGCAATAATTGTTTATTCCATCAACAATCTTTGTTGTAACCTGGGGGTCAACAAAATTTGTAGTTCCAATTTGCACTGCAGAAGCACCGGCAATCATAAACTCAATAGCATCTGTTGCTGATGCAATCCCTCCCATTCCGATTACCGGAATTTGAACAGCCTGTGCAACCTGCCAAACCATACGCAAAGCAATAGGCTTTATAGCCGGACCGGATAAACCACCTGTTATAGTCGATAAAACAGGTTTACGAGTTTCGGCATTAACAGCCATCCCCAAAAAGGTATTCACCAGCGAAACAGCATTAGCACCCTGGCTTTCGACTCCTTTTGCAATTTCTGCAATATTTGTAACATTAGGTGATAACTTTACGATTAAGGTTTTATCGTAAACCTTACGAACCTCCTTAGTCACCTGTTCGGCCATCGGGCAGCTGGTTCCAAACGCCATTCCCCCTTGCTTTACATTAGGACATGAAATATTTAATTCAATAGCTGCAATGTATTCAAGTTCGTTTACACGCTCAGTTAGTGCAATATATTCTTCTATTGTTGAACCATTTACATTAACAATTATATTTGTATTGTATTCCTTTACTTTTGGATATATGTGTTCACAAAAGTAATCAATACCTTTATTTTGAAGGCCTACTGCATTAAGCATCCCCGAGGGTGTTTCTGCCATTCGCGGATAGTCATTGCCTTCACGATGATATAGCGTGGTACCTTTTAGTAAAATTCCGCCCAACGAGTTTACATCAATAAAATCGTCGAATTCATACCCGTTTCCGAAAGTTCCGGAAGCTGTCATTACGGGATTTTTCAATACCAGGTCGTGAATTTTAACTTCTAAATTTGCCATTCTAAATCATTTATATTAAAAACAGGTCCTTCGGTGCACACACACTTATTTCCTTCGGTTGTTTTGGTTACACAGCAAAGGCAAACTCCAAAACCGCATGCCATCATATTCTCAAGCGATACTTCACATTCGGTATTCATACGCTTTGCCATGCGAGCTACAGCCTTCATCATAGGCTCGGGACCACAGCAATGAATACGGTTAAATGTTTCCTTACCTGAAAAAACCGCATGATCAACAACGAAGCCTTTAGTTCCAAGTGTACCATCGTCGGTGGTTATATGAACATAACCAAAATCTTTGAATTCATCCAGAAGGATATGGTCTATTTTAGAACGTGCTCCGAGCAGAATATGCACTTCTGCCCCATTTTTAACAGATTCTCGTGCCATATGCATCATAGGTGCAATGCCAACGCCACCGCCCACAAGCAGTATTTTTTCATCTTTAGCAGGTATTTTAAAGCCATTTCCAAGGGGAAAAACCACATTGAGTGTTTCTCCTTCTTTAATCAGCGAAAGTTGCTTAGTACCTTCGCCTACTACCTTTACCAGTAGCGAAAATGTATTTGATGACTCGTTGATATCGTGAATAGACAGTGGTCTGCGTAAATATGTATCAGGCGAATTGTCAACTTTCACGTTCACAAATTGCCCTGGATGCATTTCCGCCACTTGAGTTGCGGCCTTTAATTCTATAAGAAAATTATCGTGGTTTAACTTTCTGTTTCCGGTAACCAAAAGGTCGCTGACTTCTTTTTTCATGCGTATTGTTAAGACATTTCAATTCGCAGCAAAGATAGTAGAATTATTCGGCCGGACGAAAGTCTTCAAAGGTATGGTCTTCATAAAATATCAACACTTTAACTACTTTTTTGGGAGGTTTTGTTTCTTTTTGAGACGGATCCGGTTTAGGATTTTCCGTTGAATTGTCCTTAAATACTGGGTTTATGTGTGTTTCTGGTTGCATTTCTGATTGGGATGATTTGTTGGTTGCAGTTGTTGAAAACAAATCGCTTTCGGGGACTGGCTTGGGTTCAATTGAGGCTTTGCCAGTATCTTTTTCTTCGTGCATCGCACCATTCCCGGTTAATAACCATCGTGAATTAAGGTTGGGATAAGATTCAAGTATCTTCTGTATAAACGAAAAACCAGGATTATTTCTCCCGTTAAGTACATGAGATACACTTGAACGCTGTACGCCAATATTATCGGCAAATTCAGCTGCGCTAACGCCTTCTTTTTCGATAAATTCTACTATTCGGTCTCTCATAAATTCAAGTGTTTACATTGTTGAAGATACAGCACTCTTGCAAAACACAAATGTAACGAAAATAATTTACATTTACACCACATATGTCGACTACAATATAGTCACAATTGTAAACAGGCATTTTGTAATAAAAACAGGTTAAACGCTGGTATTGTTGCCATTACAAAATACACTTAAGTCAAACAAATACTTTAGATGAAAATATTTAATGATCTGGATATGAAGCTTATAGACATTATCATAACTAATTACAGTAGTAAACAGACGCTATTTGTTACAGATGAATATATTTAGTTAGACTATTCATTTAGATAAAATGTTGTATAAAGCTGATATACAATGTTATAATGTGTTATTTTATTATTTGTTATTACCTTGCGGCATAGAATTGTGATAAAAGGTTTTTTAAAGCCATTTGTAATTTAGTGCTGTGATATATTTGTAAATTTAGGCGCAATATCGCTAGTTTACTTTTGTAATCACCCTGGTCTCCTTCCTCCTATTTACAAATGTTGCTAGTTTTCAAAAGTGAGTCTTATAAAATCAATTCATTGGTTGAAATAAAATGAAAAGTTTATTTTCGATAAGTCCACGAAAATAAACTCCATCCCTATTTTACGAGAATTGAGAATTTGCGTGCAGTCGTCCGAATGAATTAAAATATTAAAATCTCGACGCGTTAAGAAATAACGTTTAAAAACAATTTTTTAGAATTATTGTTAGATGAATTTACACAGAAGCGAATTGAAATGGATAAAATTGAAATAAGCAATAAAATCAGAAACAGATATAGTCCAAGAGCATATACTAAGCAAACCTTAACCGAAGAGCAGATATTAAAGCTTTTTGAAGCTGCACGCTGGGCATCATCAGCATTTAACGGTCAACCTTGGCGTTTTATATACGCCACACGAGAAATGACCGACAGCTGGGATAAATTATTCGACAGTTTAATTGATTTCAATAAACAATGGGTAATAAATGCTCCACTACTGGTGGCCGGACTTGCGAAAACATTTGATGAGAACAAAAATGCTCCCATTCGGAACGCCGGCTATCAGCTTGGTTTAGCAGTAGGTAATATTGTAATCCAGGCTGGAGAAATGGGTTTGCATATGCGGCAAATGACTGGCTTTAATGCCGACAAATTGCGCGAAAACTTTTCTATACACGGGAATATTGAGCCTGTTGTAATGTTTGCTGTTGGCTACGAAGGAAATCAGGATGGCTTTGATGAGCGAACTAAAGTTCCAACTGGTGATAAGCGTATTCGCAAACCTCTTAGCGAAATTATTTACAATGGCGACTGGCAAAAAATTCTATAAGTTCAAAAAGTAAACGAAATATTAAAAAGAAAATCAGTTTTATAAGGATTTGTTTGCTCATTAAACAAATAGGTAGAACGAAATCCAATTTCTAATGGAGCAATAAAACGCAGCACATGCAGGTCGGATGTTAGCTCAACACCAGTCGATTGCATTTGACCGCTGTACACATAATTGGTCTGGCCATCGGTTGAAGTACCTGAATATTCTGCCATGTCGAAAAACAGCTTAGCCTTAAACCTTTTAAAGTACAACCAACGCCCAAGGTTTATATCGGGATACCAAAGTGGCAACTGATAATCGAAAGCAATGGTTGCAAGCTCGTTATTGAGCACCGATTGATATCCGCGAGGATAACGGATCCTATCACTGAAAATATATCGTCCATTTTGCTTTGTTTGGTAGCCAGTGTAAACCGACAGACCATGATTGGGTAAAAATCCGGGCAAATAAAGCCAACCCGAAGCCGAAATTAACGACCCAAAATCGACAGCTCCAGGTAATGATTTCTGGTAAGTGATGTCGGCAATTACACCAAAGTTGGGTAACAAGTCCTGTTGCGATGATTTCAGAATGTGATATGCATAAACCCCAACATCTAAGGCATGGTATAAACCTTTCGGGTAATTATCCGGCTGGTTCTTTATGTTTGCAATATTATTGAGCCAGTAATTCAGGCGAGGACGCAGCAAACGATAATATCTGCCCTTACTGAAATTTATGGGTATGTACATTTGTGCCGACATGCCAGTATGATTCCAGTTAAAGTATTGTTTTATCGTATCGGTTCTTACCACTTGTTCCGAGTTGTTTAAATATTGGTTAATCTGCCAGTAAGACGATTCGCGTGCACCGTTAGTGATTTCGAGATTAAAAACAGGATACCACCCCATGTATTTAAAATTCATAAAGAATTCACCTTCTTTGGTATCGGGTTTATAGCGATATCCACCAGCAAACTCCGCAGTACTCAGCATATTCTGACTGAAAAATGAAACTCCCGGATTAACAGTATAACCGTATGGGTCGATAGCCATAGGTGCCCAGCTGTGTATATTAATCAGATTCCGGACAGACTCGTATTTTTCAGGTCTATAATCGTTTGTCGTTTCTGTGTTAAATTGTAAAACGCCGTTTTCCTGACTTGAAAGTGCCTGTGCAATTGGAAAATAATTTTTAATTTTATCGATATTTGCCGGAGTAAATTCCAGTGAATCAACCGATACACTCCCCGGCTTAAATCCATTGGCTGTATAAAAACTGAAAGTCAGTTCGTTATTCCGAAACGATGGTGCATCGATACCAAAACGGGTATTTATCACCTTAAAAAATTGTTTCGTTTTCAAATTAACAGCGAATAAATTATCGTTTTCATTTTCGGCACAAATAAAAAACAACGTGTCGTTATGCACAACAGGATCCGAAAGTTCATTCCCACAATAAGGCAAAATGTATCGAAATTTATCATCGTCGGGCAAAAATTCAGCAATGGCTTTTTGATTGTTTTCCAGTAAAACCAAAAACAATGAAAAGCCATCATCAGCCCATGAAGGATTCATGGGATACGAACTGTCGGGAGCTTCGGTACGTTTAATTATTTCGCCGGTTTCGGTATCAATAAAAACGATATAAAAACGATATAAGTTATCGGCTTCAACTGCTGCAATTGTTTTATAATCGGGCGAAATAACGGGGGCAAACATTTTTGAATCAAACTTAAATTCCATAAGTTTTTTGCTTTCAATGTTGAATATTCGCATTAACGATTTGTCGGCGTGCTCCCAGCGCTTGTCGGGCAGATGTTCGGTCCATACAATATATTTACCGCGTACCGATGCAGATGATTTAAAAATTGCACCGGGGGTAAATAGTACTTTCTCTTGTTCATTTTTATTAAACGATACAAACCGAGGCACATCTTTTAACGATGTACGATAAGCTACATATGTTGAATCGTTGATTTTGCTCACATAGCGATAATTAACATATGCACTTGAACTACTGATAATTGTATCAAACCGACTTGCATTTGTTTCCAAATTAGCTTGTTCCCAGCGTGTTTCAAGAGTTGAAAATACTGCGTTATACAATTGTACTTTATTCATGTCGGTTTCAGCTTTCAACCCTTTGTCGAATGCTGTAAACGATAAAGGTTTTTGAGCAACAGTGGATAAAACATTGTTCCACAAATCTTTTCCGTATTCTACCCTCGATTGTCCAACCATAAAATAACCCAGTTGATAATAATTTGGCACATGATGTTTGTAGGAACCGAGATAAGCTTTATCGTATGAGTACCTGCCTTTTTCTACTATTAATGCTTTCATTTCTCGGTGAAAGCCAGGAAACCGACCACGACCACTTGTGCTTAACGCAGTTTCGGTTGATACAGCATCGCCCTCGATAAACCAGAATGGCAGATAAGCTGCGGTTAGCAGTGCCGCTGCATGTTCGCCAAATAACCACCGTAATAATTTAGGCATCTCCGATTCAAGCTTGTTTAGCTGCACCATATGTCGGTACTCGTGTATGGCCAGTTGCTCAAGCCAGTCTTGTGCATATATTTCCTGATGTGGTGTGGTGTACATTTCGATGCGGCTTGGTGCCCAACCCAGAAAGGCATTCGATTTAACTGTTTCGGTATGTAGAATTACGGAAACCTTTTTCGGCTTTTGATTTAACGAAATGCCTGTAAACTTATACGACTGGCTTAACAAATCAGCAACTTCAAGCGCCTTATCTTCAAAATCTTCGGGGTAAATAACTTCAAAATTATCCGTTTCAATTTTTTTCCATGTAATCCCACGGCGCTCCTGCCCATTGTTGAAATATTGTGTCCTTCCAACAAGCGTTACGAACAAAAACACAACGAGCAAAACAAGTCGGCTCGGAGTATTCATTTTGGGTAATTCAATCATTATTTTTTCTAATTTGAGATAAATATTTGCGAAATATACAAATTGAAGCAAACATGATGCCGATTATACCATAAATGTTTCTCCATAATTGCCGTGCATTTTCTATATTTGTTGCTTGTATCAGAGCAAAGCCCTATATTTTAAAAACATAAACTATGAACACATTTGCCTTAATAGGAGTAGCCGGATATGTTGCTCCAAAACATCTCGACACAATAAAATTTATTGGTGGCAAACTTGTTGCTACAGTTGACCCAAACGACAACGTAGAACTGCTTGACGAATTTTTTCCTGAAAGTGAATATTTCAAGAATTTAGCGCAATTTGAACAATATCTTGCGTCGAACAATGTGGATTTTGTGTGCATATGCTCGCCCACTCATCTTCATTTTGAGCATATTCAACTTGCTCTAAAAAACAATTGCAATGCGATATGCGAAAGCCCGATGGTACTTTCAGTAAATGAATTAAATGAAATAAAAAAGCTTGAACAGCAGACCGGGAAAAAAGTATATAATTTACTACAGCTCAGATACCATCCTGCGATGAAGCAATTAAAAGAAAGTGCGGCTGATAATGAAGAATCGGAAATTGAGCTGAAATACCATACTTATCGAGGCAAATGGTTTAACAAAAGCTGGAAAGGCGACAAGAGCAAATCGGGCGGAGTGCTGACGTCTCTGGGTTATCATTTCTTCGACTTATTGATTGAAGTATTTGGCAAGCCAGTAAATTTTTCGGTTTCAGAATTGACAGAACATACAGCAACCGGCTTATTACAACTTGAAAAGGCTAAAATAACCTTCGATTTACGCAACCATGTATTACCCGATGCAGAAATAAAGCGTGAATTGAAGGTGTGCAATACCAAAATTGATTTACAGCAAACCGGCAAAGATGAATTTAGAAAATGTTACTTAGATATACTTAAAAATAAAGGATTTACAACAAGTATAATAACACCTGTTATAGAATTATTAAACCATTAATCAGCGCAAATGAACAATACTGACAATATATTAGCAAAAGTTAAAGATAACAAAGAAATAGTAGGCATAATTGGCCTAGGATACGTTGGCCTTCCGCTGGCTGTTAGCTTTGCCGAGTCTGGAGTTACAGTTATCGGTTTCGACAAAAATCAGGATAAAGTTGATAAAATAAACCATGGCACCAATTATATCGAAGACATACGCGATGCTGTTTTGCGCGATGTTGTTGACAAAATAAAGCTTAGTGCAACCACCGATTTTTCACGTATTAACGAGTGCGATGCACTGCTAATTTGTGTGCCTACTCCACTCGATGTTTTCAAGAAACCAGATATGAGTTACATTGAAAGTGCCTGTACCGAAATTGGTAAACACATGAAAGCCGGCACTTTTATCAGTCTCGAAAGTACTACCTATCCTACTACTACCGAATCGTTTATGCTGCCCATAATTGAAAAAGAAAGCGCTTTAAAACACGGGGATGACTTTTGGCTGGCTTACAGCCCCGAACGTGTTGACCCCGGCAATAAAAACTTTCACACGCGCAATACACCCAAGGTACTGGGCGCGATGACTCCCGACGGACTAAAAATCGGGGAAGCTATTTACACCAAAGCCATTGATTCGATACATCCGGTAAGCTCACCACGTATTGCCGAGATGGTAAAAATTTTGGAAAACACTTACCGGCTTGTAAACATTAGTTTAATAAACGAACTAGCACTTCTTGCGGGTAAAATGGACATCAATATTTGGGAAGTAATTGATGCAGCCAAAACCAAACCTTTTGGTTTTCAGGCTTTTTATCCCGGACCTGGCATTGGAGGGCATTGCATTCCGCTAGATCCGTTTTATCTCGAACACATTGCCAAAAAATACAGTTTCGACCTGAGTTTGATTCATACTGCGGGGCATATTAACATGCGAATGCCGCATTACATGTACATAAAAATATCAACAGCTTTGAACCGCCATAAAAAAGCGGTTAACGGAAGCAAAATATTTTTTCTTGGAGTTGCTTACAAACCAAATATCAACGACTATCGTGAGTCGCCCGCTCTTGATATTATGGATACTATTATTCATAAAGGTGGTAATGTCAGTTACAACGACCCTCATATTTCAAAAGTAAAAACCAACGAAGGCAACCAGTTTCAATCGGTTGAACTCAATGAGATGACACTAAAAGAGGCCGATTGCGTTGTGCTTACAACAAACCACGATGCATTCGACGTGGATTTTATCACAAAGCATGCCGGCTTGATTGTTGATATGCGAAATATGATAAAAGAAGGAAACGATAATGTCTATAAATTATAAATATCGAACAACATGAAACAGAACATTAAAATAATGATGTTTATTGTTGCCTATGTTTTGGTCGCACTTAACGGAAATAGTCAGCCGGTAAAAAAAATTTATTACGGTTGGTCCTTAAGCGATGTATCGAAGCTGGAAATTGAAAATAAATTTGGCACCATTTATTTTCATGAAACAACTACCGATTCTGTAACCATCGAAGCTACTTTTGATATCGATAATTTATCGAAAAATAATGCTGAATACCTGGCCAATCAAGTAATCTTCGACATAAAGAAAAGCGGGCAAATTGTTTTTTCTAAAACAAGCTTTACTGATAATTTTAAAACAAGTCAGGATTTTGAAATTATTTTCACCATACGAATACCCAAAAATTTGGAGCTGAAAATAAACAACAGTTATGGAGATGTGTACTTGCCAGATATTACAAAGAATGCTACAATTAACATTGAATATGGCAATTTACAGGCTGGCAACATCAACACAGGCAGTGATTACACGAATATTTCAGTAAAATACGGCAAGATATCGTTTAATAACGCGCAAAAACTTGAAGCACAAATACATTACGGAGAATTGACTTGCACAAAAATTGACGATGCAATTATCGAATCTCAGTATTCTATTGTCAAAATAGATACAACTAACAAAATTACTATAAGTTCGAATTTTGATGACATCAACATTCGGCAGACTAATAATCTTGAAATAACTTCGAACTACAGCCGTTTTGCAATTGAAAAAATTGTTGAGTCGTTGCAAATAAAAATGAAACATGGTAATTTCATAGCAAATGCTGTATCTGAATCATTTAAAGATATAAAAATAGAAAACATTTATGGCGATATGTATTTACAAATGCCCGCCGGAATTTCCTATTTCATTGATAGTGAAACATATTACAGCGATTTAAAATTTCCTGACGGAATAATTATCAATCAGAATATCACCAAAGATTTCATAAGAGCAAAAACCAAAATCGGTAACGATGAGACCCAGTCAAGAGTTCAGATAAAATCGAGATTTGGAAGTGTTCATCTCACAAAATAATTATCAATATGAAGCATATTTTAATAAGCATCATTCTTGTTTTTACATTAAGCATTTTGAAAGGGAATGCCAGCACTATTGAGTTGAGATGGAAAGGAATGAACGACTCGACCATTTATCTGGCGCATTATTTCGACACTAATATTTATGTAAACGACACAATTACATTGAACAGCCGGGGCGAAGGTGTTTTTAAGTCTGATTCGCTGTATGATGAAGGATTGTACCTTATCTATCAATCGGCAAACAATTATTTCGATTTTTTGATAGGTGAAAACCAGAACATTAAAATAGAGGCCACTTACCCTGTTTCCATCGTCGAAATTCATATTGAAGGCGCTGAAGTAAGCAGCAAATTTGCTCAATATCAGAAACTAATAAAAGAAAAATCGGAGCAAAAGAGAATACTTTCGGAAACATTAAAAAGCAGCAACAGCAATGCCGAACGCGAAGAAGTCCAAAGCACTATTCAAAGCCTTGATGAAGAGATAAAAACTTTTATGGCTAGCGAAATAGCCAACAATGCAAACAATATGTATGGTGTTTTTCTGAAAGCAGCCAACAGTATAGTTCCACCAGAACCCGATGTTGATAAAAGCCATCCGAAGTTCGATTCAATAGCATGGTTTCAACGGTACAATTACAACCGTGACCATTATTTAGACGGTATTGATTTTTCAGATGAGCGAATACTTAAAACACCTCTTTTGCATTCAAAATTAAACACTTACTTCAATCAAATTCTGATTCAGACTCCCGATTCCATTATTCCGCAAATGAAAAACGTTCTCCATAAAGCTGAACAAACCCCTAAAATGTATCGTTATGTGTCGCAATTTTTGCTGAATAACAGTACACAATCAAAAATTATGGGAATGGATGCCGTATTTGTTGCCATTGCCGATGAAGTATATTTAAGCGGAAAAGCTTTTTGGGCAGAACAGGAAACACT
The DNA here is from genome assembly GCA_027858715.1 of Prolixibacteraceae bacterium. Lineage (GTDB taxonomy): Bacteria > Bacteroidota > Bacteroidia > Bacteroidales > Prolixibacteraceae > Roseimarinus. Next base: position 22,158 of record JAQICD010000161.1, read on the forward strand.
GAAAAAAATTGCCGAAGAAGCATACCTGGCACGTCCAAACCTCATTGGTAATAACGCTCCCGAGCTTGTTATGGAAGATCTCAACGGCGAATACAAAAGTCTGCACGAAATACAGGCAGATTATACTATACTAGTATTTTACGAATACGACTGCGGACATTGTAAAAGAGATATTCCCAATTTATACAACGATGTATTTTTGAAATATATTGATAAAAATATTGAGGTATTTGCCGTTATGATGAACGACGACAAGAAAAAATGGTCTGAATTCGTTGATGAAAAAGAAATAACGGGCTGGTACAACGTTTGGGATCCCGATCATAGCACCAAATTCAGATACAAATACAATGTAAAAATGACACCCTTGATTTATTTGCTGGATAAAGACAAAAAAATTGTTGCCAAGAAAATCGACAGGGAGAATTTGATAAGGTTAATTGATTCGTTGCTCAAAGAATAACGTTCGTTTATCAAAATAAATTACAAATGCTTGCAGGATAAATAAATATTGTTTTTTTTTATGGAAAATTGTGGGACCTAATGAACAGTATTTCTAATATTAACTACTTGCCGATTCCAATTATTATTGTCGATCTGCAATCAAATAAAGCAACGTCGAACCTTGCATTTAACGAAGCATATGGCTTTACAGTAACAAATATCGAAACTCTTAATGGTCGGTTGGCGCAACAAATTTCACCCAGTATATCAGACAAAAATAACGGATACAATACCATAAAGAAACAAAACAATGAGTCGGTTTCGATCCTGATTGCTTCAAATGTTACCGACGATCAAAAAGCCATTATTTCAATACAAACTGTTGAGCCCGATTTTAAATTCTTTTTCAAAAACAAAAGCTGTGTAAAACTTTTCTCAAACTTACCCTTAGGAATAATAATTAAACATTTAGAATCCGACGAAACTTTGTTAGTTTCCGATTATCTGATAACGAAAATTGAATACAGTTTCGAAGAAATTGCTAAAAATCCCTGGCGTGTATTCACATATAAAGAAGACATTGCCATGCAGGAATCATTGATGAATGATAAGTTAAAAAATGGACTAAATGCAGTGTTTTTTGAAAAAAGAGTTATATCTAAATCAGGCCGGATTTATTGGTTTTCTGAATACATTAGAACATTTGAACATCAGAACGAACACTATCAGATAATTGTTATGCGTGATGTATCAAATGAAAAGGAAATTGAAACTGAATTACAACGAGCCAAGCAGCTTGTTGAAGATGCCGAACGTTTAAAATCGGCTTTCCTCGATAATATGCCGCACGAAATAAGAACTCCCCTGCATGCCATTACCGGTTTTACAAGTTTACTGGCCGACCCCGATTTATCGAACGAAGAACGCATTGAATATGTAAAGTTTATTCAGGACAGCAGTAACGATATTTTGAACCTGATGGACAATATCATTGAAATAGCCAAGCTCGAAACAAACCAGATAAAACCCAAACGCGAAAAATGCTATGTAAACAGTATAATAGACAAAGTGTACAGCGATATCATTTCAAAACAAAATATACTAGAAAAGGGGCATCTAACAGTAAATACAATTAAAGAGAATCCCGACCCAATGTTTACTGTTGTATCCGATCCCGAACGAATTCATCAGATACTGTCTCATCTGCTGAATAATGCACTAAAATTTACTGAAAACGGAGGTGTTGAATGTGGATATAGAATATTGAACAACAGCCATATTGAATTTTTCGTAAAAGATACGGGAATTGGAATTGCACCCGAAGAAAGCAAGATTATATTTAAGAAATTTGGCAAATCTGGCAATATTAACACTAATAAAAACAGGGGAAGTGGTCTGGGCTTAACCTTATCGAAAAAATTAGTTGAACTGCTAAACGGCGAAATTTCTTTTGAATCGGCAAAAGGCAAAGGCAGTAATTTTACTTTTAGGATTCCGATAGAAAACGAGCAAAAAATCACAATAAGCAGACCATCAGTAAGCGGCGATATCGACTGGAAATCGAAAACCATAATGATAGTAGAAGATACCGACTCAAACTACTTTTTCATTGAAGCTTTTCTTGAGCGTACACATGCGAGCTTATTATGGGCGCACAACGGCGTTGAAGCTGTTGTGATGTTTAAAGAGAATAAGGTTGATCTTGTACTGATGGATATAATGATGCCTGAAATGGATGGATATGAAGCAACCCGTCAGATCAGAGCCATAAACCAATCGATTCCGGTAATTGCACAAACAGCGCTGGCATTGCCCGACGATGAAGATAAATGCTACCAATCGGGCTGTAATTATGTGCTTGTGAAGCCAATCAGTAGCGAAGATTTAATTGCAACGATCAAACGATTTTTACAGTAGTTATTCATTAAAAAGAGCGACCAGTGCGCCAAAGTAATCGTTATCCCAACCTTCAGCAATATTTTCATAAGCTTCGTCAGGAATATTTTCGTGTGTCAATTCAACACTGACACCCTTTTTATCAGGATGCAATTTAATGGTAACTTTCGATTCAATATTGTCGAAAAACCAAACTTGACAAAGAAGCTTGTTAGGCTCAAATTGTATATTTTTGCCCACGATGGAACCATCCCACATCGAAAACACAGAGTTTTCTTTGGTTTCGAACACAGCTTTTTCACCGGTCCATATTTCAATCATAACCCTGTTTGTAAGTGCATTATACACATCTTCGGGCGATGCACTCAGCTTGTAGTATTTGTGAATATCTTTCATCTTAAAAATTATAAACTGCCCCAATGGTCAAAAACTGCTTAACCTGAAGGCGGGTTCCTCTTTGTTCCACACCATCAGCATCTTCCCATTTCGACTCAACTCCTTTATCATAAATAAAGTGAAAGTTTATTTGAGTAGTAACAAACTGGTTAACCTCAAAATCGATTGATGTTTCAGTATCAAAATCGGGAATTTTGATAAACTGCCACTCCCCATCTTTGCTCCCCAAATTTAAGAATACACTGTTTTTGGTTCGGATATTTATGTTTTCGTATATTTTTTTCGAATAATTCAACCGACCGGTTATACCCATTCGGCTTTTTCGGGTTTTACCCTCATCGATACCATAACGAGTTTCATTAACGCGCGGATTGGTGACAAAAGTAGTTTTTAACGATAAAGGTGAAAGAAATATCGATAAATCTTTATTCGGTTTAAAGTCGAAACCTCCCGAGAATGTAAGATAGGCAGGCGAAAGCAAAGCCGATTTGTAAACTTCGGGATCATTATTGTCACCATCTCTGATTAACTGAGTTTTAAAGTTTGCTTCGCCCGAATAATACCATTCTTTAAAAGCTGAAAAACCAAAACGGGAGTTAATTTCAAAATTATCGGAGTTTTTATTGAATGGCTCATCTTCATCTTCACCAAAAGAATATATGAATCCCAGCTTTGCATCGAGGCTGTTTTCCCACTTTAGCTTGTTTTTTGAATAATTTGCCGAATAAGTAAGGCTCGATAAACTGTTCATCGACGACTTACCCCCTTTCGACCAGTATTCGTTGATAAATGTTTCTGTTATTCCGGTATATACTTTCCCCCGGGTTGACCATGGAATTAATACCGGAGTTCGATTTTTTACTTCTTTCAGTCCCTGATCGACCGCAACAATGGTTTGAATCTTTTCAACATCCATTCGCTGACGTTGTGTTAGGCGAGACAAGTTAACCGTTTCGTCAACCAAGATACGAATGCTGTGTTTATTGAGATTCTCGATTCGAATTCCGATAGAATCGTTTTGCCTGTTTTTCAGCCATATCCACTCGAACCAAATTTCATCGTTTTGCATCCTGAGGATGGTCGAATCGTTGCGAAGATTATAAACGGATAGTTCGTACGGTATGCGGTTTGCATAAGTTACCAACGATTTCACAATTTTTTCATACTGCTCGTTGGCAAGTTTTGTCTGAGTAGTGTTGTAACGGGTTAATGCTTTTTCGTTATCCCGGTTTATCGACTCGGTATATTGCTGTTGTAACGAGTCAATTATGCTTTGACGATAGTTAGTACGAAAATGCAATGAAACAGAATCTCTGTATGAGTCAATAATCGAATCGTTGTAGGCTCTTCTTTTTCCCTCGAGAAAGGCGGCAACAATACTGTCGGCTTCTTTAGCTCTTCGGGAACTGTGACTCGATTCTGCCACCATAAGAATTAAAGAATCGGGTATTTCAACAATCGATTCAGTAATCAATCTTTCGGTTTCAGACATCGATACAATAGGTAATTCAGAATAGCCACCCAGGTATTCATCTTCGGGTATCATTATCGATTCAAGAATCATATCATTAATCACCTCCTGCTCAATGGCGTTGAGCTGCCTTGCCACTTCCAGTGAATCGACATAACCGGGTACTGCATTTTTATCTGAGATATCGTTAATATTGCGAACAATAAACTTATCGGTACTATCGCCAAAATCAATCAGATTATTAATAAGCGAATCAGCCGGAGAATTTTCTATATACTGAACCAACTCAATCAATTGGTGATACGATTCGGCATCAACAGGTTTCCATTCGTCTGAAAACAAGTAAGATTTAATGGTTTCCAGTTGGGATTTGATAGTATCCGAAACCTGACGTTCGTTTACCGATTTACCATTCGAAACAACACTAATTAACAATAAAAGAATGAGCGTCAAACTTTTGTACATATTCATCATTATACTATTTGTTCTGAAAAACTAAAAAACTAAAAATTTATTGCCAATCGCTGTATGGATTTTGTGCCAGGTTGAAGTTAAAGTAACGCGGGTCGTCGCTTACTTCGTCAAGTATCCAGATTGGTTTTTCAAAAGATTCGTTTTCTTCGGTAAGTTCGATTTCGGCAACTACAAGACCATCATTTTCGTTTTCGAAAACATCAATTTCCCATTTTTTACCATGTACATATTCGATATGCCTTTTCTTTACTACCCTGTATCCCTGGGCCATTTTCATCATTTGGCGGGCATCGCTAAGCGGTATGGAGTATTCGAACTCGTCGCGAGTAATGCCCAGCAGGTTGCCTTTTATAGTAATAAAAGCACTTTCGCCAGCAATGCGCACACGCACCACATTGCCATTACTGTATGACAGGTATGCCTGTTCCATTGGAATTATTTCCCCACTACAGCTCCACATTTTATTATTAACCAGAAATTTACGTTCTATCTCTTTTGCCATTGTTGAAACTTAATACTGCCTAATACTTGCAAAATTATCGGATGGTTTGCACAACCGCAAAAAAGATGCCTAATAAATAGGTTTTGGTGAAAAAATACAATATTCAGGTAATAAATTGAATTTTGTTAAGAATGGTACTCTTTTACATTAAAAGAGCGGGTAATCATTTTTCGGGCTTCGTCGTACGACGAAACTACTCCGTCGGCCACAGCCTGAATCATCAAATTTCCTATGGCTGCTCCTTCGACTGGACCTGCCACCACATTTTTCCCGGTATAATTTGCAGTAAGCGCACATAGCATAGCCGACTTTGACCCGCCACCGGTAATATGCACTGTTGAGAAAGGTTGTCCGCGAAGGGTTTCCAAATCGTTCAATGTTTTCTTGAACGAAGTGGCCAGACTCTCGTATGCACAGCGATAATATTCAGCTGGAGATGACAATCCAGATTCTATTTTATCAGCCAAATGCGCATCAAACGCTTCCTTCATGTTTTTAGGATTGAAAAAAGCAGGATCGTCGGGGTTCACTAACACTTTAGATGGTGTAGCCTGTTGAGCCATTTCGTCAATTTCGGAATATGAATGAATGCTACCAAAGGCCACTCTCAGTTGCTGTATAAGCCAGAGTCCCATTATATTTTTCAACGGGCGAAAACGACCGTCTGCAGCAAGTTCATTGGTTATACCCATATCGTAAGCCTCTCGGCTCAACAACGGTTTATCCGACAACATACCTGCAATGCACCAGGTGCCGGTTGCTATAAATGCAAAGTTTTCATCGGTATAAGGTATGGCAGCTACCGCACATGCAGTATCATGTCCGGCTACAGTAACAACATTTGCAGAATAAGCACAACAATTTTGTAGTTCGCCAAGATTAGTGCCGGGCATAACCGGCGTTCCGTTCAATTTATTTTCGATGCCCAAATAACCTGTAATTTGCGTGTCCCATGTACGCGATTCAACATTCAACATTTGTGTTGTGCCCGAAAGTGTTAGTTCATTGGCTCGTTTTCCCGAAAAATAATAGTTGATATAATCGGCTGTGAAAAGAATGGAATGACAAGCCTTTAATACCGGTTTGTTTTTAATACTCAAAAATTGATACAACGAGTTAAAAATATTGTAATTGATGCCTGTTTTAACAAAAGTTTCGTAACCATCAAGCACCTGGCTGTTCCACATTTCGTCCATACCACTTGTTCGCTTATCGCGATAAGCAACAGGATTTTCCATTGGTTTTCCAGCTGTATTGAGCAATACAAAATCGACTCCCCACGAATCGGTGCCGATACTAACTATCGGCACCTTCGATTCGCGAAAAGCTTTAACTAACAATGATTTTATGCCGTTGGTTATCCGCTGTAAGTTCCAACGGTCGTGACCATCAATCGTTTCAATAGTATTATCGAAACGGCCAATTTCATTAATCACCAACCTATCAGAAAATATTCCCTGAACAACACGGATACTTCCGGCGCCCATATCAATAGCAAGGTACGATGTGGGTTTTTTCATATCATTTTACTTTTTAGCTCTTAATTTTTTAGTTTCATATTCGCCCCCATTAATTAAATACATTAATGGTTCAGGGCGGTCAACACCTTCGATAAAGGCAGGTCGCTTTTGCCAGGGTGCAACCGATACAACATTGGCCAAATCCATCCAGTACTGAAGTACGGCAGGCTTAAGCCCCCATGTCATATGGAAATGGTTTGCCGGCGCATATTGCTTATATTCAAGCATTGATGCATATTTTGGTACAATCCAGCTGTGAGGCCATGTTACATTCGAGCTGTTGGCCACAAAACCGGCGAGTTTTTCAGGAAGGTCAACCGTTTGGGCTTCGTCCCATACCAGGCTAAACATGCCATTAAGGTGACTATAAGTCAATCGGCTAGCAATACCTTCGATACCTCCTGGCGAAACAAACTCTACGCTGTTTCCGCCGCCAGGGAAATAACCAGGGTCAGCACCAGGCATTGATACTTTGTTCAAAATTTCTTTTACCGATTGTCCGGGCATTGCCGCCCAGTTCAAACTTGCTGAACCTGAGTTGTCGCCATCAACAATACCTTTCATAGCCCACAATTCATCACCTTTAACATTAATACCAAGACTTTTGGCTTTAGCAACCAACTCGGCAGGTTCCCACACTTTACGGAAATCCATAAACAGCGGTGGATTACCACCGGTAAGCCAGGTTTTGAACAACATTGTAAGTGTTCCCTGCATATCTGCCTCGGTACCAAACGGGATTACAGGCTTTTCGCCGTCATGATCGAATGTTGAATTGAATAACGATTCGGCCATATCACAAATTGGAAGTGTAATTCCACGATGGTCGCTACCCCACTCAAGCTGATTCATAAATGCACCTCCAACGGCGTTCAGTTCTTTCAGCAAGTCGCGAATAATCAAATACATCGACAGCGACTGGTTTAGTCTTTCACTACCGTCGGTTTGCGAAGTATCGATGCTTTTAAGATTAGAGTCCAGCCAGTTGCGTAATGCTTTCAGTTCTTCTTTGTCGTAATCTTTTTTCTGCAACTTGTCTGACAAAAGCTTCATGTCGAGACGGCTGATTTCAACACCAAATGTCTCGCGTGTAGCATTGATATGGGACAAGGCTGTTTCCATACCCATTGAATCGTGCCCGAAACAAACCACCCTGCGGCCTTTTAGTCCAACATAAGTGACGGCAGCATAGGTCCAGTCTGTAACACTTTGCAATGTTTCAGGGCTGATATTTGGCTTCATGCCCGTATCGTCCCATGTGCCCACGTTAATATGCGAAATTCGCCCCTGCTGAGCAAAAGCACCATTTACAGCATGAGCAAATACAACCCCAGGTTTCGGAGCGCTGTTTCCACAAGTGATATTTAAGGGAGTATCTTTGGGAAAATGTGCCATCAGGCTCATTAGCGATAATTGTGGGAAAGCCCAGGTATCGGGTGTACAAACGATAATATTTACCCCTTCGCTCTTAAACTGTTTGGCAACCAAATCGGCTTCCGGTTCGCCATCAATTAGTACAGGCGACCAAACAACTTTAGGAATTTGCCCGTTGGGCATTTTTACGCTTTGCTGCAAATGATTTGCGATCATTTCAACAATATTAACTGTACGTTGGCGTGCTTCTTCATCGATTCGTGGATCGCCTGCTGCACAAACCCCAATAGTTACATCAATACTACGTATGTCTGAATTCGAATTGGTAATTCTTTTAGCTTTGTTCGTTTCCATAATATTCCATATTAAGCATTCACTTCTTTTAAAAAATGTATTTCTTCAAAATTACAAAACAGAACATTTGCCAGTAGGTACAAAAAACACTATTTTGTGTCGAAAACTAACATTAGTATAAAATAATGTGGAAACAAAACAACGACAAAAAAGCTGACCCCTCGGGTATCCGGCAGCATTTCATCCCTTTACAGCCAGAAGTGCATTGTTGCAGGTACTGGAAATTAACCGACTGGGAATATAGCAACATGTCGTTTCCGTTTTGGCGACTTTACTACAACACTATTCCCGGTGCAACGGTTACTTATAACGAAAAAGAAATTGATTTAAAGGTCGATAACATATTAATTATTGCACCATTCACATCATTTTCGACCCGACTAAGTAAATGTAAAACAGAGGGACTTAGCGGAAAACGTATAGAAACAGCAAAAGAACTTTACGATTTAGAAAGAACAGGAATGACTGACCATCTATTTATCCATTTCAACCTAGGCTTTCATTACGACCATATTAAGCCCGATTTATATAATTTTAACATCGACAAAGAAACAAAGCAAATCATTGACGACATAAGGATACAAACTATCTGGTCGGTTAACGAATTTGACATGGAATTGTCGGCAAAAATTTATGCATTGATTCTAAAATTAACGGGTAATATAAAAGCCGAAAACTGGAAGAGTAAAACCAAAGACCCACGTGTGCTAAAGATAATAGAGTATATTGATGTAAATTATTCACAAAACCTGACCAATGAATCGCTGTCCGAGATTGTGGCATTAGCACCAAACTCTTTGTTACGTCTGTTCAAAGGAATTATGGGGCTCACCATTCACAAATACATTTTGCAGATACGCATCAATAAAAGCATTCTGGAGATGCACAACCATGCTTTAAGCATAGACGAAGTAGCCTTTAAAAGCGGCTTTAACGACCGCCATCATTTTTCGAAAGTTTTTAAACAAGTAACAGGATTACCCCCTGGCGAATACCGCAAAAATAAGTTTTACAGATAGTCGAAAAGTAAATTAATCCAGTTTCAACACTGCTAAAAATGCTTTTTGGGGCACTTCAACATTACCTACCTGTTTCATACGTTTCTTACCGGCTTTCTGTTTTTCGAGCAACTTTCGCTTACGTGTAATATCACCACCATAACATTTAGCGGTAACATCTTTTCGTACAGCTTTTACAGTTTCGCGTGCAATAATTTTCGCACCAACAGCAGCTTGAATGGCCACATCGAATTGCTGACGAGGAATAAGCTCTTTCAGTTTTTCGCACATGCGACGACCAAACGATTGGGCATTATCGAAGTGAATCAATGATGAAAGCGCATCAACCTGTTCGCCATTAAGCAGAATATCGAGTTTAACCAGCTTTGCCGGTCTTAAATCAGTTAAATGATAGTCGAACGAAGCATATCCTTTTGAAATACTTTTCAATTTATCGTAAAAGTCAAATACAATTTCGGCCAGAGGCAAATCAAAAGTAAGCTCTACCCTGTCGGTACTCAGATAGTGTTGATGCTTTAAAATGCCTCTCTTTTCGAGACAGAGATTCATAATAGGCCCGATATAATCGGACTGTGTAATAATTTGTGAATTAATATATGGCTCATCGATATAATCGACAGCCATTGAATCGGGCATTCCCGAAGGATTATAGATTGTATATTCTTCGCCTTTTTTAGTATGTACAAGATACTCAACGTTAGGTACTGTAGTAATTACATTCATATCGAACTCGCGGTCGAGCCTTTCCTGAACAATCTCCATATGGAGAAGCCCAAGGAATCCGCAACGGAAACCAAAACCAAGAGCCACCGACGATTCGGGCTGAAAAGTAAGCGAAGCATCGTTAAGTTGCAATTTTTCCATGGCTGTTCGCAAGTCCTCATAATCGTCGCTATCGATTGGATAAACACCGGCAAAAACCATTGGTTTCACTTCCTGAAATCCGTCAATGCGTACATTACAACCATTTTTTGCATGAGTTACAGTATCTCCAACTTTAATTTCCTTAGCTGTTTTGATGCCCGAAATAAGGTAACCAACATCACCAGCACGTAATTCTTCGCGAGGTAGCATTCCCATTCGTAGCACACCAACTTCGTCAGCATTATACTCTTTTTCGGTAGCAAAAAATCTAATCCTATCTCCTTTACGAATAACACCGTTAACCACCTTAAAATAAGCAATTACACCACGAAATGTATTAAAAATAGAATCAAAAATTAAGGCTTGCAATGGGGCTTCAATCTTACCGGTTGGATACGGAACGTGAGTTACAATACGTTCAAGAATACTTTCAACCCCTTCACCTGTTTTTCCACTGGCTAGGATGATATCATCGCGCTTGCAACCAATTAATTCAATAATCTGATCTTCTACAACCTCGGGCATTGCATTTGGCAAGTCCATTTTATTCAAAACCGGAATAATTTCGAGATCATGTTCTATGGCAAGGTACAGGTTAGAAATGGTTTGAGCCTGGATACCCTGTGTTGCATCAACAATAAGCAAAGCACCTTCGCAGGCAGCTATCGAACGCGAAACTTCGTACGAAAAATCGACGTGCCCCGGGGTATCAATCAAGTTAAAGAAGTATTCTTCACCATTAAGTTTATAAACCATTTGTATTGCATGGCTCTTTATGGTAATTCCGCGCTCCTGCTCCAGATCCATACTGTCGAGTATCTGCTCTTTCATATCACGCTCACTGATTGTACCGGTGCTCTGTAGCATCCTGTCGGCCAGCGTACTCTTACCATGATCGATGTGGGCTATAATGCAAAAGTTGCGTGTATTCTTCATATATTTAAAACCTTGATTACGGGGTTGATTTTTAAAGTTATCATTTTTCGGCAAAGATAACTGAAAAATTGAATCGCAAAAGTTTCGGAGGCTGTATGAAGCAAAGCTTATTTTTTTTTAAACTTTGTTATGGTTTTTGATTTTAGCGTTATATTTTTGAAGCCTAAATATATCAATAAATAATTATGGGAAGAGCATTTGAATATCGCAGGGCAGCCAAAGAGAAGCGCTGGGACAAAATGTCGAGAATATTTCCTAAGCTTGGCAAGGCAATAACAGTTGCAGCCAAAGCCGGTGGCGAAGATCCGGACATGAACCCGACATTGCGCACGGCCATTCAAAACGCCAAAGCACAAAATATGCCCAAAGCCAATATCGATGCGGCTATTAAACGTGCATCAGGTAAAGATGCCGAAAACTATACCGAAGAATTATATGAAGGCAAAGGACCTTTCGGTACAATGTTTATGGTTGAATGTATGACCGACAATCATACCCGCACCGTGGCTAATATGAAATGGATGTTTAACAAATGGGGGCAAGGTCTGTCACACTCAGGGTCGATGGATTTCATGTTCTCCAGAAAAGCAGTTATTGAGTTTCAAAAACCTGACATGGACATTGATGAACTCGAAATGTCGCTTATTGATGCCGGACTTGAAAACCTTGAAGAGAATAACGGAACCATGTACGCTTATGCCGATTTTACTGATTTCGGTACATTAATCTCAAAATTTGAAGAACTAGGAATTGAAGTTGCCAAGGCAAACTTACAACGCATCCCAACATCAACCGTTGAACTTACAGAGGAACAAATGGAAGAAGTTGACAAATTGCTGGACAAAATTGATGATGATGACGATGTGCAGGAGGTTTTTACCAATATTGCTTAATGAAGTCAAACAATACTATCATTTTTCATTTTAAAACTGGCAACAAAAAGGTTCAAAAGCATTAAAACAAACATAAACAATGATACACGGGCGATAAAATCGCCCGTTTTTGCGTAAAAAGTCAGGGTTTTATTTCGATTTAGTGTAGCAGTTTCAACTCCTGAAACCCACCACTGCGTTTTTGTTATAACCTCGCCACGCTGATTGATAAATCCGCTTATTCCGGTATTTGCAGTCCGGGCAATACTCCGTCTTAACGAAACAGCCTGTAATCGTGCAAAAGAAAAATGTTGAAGATAACCTGGCGAATTTTTCCACCAACCATCGTTGGTGATAACAAATAACACCTCGGCACCATTTCTCACAAAACCACTAAGGTAATTACCAAACACCGATTCGTAACATATTGGCACACCAAAATGAATACCTTCATGTTCAAACACCACCGTGGCTGAATCGGTAGCTAGCGAGCCTGTTGTTCCGCCAAGGTCAATTACCAGGTTATCTAAAAACCCCAGATAGCGTTCAAACGGAATCTGTTCGACCCCAGCAACCAGTTTCGATTTATGATACATTTCGACAGGCTTGTTCGTTTTCAGCATTAATGCCGAATTGTAAGCATCGAAAATCATCGAGCTATCAGCATTGTAGCGCGCTGTGGGTGTGGCATCTTCCATTTGATTGTAATACCTGTAAGTCATTGCTCCAGTGATAAAAGCAGCATCTTTATCATTTTCGGTCAAAAACTGTTTAATCATCCGAATCCCCAGCTCATTATCCACCCAGTTTTGATTTACATTATGAAGCGCCGTTTCGGGTCCAATATAAAAGTCCACTCCCCGATCGGCTACTGTTGCCGATAAATCAAGCATACGTTTGTATTGTTCGTGAAAAGGCATTTCGTCAAACTTCTCATTATATGGGTCAATGTTGGGCTGAACAACAGCCACTTTTACCGGTGCTTCATTTTCGTTATAGCTACAAAAACGAGCCAGCGAATAAGTAACAGGCACCAAAATCACAATCAACAAAAGCAACACACGTCCTAAAAACGAGCCGCGTACATGGTACAGATAAGATTTTACTAGCTGCCAGATGAAAAAGTTGCTTATTAGCACCCAAAGGCTGCCACCCATAACACCTGTAAACTCATACCATTGAATCAGCTTCACATCGTTGGCAAAACCATTGCCCAGAGTAAGCCATGGCCAAGCCATTTCCCAGTTAAAGTGCAAGTATTCGAACGACAACCATGCAGCGATAAGAAAAATTACAGCGAAACCACTATTTTTTGTGCGGTGAGCGAAGTGAAAAAGCAACCAGACCAACGACATTAGGAACGAATTAGTAACAATAGCAAAAATTGCCCCGGCAGGGGTTGCATGCCATATCCACCATGTGGTAAAAGCATTCCAAAACAACATTATTCCAAAGGCATAATACCAAAATGTCAGAGACGTAAAAGTGCTTTTATTTCGTGTAAAATAATTTTCGAGAAAAAAAACAGGCACCAGGGCAAACCAAAGCACAAAACCACTGCCGCCGAGCCAGGGAAGGCTAAGTAACAAGCCCGATAATAATGATAGTAAAATTAAAACCGAACGCATCATCCGCCAATACGTTTATTAGGTGATAGGTCAAGGTGTGTTTTCTTCTTATGCTCAAAAAAGAAATCGAGCTGCCCCAACATCAACGATGCCCAGCCAACCTGGTTTACAACAACCGGACGTTTGTTTTTATTTGAGAACTCAGCAGGAGAATCGAGGAAAGTATGCGTATGTCCGCCTAATATCAAATCGGTTTCGTAGGTTTCGCGAGCCAGTATATTATCAGATATTTTTGGTGAATCGTACTGATATCCCAGGTGTGAGAGGCAAATGATGAAGTCGCATTTTTCCTCGTACCTGAGGTAATCTTCAATTTCGAGCGCAACATCAAGAGGTTCATTGTATTTTGTGTTTCCACATACGCTTTTACCTGCCAACCCTTGCAGTTCAATTCCCAAACCATACAATCCAATACGAATTCCTTTTCGTTCGATAACAAGATGTTTTTTAATCATCCCATCGATTGGGGTATCGCTAAAATCGTAGTTCGATGATATAATAGGAAAGCCGGCATACTGCATTACATTTCGAAAACTTTCAAGGCCACTGTCAAACTCATGATTTCCGATGGTGGTGGCATCGTAGCCCATTTCGGTCATCAGTTTTAGAACCACTTCGCCTTTAAAAAAATTATAATACGGCGTTCCCTGCGAAAAGTCGCCGCTATCGAGCAACAGCAATTCGGGGTTGTATTTACGAAGTTGTTTTACGTAAGCCGAAATGCGGTTCATACCACCTTTTCCGGGATATTTAGGATCGTTATCGGGAAAAGGCTCAAAATGACAATGTAAATCATTTGTATGCAAAATTGTTAATCGTGTAACGTTTGTATTTTGTGCCAACGATGGCAAGGCATACAAACCGGCACCCGCTATTAAGGTATTACGTATAAATTGTCTTCTATTCAACATAGTAAATTCTCCCATCCGTTTTGGCATCAATTGTTTTGCCATTTTCATTCATGGTTGTAAAACCATCAATAATTACATCCCTTATTTTCAAACCTGTATCAATGCGTTCGGAAGCCCAGGTCAGAACTTTCATCCCGTCGCCACCATTGGCAATATAATCGTTTGTAACCAGCCAGTATTGCTTGTTCTTATCAACCTTTACGCCCTGCACTTTTATATCAATAGCTTTATCGGCCATCATGCCAAAAGTGATACCGGCAACCCCCTCGCCTTTTCGCGTCGCAATATAATCGGCAAGACTGATTATCTGTTCGCCTGTTAGCAAAACCATTACCAGTTCATTTTCAAAAGGCATAATTTCGTAGGCATTTCGAATTGTTATTTCACCCTTGGGTACAGAAGCCCTGATACCTCCGTGATTAAACAACGCAATTTCAGGTTTAATATTCAAATTATTATCTATAGAATATTGTTTGGCACTCGATAAAATCAAATCAGTCAAGAAGTTACTAAGCGGACTCTCAGGTCGGTAACTGGCCATTCCGTTATTTGATTTGGCTATAAACTCCGACAATTTCTCTTCGATTTCGTTTTTGTAAGGTTTAAGTATATCGTCAAAGTTTTGGTCGCTTATAGAGTCGGATACATCGCTGATTGGCAGGTTTTTATAATCGTAAGTAGCTGTTTGTGTAAGCGTACCGCACGATACAAGCAGAAATGCAGCAATAATGGATATTAACAATCGAATGTTCATTTCTTAGTAGTTAATTGTTCTGTAATAGAATAGATTTTTTCTTATTTTGCCAAAATTAATAGCCAAAAATAAGGTTTATTATAATATGGATAAAAAACCATTACTCAAAATAGAAAAAAAGTTTACAAAAATCATACCTGCATTTGTATTTGTAGCTCTTTTCTGTCTTATGTCATCTCTCTCTGTTTATGCACAGGAACATAAAACCCATGTAGCAAAAAGTGGTGATGGAATTTACAGTGTTTTACGTGATTACGGCATACCACTTTCGTATATTAATAAATTCAAGAAAATAAACGAAGATGTTTTAGCCGGAGGCAACGAGCTGCAAATTGGAAAAAAGTACAAGTTGCCTCTTCTTGAACAAAAACAAGCCTTAGCTGAAACAGAAAAATCATCGACTGCATCAAAAATAACTAAACGCTTCCCTATTTTTGGCCTTGAACATCAGGATGTTGAAATTGTAAGCAACGAGTTAAGTGGTACGGTTTATTATCTGGTTTCGGGACATGGCGGTCCGGATCCCGGTGCTGTAAGTAAACATAATGGCAAGGAGCTGTGCGAAGACGAATACGCTTATGATATTACATTGCGCCTCGCACGTGAACTGCTTTCGATGGGTGCTGTTGTTTACATGATTACGCGCGACAATGACGACGGTATTCGTGGCGGATGGTATCTTGCACCCGACAAGGATGAGGTTTGCTATACAAACCTGTATATACCTTTAAACCAAAATGCAAGGTTACGACAACGAAAAGATGCTGTAAACAAGCTATACAGAAAATACAAAGGCCGATACCAACGTGCACTCATAATACATGTAGATTCGCGAAGTACACGGGAAAAAATCGACGTATTCTTTTATTACGATCAACGCAGCAAAGCAGGAAAAAAAACAGCACTAACACTACGCGATACTTTCGACGAAAAATACAACCATCATCAACCCGGACGAGGTTATCATGGTTCGGTTACTTCGCGTAACCTTTATATGCTAAAATATACTTACCCGGTAGCTACTTACATTGAAATGGGTAATATTAACCATCAGCGCGACCTTAAACGATTTATCATTGAAGGCAACCGTCAGGCCATTGCTAAATGGCTGGCCGAAGGATTAAAAATAGATTATGAATCAAACAGATAAACAGACAGATGCTCCCATTATACTTTTCGATGGAGTATGCAATTTATGCAATGCTGCTGTTCAGTTTGTTCTAAAACACGAAAAAGAAGAAATAATACGTTTTGCCACCTTACAGAACCCTGAAACAAGCGAGCTTCTAACTCCTTTTCAAAACGTTAAAATATACGATTCGGTTTTATTTATTGAAGATGGAAAGCTGCACCAGGAATCGGATGCAGCTTTAACAATTGCCCGTTATTTAAAATTTTACCGTCACCTTTATTTCCTGATGTATCTTCCCCGCTGGTTTAGAAATCCTGTTTACCGCTTTATAGCCCGCAACCGTTACAAGTGGTTTGGCAAACGCGAACAATGTATGATACCTGACAAAAAGGTTAAACATCGGTTTTTATGAAAACGAATCAACTATTCCGTAAACAACACTGCACCGCCTTCGGGTAAAAGGTTCAATTTTACTTCACCGTTTTTATCTATCTTCATTTTCTTTTCTCCGGCTGTTCTGTCTTCTTTATCGAATAACATATTCACTTTTTGATTGGCCAGCATGGGTAAAGAAACAGTAAGTTCCTTAGCCTCCTTTTCACCATTAACAGCCACCACATACCATTTTTCGCCTTTCCGACGTGCCATTACAACCTCTTTTCCGGGGTGTCCATCAACAAGAACAGTTTCGTCCCATGTAGTAGGTACTTCACGAATGAAATCAAGTACGTATCCGGGTTGTTCTTCCAGGTTATTGGGAGTTATACCAAAATACTGTACCGGCGAAAAATACAAGACTGCTGTTGCAGCTTCAAAAGCATCGGTTGTACGACGATAATTGCCGTGGTTTTCGGGGTCTCGTGCCAGACGTTTGTTAAAAAACACCGGCGCAAAATCCATCGATCCAATTGCGTTTCTGGTAAAAGGTAAAATTGT